>JAJRDU010000274.1 GCA_028748685.1 Methylococcaceae bacterium
CCCCTTGGGTAGCAATTCAGAGTTTCTTTGGACACCCTTGCCTTCGCCTACATCTTCCCTTCTCACAGGGCAATGGCTGGACTTCCACCAGCTTGCTGACTACCATGCCAGTCGCACCGCACGACGCTACCGCTTATGCACCCTACGCGCCCATACATTTCTACATCGAACCGTTTTCTTCCGATGTCGCTGCCCGGCCGCTTTGTGGGTTACAATCGCGGATCGCTTAACCGGTTGAATCCAGACAACGCCCAGAGAATCAGAATGACACCCGCGCAATTCAATCAATACGCCCAACAGGGCTACAACCGTATCCCCGTCTGCCGCGAAGTGCTGGCCGACCTGGACACGCCGCTCAGCGCCTATCTGAAGCTGGCCGACGGCGCTTATTCCTATTTGTTTGAATCGGTACATGGCGGCGAGCAGTGGGGGCGTTATTCGATCATCGGTTTGCCGTGCAAGACCCGCGTCAAGATCAGTGACCATACCATTACGGTCGAGAAAGACAGCGCGGATACGCAGACTTTCGAACATGCGCTGCCGTTGGAGTGGATAGAAGAATTCCGCCAGCAATACCGGGTGCCGGATATAGAAGGGCTGCCGCGATTCAACGGCGGACTGGTCGGCTATTTCGGCTACGAAACCATAGGCTATATAGAGCCGCGCCTGCAATCGGCCGGCAAACCCGATCCAATCGGCACGCCGGACATATTGTTGATGGTGTCACAGGACTTGCTGGTGTTCGACAACCTGTCCGGCAAGATGCTGCTGTTGACCCATGCCGATCCGGCCCAGCCCGACGCTTACGAGCAAGCGCAAGCCCGTTTGGCGAAGCTGGTCGACAAGCTGCACCAGCTCAAGGCCCATCCGCAACCGCATTCGGGCGTCAAACAAGTCCACGAAACCGATTTCGTGTCCGGTTTTACCCAGCAAGGTTACGAGGATGCGGTGCGCAAGGCCAAACACTACATTACTGACGGCGATGTGATGCAGGTGGTATTGTCTCAGCGTATGTCGATACCGTTCAGCGCCTCGCCCTTGGATTTATACCGCGCCTTGCGTTGCCTGAATCCGTCGCCCTACATGTATTACCTGAATCTGGAAGACTTCCACATCGTCGGCTCGTCGCCGGAGATACTGGTGCGGCTGGAAGACAACGAAGTCACTGTCCGTCCGATTGCCGGCACAAGGCGGCGCGGCGAGACTCACGAACAGGATTTGGAGCTGGAAAAAGAACTCCTCGCCGACCCGAAGGAAATCGCCGAACACCTGATGCTGATCGACCTTGGCCGCAACGACACCGGACGCGTCGCCAAGATCGGTAGCGTCAAGCTCACCGACAAGATGATCATTGAGCGCTATTCGCACGTGATGCACATCGTCTCCAACGTCACCGGCGAATTGCAGGAAGGCAAGAATGCCTTCGACGTGCTTGCGGCGACCTTCCCGGCCGGCACCGTCAGCGGTGCGCCCAAGATTCGGGCTATGGAAATCATCAACGAGTTGGAGCCGGTCAAGCGCGGCATTTATTCCGGCGCGGTTGGCTATATCTCCTGGTCGGGCAATCTGGATACCGCGATCGCGATCCGCACCGCCGTGATCAAGGATCAAACCTTGCACATCCAGGCCGGCGCCGGCATCGTCTATGACTCGGTGCCGCGCAGCGAATGGGAAGAAACAATGAACAAGGGCCGGGCGGTGTTCCGCGCCGTCAGTATGGCCGAAGCCGGCCTCGGAGGAAAAGCATGAGCGCCGTCAAAGTGGTGATGGTCGATAACTACGATTCGTTCACCTACAACCTGGTGCAGTATTTGGGCGAACTCGGCGCCGATGTGGTGGTGGTGCGCAACGACGAAGTCACGGTGGCGGACATCGAATCCTTTCGCCCCGACAAGATCGTGATTTCTCCAGGCCCTTGCACGCCCAAGGAAGCCGGTATCTCGGTCGAGACCATCCGTACCTACGCCGGTAAATTCCCTATCCTCGGCGTATGTCTTGGCCATCAGAGCATAGGTTATGCCTTTGGCGGCAACATCATCCACGCCAAGCAAATCATGCATGGCAAAGTCTCGCCCGTTTATCACAAGGATGTCGGTGTATTCAAAGGCCTGAGCAACCCTTTCACCGCCACCCGTTATCATTCGCTGGTAATCGAACAAGCCAGCTTGCCCGATTGCCTGGAAGTGACCGCCTGGACTCAGGATGCCAGCGGCAATATCGACGAAATCATGGGTGTCCGCCACAAGACTCTGGATATCGAAGGCGTACAATTCCACCCCGAGTCTATCCTGACCGAGCATGGGCATGAAATGTTGAGGAATTTTTTGGCGCGATAAAACTAATTTTCTGGGCAGTTTTTACCGAGGCGAAGCTTGAGCGACACGCTTTCTCCAGAAGAACGAAGCGAGCGAATGTCCAGGGTTCGAAACAAGAATTCGATCCCGGAAATGAAATTGCGACGACTGGTTCATGGCTTGGGTTACCGCTATCGATTGCATGTTGGCAAACTGCCTGGAAAACCAGATTTGGTTTTTCCAGGCAGACGCTCGGTAATATTCATGCATGGCTGTTTTTGGCATAGGCATCCTGGCTGCAAATTAGCCAGATTGCCGAAGTCAAAACTTGATTTTTGGGTTGAAAAGTTGGAAGCGAACAGACAGCGCGACATAGCGCACCAAAAACAATTACGAGAACTCGGGTGGCGGGTCTTGGTTATTTGGGAATGCGAAATGGACGATATCGAACACGTGTCTTTAATGGTTAAGACATTTTTGGGCGCGGAACGGGTAAATAGTAATGAAATCAGTTGAACTTTTTGCCGGTGCCGGTGGGCTGGCGATGGGTATATCCCTCGCTGGATTTGAATCCTTGGCCGTTGTCGAATGGGATAAATGGGCTTGTGACACAATCCGGGAAAACCAAAAACGTGGGTTTCCGGTTATCCAAGATTGGCCTTTATGGGAAGGCGATGTTCGATTATTCGATTGGTCTTCCATTCCCGAGAATATCGATTTATTGGCTGGCGGCCCGCCATGCCAACCCT
Organism: Methylococcaceae bacterium; assembly: GCA_028748685.1. Taxonomy (GTDB): domain Bacteria; phylum Pseudomonadota; class Gammaproteobacteria; order Methylococcales; family Methylomonadaceae; genus Methylomonas. Next base: position 3,044 of record JAJRDU010000274.1, read on the forward strand.
TTTCGATGGGGGGTAAGCACCGAGCGTTTGGAGATAGCCGCGACATGTTTCCCACTACGGTCGAAGTGGTTCGAAAACTGCGTCCCAAATCTTTCATAATCGAGAATGTAAAGGGATTGACCCGGTCCAGCTTTGCCAATTACTACCAGTACATTCTTCTCCAATTGGAATTTCCAGAAGTTTCTCGCAAGGATGGTGAAACATGGCTGGAGCATCTCAAACGCTTGCAATCCGAGAAATCATCTGGCGCCCTGCACTTGTCCGGACTGACTTATAACGTGGTGCCTACCTTGGTTAACGCGGCGGATTATGGCGTTCCTCAAAAACGCGAGCGTGTGTTTATAGTGGGATTCCGCTCCGATCTTGACGTCCGTTGGTCTTTCCCTCGCCCCACGCATGGTCTCGATTCCCTTTTGTACTCGCAGTGGATTACCGGAGAATACTGGGAGCGTCATAAAATCCGGAACAATAACAGACCACCACTCTGCTCTCGGCTGGAACCAAGCGTTCGCAAGCTCTCTCCGCTTCTGCCACCCGAGGAAAAACCTTGGCGAACCGTCCGCGATGCCTTGATCGATATTCCCGACCCACGTCTTGCCGATGCGCGGAATTTTTTAAACCACAATTTCCAGAGTGGGGCAAGAGCGTATCCGGGGCACACCGGCAGCCCTCTCGATTTGCCAGCAAAGACTTTGAAGGCTGGAGATCATGGCGTACCCGGCGGGGAAAATATGATGGTGTTCGAGGATGGAGATGTCCGCTATTTCAGCGCGCGTGAATCGGCGAGGCTACAAACGTTTCCGGATGGATATGTTTTTCATGGTTCTTGGAGCGAAACCATGCGTCAATTGGGCAATGCGGTGCCCGTGACCTTGGGACGACGAGTGGCTGCTTCCGTTGCCGAGCGTTTGGCGGAAGCTCAAATGCGTACGCTTGTTCGTTCAAGGCAAAGGCATAGCGCATGACGATCAGAAATATCATTCCATTCAATCCTCTCGACAAACGTCATTTGGGGGAAAGTGTCGGCCAGGCAATGCTTCGGCAAGCCGTGATATGCATGACCGACCTGAACACTTTTGAAGGCGCCGGAATCTATGCAATTTACTATTCCGGGAATTTTCCGGCCTACGAAGCCGTTACCATGCGTAATACCGATGGGAAATTTAATGCGCCGATTTATGTCGGGAAGGCTGTTCCCAAGGGCGCGCGCAAGGGTGGCGATCTCAACGCAAATCCTGGCAGGGTTTTATATAACCGACTTACGCAACATATTAAAAGTATCGAGGATGCTTCGAACCTCAATCTTGCCAACTTTCATTGCCGTTATTTAATCGTTGACGATATCTGGATTCCGCTCGGTGAATCCCTATTAATTGCCAAGTTTGATCCGTTGTGGAACAAACTTATCGATGGGTTCGGCAATCATGATCCTGGCAGCGGCCGGCATGCCGGGCTTCGCCCTCGCTGGGATGTTTTGCACCCCGGTCGCCATTGGGCTGAAAAATGTCAGCCAAGAGCGGAAACTGCCGAACAAATCATTGGCGAAGCAAGGGATTATTTACGAAATAATCCTCCGCCAGAGGATACATCCATGATTAACGTTTGATTAATTTTCTGAGTAATTGATAAATCGTTAACCGGTTGAACCTATACGAAACGAAAAACAAATCATCGAACAAGTTTCCGGCCGGACCGATGGGAATAGCGCCATGTACGAACGTTATGTTAAACAAAAAATTGAAACCGGGCTCAATGCCATCGAAGAAGGTCGTGTCGTCAATCATGAAGAGGCCAAAGAAAATTTGTTAGGCGAAGATGAAATGGCTTATTTGCTGAAAAATCCGGTTAATAGCGAGCGCTTGCTAACAGCCATTAACAATATCGAGCAGCCGCAATATATCGTTCGCGTTGATCTATCCGAGCTATGAAAATCGCTTTTGAACAAAGTGTTCTCTAATAATCCTTCCGTCGCCATCATCGGCGCCGGCCCCGCAGGATTAATGGCCGCCGAGGTATTAAGCCAGGCCGGCCTGAAAGTGGATGTTTACGATGCCATGCCGTCGGTGGGCCGCAAGTTTCTAATGGCGGGCAAGGGCGGTTTGAATATTACCCATGCCGAATCATTCGGACAGTTTTTGTCGCGATATGGCGATCGCCGCGCCGAATTGACGGATGCGCTGACCGGATTCTCGCCGGATAAGTTGCGGGAATGGGTGTTGAGTTTGGGGATAAACACCTTCGTCGGCACGTCGGGCCGGGTGTTCCCGGCCGAAATGAAGGCCGCTCCGATGTTGCGAGCCTGGTTACACCGTTTACGGGCCGCCGGCGTCAAATTCCACATGCGCCATCGCTGGCTGGGATGGACGGCCGACGATCAATTGCGTTTTTACAGCTATGGCCTCGAACGCATCGTCGCGGCCGATGCGGTGGTTCTGGCGTTGGGTGGCGGTAGTTGGCCGCAGCTGGGTTCTACGGGGGCCTGGACCGCGCTGTTGGCTCAGCGAGACATAGACTTGGCGCCGCTGCGACCGGCCAATTGCGGTTTCGACGTCGCTTGGAGCGGCTATTTTCGTACTCGCTTTGCCGGCCAGCCGCTCAAGCCGGTTCGCATGGTATTCAATAACCGGCATGGCGAGGCATTCAGCCAACAAGGAGAATTGACGATTGCCGAATACGGACTTGAAGGCGGGCTGATTTACAGTTTGTCGGCACCCTTGCGCGATGAAATATCGGCAAACGGTTCGGCGGTGATAGCCTTGGACTTGATACCGGACCGCACGCTGGAAAACGCCACCGAGCGCCTGTCGGCGCCACGTAGCAAGCAGAGTATCAGCAATCATCTGCGCAAGCGCTTGGGTCTGGATGGCGCTAAGGCCGCTTTGCTGCGCGAGGTCTTATCCACCGAGACAATGAACAATCCGTCGCAATTAGCCTCAGCATTAAAGGCCTTGCCCATCAAACTGTTGGCAACGCGTCCGCTGGAAGAGGCGATCAGCACTGCCGGCGGTGTCAGATTTGAGGCACTGGACAGTCACTTGATGTTGCGCAAATTGCCCGGCGTGTTTATTGCTGGTGAAATGTTGGATTGGGAAGCGCCGACCGGCGGTTATCTATTGACCGCCTGTCTGGCGACTGGCCGTGCCGCCGGTTTTGGGGTTCTGGCATGGCTAAGTCAAAGATGAGATGCGCGGATATTGGCGGTGGTTTGTTATCATGTCGACCCAAAAAACATTTTATCCTGCGTAGGATGAAGTGGACGCGTAAAACCAGCATCAAAATTGCAAGCTGGGTATCGCTTGTGCTCCGCCCAGCCCACGCCCGCCGACTATTGAATTGATACATGCAAATCCAAGCCACGCTGCAAAAACTGCTCGATAAACAAGATCTCGCCGCCGACGAAATGCGCGATGTGATGCGCGAAATGATGGTCGGAGAGTTGACCGATGCCCAGATCGCCGGTTTTTTGATTGCCCTGCGCTGCAAGGGCGAAACCGTCGAGGAAATTGCCGCAGCGGTTGGCGTGTTGCGAGACCTGGTGCGGCATGTGCCGGTGCAAGGTGAGCATGTGATCGATACCTGCGGTACCGGCGGTGATGGCGCCAATACCTTTAATATTTCCACCACTGCCGCCTTTGTGGTGGCCGCAGCTGGCGGCAAGGTCGCCAAGCATGGCAACCGCTCGGTATCCAGTAGTTGCGGGAGCGCGGACGTACTGGAGACGGCCGGTATCAATCTGGATATGTCCGCCGAACAGGTGGCGCGATGTGTAGCTGAAATTGGCGTCGGTTTCTTGTTCGCCGCCAAACACCATAGCGCGGTGCGCCACACGGTGGGTCCGCGTAAGGAAATGGGCGTCAGGACGCTATTCAATCTGATTGGCCCGCTATCCAATCCGGCCAATGCCCCTCACCAGTTGATCGGCGTGTTCGACAAACAGTGGTTGCTGCCGGTGGCGGAAGTGCTGAAAAAGCTCGGCAGCCGCCATGTACTGGTGGTGCATGCCGAGGATGGCCTGGACGAAATCAGCATCGCCGCGCCGACTGATGTCGCCGAGTTAAAAAACGGTGAAATCAGTACCTTTAGGCTGACACCCGAACAATTTGGCCTTGAACGCGGCAGCCTTGCAAGTTTGGCTGTGGATAGCGCGCGATCCAGCCTGGAAATTATTAATGGGGTTTTGAATAACCAGCCGGGGCCGGCGCGCGATATTGTGGCGCTGAACGCCGGTGCAGCGATATATGCGGCGGACTTATGCGACACCTTACGGGACGGCGTAAAGGAAGCCTTGCGGGTAATCGAAAACGGATCCGCAAAAATGAAGTTCGAAGCGCTAATAGCCTATTCAAGAGACGACTTTTCCGCTTGATGAGAGGGCTGGATGGGGTAAGTATCAGCTTTTAGTCATCCAACGAAGTTGGCGCCCAGCCCGGCTTGAGGCCCATGCATGCGGCGGATGCCGAATCCGGGTTTGAGCGATGTATCAAGAAAGGTTAACGCCGATTCGGGTTTTGCTCTCCATGCCGCGCTCAGTGTCAATCGAAATGTGCCTGTCGAGCACAATCGCTGTTTGGCATTTTGCAAGTTGATTAGTAACCAAGTTCATTCAATCAGTGTTAACATAATCAAGTAATCTATACAATCGCAAGTGTTCAGAGGGTGTCGCGCCGCGATTGTCCGGCATTTCGACAAATACCTCTTTCCGTGCTATACATTAGCTAGTGTGTTCAGCACCATTCATTCTCCTACAACAACCGGACGACTACTATGGACATAAAACAAATATTATCCGAAGAACACCAACTCCATAACATTATTTCCTTTCCTCGTGGCCTTCCCGGGTTTGAGGATCAGACCCGCTTCAGGTTGTTTCGCGAGGAAGGCAACGAAATCGTTTACTGGCTACAGGCGTCGGACAATGAAGCCCTGACCTTTTCAGTTGCCCCTCCCTTGTATTTCAATATCAACTATAACTTCACCTTGACCGACGAGGAAGAGAGTTTGCTGCAAGTCAAAAGCCCCGACGATTTGCTGATCTTGATTTTCCTGGCCAAGGAGGAAGAACAAGGCAACAAACCGAGCATCAAGGGCTCGTTCAAATCGCCTGTGTTGATTAACACCGCAAAGCACATCGGTTACCAAAAAGTCTTGGCTGACATCGAACAAAACATCACTCTGATCGAAAAGACGAGCTAAATGACCGATGTCTCTGAAGCTTGATTAGCAAGGAAAGACAACCACCAACGGATTGGTGGTTGTCTGGATTCAATCAGGCCGGTTGGACGGGAATGGAATGGCTGGAGTGGCTAATGTTGTTATTGCCGTCGAAATAAACCAGAGTTGGCTTATAGTCTTTTAACTCATGCTCATCGAGACTGGCGAAGGCGCAGACGATGATCAAGTCTCCGGGGCAAGCCAGACGCGCGGCGGCGCCATTGATGGAAAATACACCCGAGTCTGCTTCGGCGCGAATCGCGTAAGTCGTAAAACGCTGGCCGTTATTGATGTTGTAAATGTGGATCTGCTCGTATTCTCTGATTCCGGAAAAATCCAAAATCTTGCTGTCAATCGCACAGGATCCTTCGTAATCCAGTTCGGAATGCGTTACACGCGCCCGGTGTAACTTGGCTTTGAGCATGTTTATGTGCATGGTAAACAACGATAAATACTAGGGCCGGCGATTATGCCTTAAATTGGAGTAGCTATCAAATTTAAGCATTTTCTTTTATAGGTAAAAATCCAGTTCGATCAGGTGTTTGCTTGCAAAAATAGACGTTGTCGATCAGGCGGGTTGTGCCCAGTCTGGCGGCGAGCAAAATCACCAAAGTATGATCATTTGGGTTTGCCGGCAGCAGATCGTCGCTTCGGCAGACATTGAAATAATCCACCGCAAACCCGGCTTGTTGCAGGAGTTGCCTCTGCTGATCCTCCACGGCTTGATAATCGTCTTTTCCGGCCAGAATCGTATCGCGCGCGGCGCACAGCGATTGATAAAGCCGGGGGGCTAGGCGTCTTTGCGCTGCCGACAAATAACCGTTGCGGGAGCTCATCGCCAAACCGTCGGTTTCCCTAACCGTCGCCACGCCTTGAATCGCCACGGGGATATTCAGATCCGCAACCATGCGGCGGATTACCGCCAATTGCTGAAAGTCCTTCTCGCCCAGCAGCAACAAGTCGGGCTGCAGGATGTTTAACAGTTTGCAGACCACCAATGCCACGCCGTCGAAATGGCCGGGGCGACTGGCGCCGCAATGTAGCGTTGACAGGCCGCCGACCGAAATGCTGGTTTGTATGGGTTGCGGATACATTTCCTTTGCCGACGGCAGGAATAGCAAGTCGGTGTCACATTCGATCAGTTTTGCTTGGTCCTGCTGCTCGGTGCGAGGGTAGCTGGCAAAGTCTTCGTTCGGCCCGAACTGGGTGGGGTTGACGAAGATGCTGACTACCACCTTGTCGGCCTGCTGTTTGGCGGTGGTCACCAGCTTGATATGGCCGGCATGCAGATTGCCCATGGTCGGCACAAAGGCAACGCTTTGCCGTTCCTGTCGCCATTGCCGAATGTTGGCTCTTAAGGCTTCGATGTTTGTGACGGTTTGCATGGTCTCAGTAACTGTGTTCCGGGCCTGGAAACTGCGCCGATTTTACCTGTTGGTGATAACGGTGCACCGCGTCCGCGATGCCAACGGCTCCCGCCATGAAGTTTTTGGAAAAACGCGGCCGGTTGCCGACGCTGATGTCGAGCATGTCGTACAGCACCAGAACTTGGCCATCGCAATTGATGCCGGCACCAATGCCGATCACCGGAATATCGAGTCTGCCGGTAATTTCGGCGGCCAGCGGGGCCGGAACGCATTCCAGAATCAACAAACCGGCACCGGCCTGTTGGATTTTCAGCGCATCCTCTATCATGTTCTGAGCCTGCAGCGCATCTCTGCCCTGAACCTTGTAACCGCCGATGCGGTTGACCGATTGTGGCAACAAGCCCAGATGCCCGCAGACCGGTATGCCTTGTTCAACCAGAAAGCCTATCACATCGATTTTCACGCCTTCCAGCTTGACCATCTGTGCCGCGCCTCCCTGCATTAGGCGGGCGGCATTGGCTAAGGCCTGCTCCGGTGTCGCATAGCTGGCAAACGGTAGGTCGGTGATCAGGAATGCGCGTTTCCTGGCGGCTGCAACACTACGGCTGTGATAAACCATATCGTCGACCGTTACCGGCAACGTGGTATGGTGGCCTTGAATCACCATGCCCAGCGAATCACCAACCAGAATCACATCGATGCCGGCTTGATCGAGTAATGCGCTGAAACTGGCGTCATATGCGGTCAGACAGCTGATTTTTTCGCCGGCCTGCTTCATCGCCGCTATATCGCTGATGGTTAGGGTTTTCGGCGTATTCGCATATAAAGTCATTGCGCTATCCTTTTTAATCCGTCCGCTGGGCAAGCCGTCAGTAACTCCGCCAGACGGCCCTTGCCGGGTATCGGCAAATCGCTGTCCGCGACATCCGCCAAGGGGTGAAGCACGAAGGCTCGATTCGGCAGTTCAGGATGCGGTACGATCAGGTCCGGCTGGTTAATGAGTTGTTGATCGTAAAGCAATATATCCAGATCCAGCGTTCTGGCGCCCCAGCGCACCGACCGCACTCGGCCATGCGCGTTTTCGATCCCTTGCAGTTGCTTGAGCAAATTCGGCGCCGACAATCGAGTCTTGATACGCATCACCGCATTGACGTAATCGGGTTGATCCTGGGGGCCAACCGGCCGACTGCCGTAAAGCGGTGAGAAGGCGATTTCCTCGACATCCGCTAGCCCGGCGATTGCTAGTCGGGCGCTGGCGATGGTATGGATCGGATCGCCGAGATTGCTGCCCAGTCCGATATAGGCCTCGAACCATGGATTCGATGGTGTCATTCCTGATTGGAAGGTTTGGTCCGGCCACGATAACGGCCGGATTTGCGGCGCGGCTTGCCTGATCCGCCCTTGGGGGGCGCCGTCATTTTCTGGCGCAATTCTTCATCAGCCTCCTGAAAACGGGTCCACCAGTCGAACAGTTCCGGATCGGCGCCACCGGTTTCAGCCCTGAGCTGCAGGAAATCGTAAGCGGCCCTGAATTTCGCTTGCTCCAGCAAGCGATACGGCCGAGTGCCGACGGTCTTGGAAAATTTGTTCTGTAAAAACCAGACGTCCCGCATGGATTGGGTAATGTGGCGCGGCATTGCGGTGATTTTTATTTGCCGGGTCAGCACTTCGTTGGCGGCATTTTGATAGGCGAGGGTCTCGTTTTCGCCGTGCGCGATGCGTGTTTGCGCGGCCAGTTGCAAGGGTTCCCACAGCAGCGCCGCCAATAAAAAGTAGGGCGTCAGGGTTTTGCCTTCGGCGAAACGCTTGTCGGAGTTTTCCAATGCCCGGATCAGAAATAGCCGGGGAAAGTCGTGATCCAGTGTCTGCAGACATTCGTCCGTCGCCGGAAACAGGATGGCAAACAAGCCGTAATGTCTCAGCATTTCAAAGGTTTGCAGCCCATAGCCGGCCAGGAACAGCTTGAGCATCTCGTCGTAAAGGCGGGCCGATGGTATGCTTTTCAGCAGTTCGGCCTGGGAGTGAATCGGTTGTTCGGTATCGGGATGCAGCGTGAAGCCCAGCTTGACCGCGAAGCGGATAGCCCGCAGCATCCGCACCGGATCTTCGCGATAACGCATGGCGGGATCGCCGATCAGCCGCAACACGGCGGCGGCATGGTCCTGCATGCCGCCGGTGTAATCCACCACCGAAAAATCGCGGATGTTGTAATAAAGGGCATTGACGGTGAAATCGCGGCGCCAGACATCCTGTTCCAAGGTGCCGAACACATTGTCGCGCAGCAATCGGCCGTTTTCGTGTACCACTTGCTGATCGGATTCCTCGGGTTCCGAGCCCCGAAACGTGGCCACTTCGATGATCTCGCGGCCAAAAAACACATGCGCCAGACGGAACCGCCGGCCGATGATCCGGCAGTTGCGGAAGATTTGTTTGACCTGTTCCGGGCTGGCGTTGGTCGCCACGTCGAAATCCTTGGGCTCGCGGCCCAGCAATAAATCCCTGACGCAACCACCGACCAAATAGGCTTCGAAGTCGGCCTTTTTCAGACGTATCAGCACCTTTAGGGCATTTTCGCTGATCTGAGAGCGGGAAATGCAGTGCTCGGCGCGCGGATAAATCTTCACCGTATTCGCTACCGGTTCCGAATGCTCGGCAGGGGAAAAGATTTTTTTGAAGAAACTTAAAATGACACTATTCCTTTGTTGTTGTTATCTGTCCGGTTTTCCACTCCACCGTAAAGCGCCGGAAACCGTTTAATTTAGCGATACTGGTATCATAACATCTTGCCGGAATCCAGCTCAATCAGCCCCGCCTTCCACATTCTTTGTCGATATAGTAGAATCGGCGCGCGCGTCGCTGCCATGACGTATCACGATAAGAACAAATCCGCCATAGCCTTTAACAAAGACCATGGGCGATTACTCAAAAGATGCCGGGGAAGATTATGATTAAAAAATTGTTGGATGGTTTGATCGACCGTCCTTTATTTACCAGTCTGTTTGTGGCCGATTTTGCCGTGTTGCTGTTTCACAGGCCGCCGTTTCTGTTTTCAGTGTTGATGGTTGGCGGTTTGGTTGCCATGAGCATGTATTTGGGACAAAAACTCGAATTGTTCAGCAAGTAATTGCGGCAAGCAGATAAAAAAATAATTAAAAAGCCCGGTGCGGAATCTAGTTCCGCACCGGGCTTTTTGCGTAGGATGACGGCGGTTTGGTACGATGCGCTGCTACTCCTGGCCGTACTGTTTTTCGCGACCGCGCTGGTGCTGCCGTTCAATTCCGGGCAGGCATTTTCTTCCGGCCAATACCTCTACCCGCTTTATCTGTTAGCCATTAGCTTTATTTTCTACGGTTGGTTTTGGACGCACGGCGGCCAAACACTGGGATTAAGAGCCTGGAAAATCAAGGTCTGCCGTGAGGACGGCGGCCCCGTTAGCTGGCGGCAAGCCGGATTGCGCTTTATAGCGGCGGCGCTGTCTTGGGCCTGCTTCGGTCTGGGTTTTCTCTGGTGCCTGTTCGACAAGAACCACCTGTGTTGGCACGACTACTTATCCAAAACCCGTTTGTGCTCCGCCAACCAAGAAAAGGGCTGAGACTCAAAACGGATATGATATATTCCCGGCTTACCTCATCAATCGCTCGTCGGGAGTATCCAATGAAAACAATAACAACACTCTTATCACTGCTCGCGGCGCTTGCCGCTTTTTCGGCCAATGCTGACGTGAAACTGGAAGACAACTCGAAGATTCTCGGCAAATGGCAGGTCACCGCCGAAGCCCTCGCGCTGGACAGGGAAAAGAAACCCTTGCATGTGACTTGGGATTTTCAAAAGGACGGCACGCTGATGACCACCGGTGAAGATGCACGCAGTGGAATTGGCGAAGTGAGCATCCCGATCAAATATAGCGTGGCTGATGGCGTGATCAAAAAACAAATCACTCCGGGCCGGGAAAAATACGAGGATTGCGCGGTAGTGGAAATGGACGGAAAGGAGATGACTTTGAAATGTAAATTTCTGTATCTGTTCATGATTCGGAAATAATCCCCGATTTAGGCCGGTGTATTGGCGGCAATACACCGGCTCGACATCTCTAACTCACCCGCCGCACCGCGTAAACCGCTCCGCAAAACACCAATAAACTGGGCAAGACGGCCATCAGCACCGGATTCATGTCGTAAACCAGGCCGACATGGCCGGCAATTTTGTCGAAGATATTGAAAGTCGTGCCGATCAGGACCCCGATCAGGATACGGGCGCCGGTACTGGTTCCTCGGCCAATGCCGATTACGAATGGCGCGGAAACCATCAGCATCACAAAGGTCACCAGCGGATTGATCAAGCGGCTCCAGAAGGCCAGCTCGTAAATTTGTGATTTCTGGTTATTTTCTTTCAGAAAGTCGATGTACATGAACAGATCGTACAAAGACAGGTTGTCGGAATCGACTACCGCCACTTTCAACAAATCGGCATCGATGCTCGATTTCCATGCCTCGGTAGCTTGGGAGCTGGCAAATATCCGTTGCTCGCCAATTTCCGAATGTTTGACACCCTTTAGCTGCCATTGCTCATCACCTTCGAACTGGGCGTGTTCGGCATGCGTGATCTCTTTTAATTTATGACTATCGTCGATTTCGTAAATACGAACGTCAGCCAGCGAACCGTCATCGAGAATTTTTCGGACATTGATAAAACGGTTGCCTTCCCGCAGCCACATGCCATATTGCGAGCGTAGTACTACGCCATCATGCAACGCCGTGGTTCTGAGCACCTGCGCGGCACGTTCGCTGGGAGGGGCGACATATTCGCCGATCAGTACCGCCCCTATGACCAGTACCAGGCCCGCCAGCATGATGGTTCTGATGATCCAGAACGTCGAAAGGCCGGTGGCGCGTATAGCGACGATTTCGCGGTTGTTGGCCATGGCTCCCACCACGAACAAACTGCCTAGTAGGGCAGCGGAAGGCGTTAGTTCATATATGATGCGCGGCGACGTCAAGGTCAGATAAATCAGAATTTGCTTTAAACCGTAATTGCCCTTGCCCAGATCCTGGAGTTGATCGCTAAAGGTAAACAAATTGTATAGGGTCAACAGCAGTAATAGGGCGACGGATGAGCCTTTAACGACTTCCTTGACGATATAACGCGTTAGTACTCCCATCTCAGCGTCCCTTTTTCAGATTGATTAAAAACCACTTTAGACCGTAAAGGCGGAGCAGAAATACCATGCCCAGAATCAGCAGCAACAGGTCTATCCAGAAATATCCCAGCCAGTACGGGACCTTCCCACTGATTACCCAGCTATGATTGACACGTTGCAGGTTCGAGTAGGCGAAATAGATCCCGAATGCCACCAATATGCTGCCATAGACGCCGCCACGCGGCGACAGTTTTGCCAATGGCACCGCCAGAAAGCCCAATAGAATAACGCCCAAAGGCCCATTCAGGCGATCCTGCATTTCCGCGACGTCTATCAGGTTCCTGGAGTGCCATAGCTGGTTGGTATTCTGGGCTTGGCTGCCCAGTATCAGTTCGGTGGTTTTTTTCTCGATCTGTACCGCGTATTCGGTAAATTTTTCGACCGTGAAATCCTTGTTGCCGGGTACGCCTAGAATACGTTCGCCCTGTTCCAAAATCAGATATAAACCGCCGGGCAAGTTTTCCAGGTGCCCGTATTCGGCGTTGGCCACTCCGGTTCTGTCACCCTGTTTATTCTGTATGAAGACATGCCGCATTTTTCCGGATGTGTCGACGCCTTCCGTGTAAAAAATCAATTCTCCGCCGCTGTATTCGCTAAAACGGCCGGCCGAGATGCTGCGTACGTCGGCCGAATCCTTGTCCTGTTTCATTAAGGTTTGGCTATGCGCTTCGGCCCAGGGCGCGGCAAACATCGACAAGCCGGCCGCGCAAAGGCTGAGCGGTATCAGCACCCAGAAAACCGAGCGGTAAATGGTCAACATACCGCCGCCCGCCGAGGCGATGGCCGCCATTTCCTGTTCCCTATGCATGCGCCCCAGCACCATCAACACGGACATGAATAGTGCCGCGGGTAGAAACGTCGTGGCAACGGTGATGGTCTTCAAGCCCAGCAGGCTCAGCACGGTTTCGTTGGAGATATTGCCGGCAATTGCCTGGGCTAATACCCGGATAAACTTCTGGCTGACGATGATGATGACCAATACGGTTAGTACCGCGCCGACAGTCTTAAATAAATCGATCACAATCATCCTATCCAGCACCGTCATCAGCCGGAAAGGACGGCCGGCGCCGGGTATCGTTCGTTCTTCGTTCAACAACTCACTCCATATATTCTCATGTATAATTTACGCCCATGCCCCGCACCCGGCACAAACTCTAACATCGCGACATTTAAAGGCCACTGTTAACATGGACTATTCTATAGAAAGCTTATCCTTAGACAAACTGCAAAGCGACTGTCTGCTGGTCGGGATCTACGAAAACCAGCAACTCAGCCCCGCTGCGACGACTCTGGATGGGCTGTGCGATGGTCTGTTGAGTAAGTTTATCGCCCGTGGCGACATCAAGGGGAAAAATGCCGAAACCCTGCTGATCAATAACGTTCCCCGTGCCGGCATCGAACGCATCGTGGTGGTTGGCTTTGGCGAGCGCGGCAAGCTGACTCGCAAACTGTACCGCAAGGCCTTGGCGGCGGCGATTAAGACCGTCAAGGACAGCAAGGTTAAAGCGGCGACCTGCGCATTGCTCGATATCGAAGTGGAAAAGGCGGATATTTCTTGGCAGACCCGCCAGATTGTCGAGGTGTTTAACGAAGGCCTATATCAATACTGCGCCACTAAAAAAGTTGACGATAAATTTCCGTTACAGCAACTGCGCATCGCCGTTACCGACTCCCTCAAGCAACAGGCCGAAACTGGTTTGCAACAAGGCGTGGCGATTGCCCAAGGCGTGGATCTGACCAAACAACTGGCCGACTTGCCTGGCAATATCTGCACACCCAGCTACTTGGCTGAACAGGCGCTGATCTTGGCCGGACAACACGAAAAATTGGACTGCGAAATTCTCGAAGAAAGCGACATGGAAGCCTTGGGCATGGGGGCGTTGTTGTCGGTATCGCGCGGTAGCCGTCAGCCGGCCAAACTGATCAGTCTCAATTATCAGGGCGGCGATGCCAATGCTAGACCCATCGTATTGATTGGCAAGGGCCTGACCTTCGATGCCGGCGGTATCTCGCTGAAGCCCGGCCAAGGCATGGACGAAATGAAATACGACATGTGCGGCGGCGCCAGCGTATTGGGGATTTTGCGGGCCGCAACACTGTTGAATCTGAGGCTGAACATCGTCGGCCTGATTCCTTCTTCCGAGAACCTCCCGGACGGCAATGCCAACAAACCCGGCGACATCCTGACCAGCATGTCCGGCAAGACCATCGAAGTTCTCAATACCGATGCCGAGGGGCGTCTGATCCTTTGTGACACCCTGACCTATGCGAAAAAATTCAATCCGGAAGTGGTGATCGATCTGGCTACGCTAACCGGCGCCTGCATCGTCGCCTTGGGCCGGGTCCCCAGTGGCTTGTTCGGTAACGACGACAAACTCTGCGACGACCTGCTCGGCGCCAGCGAAGCCGCTTGCGACTTGGTTTGGCGCATGCCGGTCTGGGAGGAATATCAGGAGTTGTTGAAGTCCAACTTCGCCGACCTCGCCAACATCGGCGGACCCGACGGAGGCAGCATCACCGCAGCTTGCTTCCTGTCGCGCTTCGCCGAGGATTTTCGCTGGGCGCATATCGACATCGCCGGCACCGCCTGGCGCACCGGCGCCAACAAGGGCGCGACTGGCCGGCCCGTGCCTCTGGTCAGCCAGTATCTGCTGAATCGCGTATCGGCATGACCATGATGCGAACATCGGTGGAGATTGTTCTAAATTGAAGTTTCGTACCATGGAAGTCATCTCTGCCGGTGGCCGCGTTATCCGTTTTTGCGGTAAGGTTAAAAATCCGCAAAAACCGGCATGACGGAAGTAAGCTTTTACGTGCTGGGCTCGCATTCTCAGCAGGAGCGCCTGGACTTTGCCTGTAGGCTGATTGAAAAAATCTATCGTAGCGGTCAAAACTGTTATGTGCTGACCGACTCCCAGGAACAGGCCGCCAGTATCGACAAACTGCTCTGGACTTTTCGGGCCGGCAGTTTCGTTCCGCATCAGATTTACAACGGCATCGTTCCCGAGTTGAAACAAACCATCCTGATCGGCGGCAATGACATCCCGGAAAGCCGGCAAAACGTGATCGTCAACCTATCCGATAACGTGCCGGCCGTTACCGAGCATACCGAACGCATCCTGGAAATCCTCGACAACAGCGAAACCTGCAAGCAGGCCGGGCGCCAGCGTTACCGCCATTACCAGCAGCTCGGATTGGCGATAGCCACGCATAAGATGTAGCCTCAGCCTAGTTGTTGATCAGCTTGTTGTTTCTGCTGCAAAAACGCCAGTACATCCTCATTATTGACCTGATAGTAAATGTCTTCGACGGCAACCGTGATGTCCAAGGACCGGAAGTTAATCTTGTCGCCCAGGTAGTAATAAAACGATTGCCAGCTATCTCGGCGGCTGAAGACCTGAATTTCACCCTTGTCCTGCTCGATCAGCAGATATTCTTCCAGCGTGGGAATGGCTTGGCAACGCAGGCGTTTGGCACTTTGATCGAACTTGCGAGTGGTTTTGGACAACACTTCGACGATGATGACCGGCGATGTTTTGTAGTAATCGTTTTCGTTGTCCTCGCCGCAGACCACCATCGCATCGGGATAGAAAAAGTCATCGGCCACTCGAAGTTTCATGTCGGCCATAAAAGTCCTGCACGGTTTGCCTTTCAGGCAATTTCTGAGTTCGCTGAAAATATTGCCTGCCAGCAGATTATGGTTTTCGCTGGCGCCGGTCATCGCATAAGCTTCGCCGTCTATCAGCTGATGCTTGATCTCGGATGCCAGCTCCCCTTGTAAATATTCTTCCGGATTGATGTGACGATGGGCGTGTTGTAATGCCATGGTTATCTCGACCTTTAATGTTGTTTGAACAAGGACAATAATTGAAGACTTTATTCGATTTTGGTTTCGGTGGCCGGCTCGACCGTGTCCTTGTAAAGTCTAGCCGTTGTATCGAAAGCGTCAGTGATAGCCAAAAAGGCATCGATCACGTCGGGATCGAATTGGGTACCCCGGCCTTCCTTTATCAGACGGACGGCTTCTTCATGAGAATATGCCTCTTTGTAGACACGCTTGGTAATCAAGGCATCGTAGACGTCGGCAACCGCCATCAAGCGCGCACTGACAGGAATAGCGTCTCCCGAAAGTCCTTGAGGATAGCCGGAGCCATCCCATTTTTCATGATGGCAATAAGCGATCTCTATGGCGTAATTCAAAAATGAACGGTCGCTGTCGCCAAAATCCCGCGCCGCCGACAAGATGGCGGACCTTCCGACCTCGCAGTGCCGTTTCATAATTTTCCACTCGTCAGTACTGAATTTTCCAGGTTTGAGCAGTATCGCATCGGGAATGGCAACCTTGCCGATGTCGTGCAGGGGGGCGGTCTTGAATAACAGCTCGACAGTGGTATCGGTGAAGGGGTAACGAGGATTGGATCGCAACTGTTGGGCCAATAGTCGTATGTAATTTTGGGTACGACGAATATGGTTGCCGGTTTCATTATCCCTGACTTCAGCCAATGCGCAAAATGCAGTGATGATGGAGCTTTGTGCGGCAATGAGCTGCCGATTTTTCCGTTCAACCTCTTCAGTTCGCTCGGCCACCAAGAACTCGAGGTTTTCGTTATGGCGTTTAAGCTCGCGTTTGGCCTTGGCCAGCATCAGATGATTCCGGACTCGCGCCAACACAACGGGCGGGGAAGCCGGTTTATGAATGAAATCCTCGGCGCCCAGCGAAAGACCGTATTCCTCGTCGACAGCACTGTCCAAGCTGGTCAGGAAAATCACCGGTATATCGCGAGTAACCGGGTCGGATTTAAGATGCTTGCAAACCTCGAAACCGTCTATGCCGGGCATCACCACATCCAGCAACACCAAATCCGGCGAATTGCGGGCGATCAGAGTCAATGCTTCGGTCCCATTGCAGGCAAAACTTGTGCTGTATCCCTTGCCCAGTATGTTGCTCAACACCTCGATATTACCGAGGGAATCGTCAACGATCAGTATTCCGGGGCGGTTATCTTGGTTATTCATGGTTCTTTCCAGTTATGCCGGTCTAAGAGCTTTTCCAATGCGATCAGCGCCACATCGTAGCGTAATTGTTTTATTGCTAGCGCTATGTCCGTAAATTCCAGAGCCAGGGATTGGTCTTTTATCGTGCCGTCAAGATCCTCAACCGAATATCGGGCATCCAGATTCCTGGTCTTCAATTGCTGCCTTAACGCATTGAGACGAACTATAAGATCGGCCGTTTCAAGCGGCTCTTTCGTTACCTCGGGCGTGATGGTTTGAACATCGCCGATATTTTCTCCCAGATTGTGCAATAAAAGGAGTATGGCTTCGCACGCCCGAGCAAGGGCTTCCGTATGCACCTTCAAACCTTCCCTTTCGCCGGCTTTGATCATATGGCAAAGCCGGTCGGCCGGCGATTTGACCGTTTCGAAGCCCAAGTTGCCGGCTTCACCTTTCAGGCCGTGGGCGACGAAAAACAGCCGTTCGGGATTGTCGTCGACATTCAGTTGGCGCAGTAGCGTCGCGGTCTCACCATGCTGCTCGGCGAAGGCAAGCAACAAGCGCCGATAAAGGGCGACGTTGCCTCCCAATCTTGCCAATCCCGCACGCACCGACACGCCGGGGAGCCGGTTCTCGAGCTCGGCCAATGCCTTGGCATCCGGACAGGTTTCGGCTGGCTCTTCGGATATTGCCGCATCGGTTTTGGGTGCTATCCATTTCGCTAGAGTCTCGGCCAATTCTTGGGGTTCGACAGGCTTGGCGATGTGGTCGTTCATGCCGGCGGCGGCACAAGCTTCCCGGTCCTGAGCCATCGCCGCCGCCGTCATCGCGATGATGGGTAGTTCCTGGCCAATTTCCGACTGGCGTATCTTGCGGGTGGCTTCCAATCCATCCATCACCGGCATATGCAGGTCCATCAACACCGCGTCGAAGCCGGCTTTCCTCAGCCATTCCAAGGCCTCCTGGCCATTGTTGGCAACCGTGACTTCCAGACCGCCTTTTACGAGAAACTCCCGCGCCACCTGTTGATTGAGTTCATTGTCTTCCACCAGCAAAATACGCGCTCCGCGGATGGCCGCGAGAGTCTTTCGCGTGGCTTTAAATTCATCGGGCACGGGAATAAGCGGGGAGACTTCGTTTTGTTGTAGTTGGATCAATGTATTGAATAGACTGGACGGTGTGATTGGCTTGGTGATGATCGCATCCACTCTAATGTTGCCGGCCGCCTTAGCCAGCTCTTCCCGGCCATAGGCCGTGACCATGATGGACACCGGCGGCCGGCTGACATGCTCTTCCTTTGCTATGGTCTTGGCAAGCTCCAGGCCACTCATGCCCGGCATTCTCCAGTCCAACAACAACAGCTCGAAGGGTTTGCCGCTGGTTTCTGATTCGGTGAACAAGCGCAAGCCCTCTTGGCCCGAAAGGGCCGTGACCACCTCGAAATGCCAACTTTCCAAAATGGTGCGAAGAATGACCAGCGAGGTTTCCTGATCATCGACGACCAGGGTTCTCATGGTCCTTAAATCCTGCAAACCCCGCCCTTTTGCAAACTTGGCCAAAATTGGTCTTGGAGGTAGGTCTAGGGGTATTGTAAAGGCAAAGGTACTGCCGCATTCCGGTTCGCTTTCCAGGGACATTTCTCCGCCCATTATTTCCACCAGGCGTTTACAGATCGTTAGCCCCAAACCGGTACCGCCGAATTTGCGGGTGACACTGGCGTCGGCTTGCACGAAAGGCTGAAACAGGCGGCTGGCTTGGTCTGGGGTAATGCCGATGCCGGTATCTCGCACCGCAAAACGCAGGCGTATCGCTTCGTTCGTCCTTTCCAACACTTGAACACGGAGATGAACCTCGCCATGCAGGGTAAATTTAATGGCGTTGCCCACCAGATTATTGATGATCTGGCTGAGACGGAGCGGATCGCCGAGCAATTGATCGGGCACATCCGGCGCCATGTCGATGAACAGTTCCAGGCCTTTTTCATCGGCACGAATAGAGAATAAGTCGGCCGTTGAGCGTAGAATTTCTTCCAGGCTAAACTCGATCGTTTCAATATCGACACGCCCGGCTTCGATCTTCGAGTAATCGAGAATATCATTCAGAATGCCTAGCAAGGCTCGGGACGAACTTAATACCTTGCTTAAATAATCATGTTGTTTTTCATCCAGCGGGGTATCCAGCGCCAACTGGCTCAGGCCGATGATGGCGTTCATCGGCGTTCGAATTTCGTGGCTCATGTTGGCGAGAAAGTCGGATTTTGCCTGGTTCGCGTCATCCGCTAGCTTCCTGGCCGCCTCCAGTTCCGCCGTTCGCGCGTTAACCAGGCGTTCGAGGTGATCTTTATAGTGCTCCAACTCCTCTTCGCTGCGCTTGCGTTCGGTTATATCCATTCGGATGCCGAGGACGCGGGTAACCATGCCATCTTCGCCGACTCGGACACAGAATGCCTTGACCGCCAGCCACCGGTACGTGCCGTCTGCATGGCGCATCCGGGCTTCATAGCTATAGGCATTCGCCTGTTTTGCCAGTACGGCGCCGATTTTTTCGGCGACGTCCGCGCGGTCATCCGGATGAAGCCGCTCCAGCCATTCGTCACGGTCGCCTTGACCGGATTTGGGTGGATAGCCCAGCATGGTGTAATAAATTGGCGACACCTCGAAGCTATCATTCTTGACATCCCAATCGAAGACGCCGATTTGCGCCGCTTCCAGCGTCATTCGCAAGCGCTCTTCCGATGTTCGCAGTTGCTCTTCCACGCGCTTGCGTTCGGTAATCTCTAACGTAAAACCGTTGATCTGGCCGGTTTGTTCATTCAAATAGCCGGACATCGAGAACCATTTGACTTGCCCGTTGATGGGCGCCGCTTGTGCTTCAAATCCACGTACCTCTTTATCTTCCCGAATCAACCGATTAAATAACTTCAATTGATCGAGATCGGCCCACCGCGTCTCGGCCAGCGAATAACGTTGCAGAAAGCTATCGACGGAGTCGCATTCGAATTGGCGGGCTAAAGTGAGATTCAAAAAGCTGAAATGTCCTTCAAAATCCCGTTGAAAAATGCCTATAGGTGCGTTTTCGATGATGTAGCGGTACTTTCGTTCGTTGGCTTGCCACCGAAATATGCTGTATCGGGCCACCAGCGCCAGCGCCAGCGATGCAAGCGCGATGACCAGTCCGGCGATGGCGTACCAGAGTAGATGTTTCCACCATTCGGCCAGATAATCCTGTTCGGCGATGGCGGCCAACACATACAGCGGGTACTCGCCGACCCGGCGAAAGCTGTAGAGCCGCTTGATACCGTCAGCCGGGCTGACCTCTATATAAACACCGTGTTCTATTCCTTGAGAAAGGAATCCGGCAACCGGATGATTGGGCACGGGCACGCCCAGATTGGTTTCCAATTTCGGGTGGCGCGCCAGAAGCCGCATCCGATCGTCGCGCAGTAAAACCGCGCCGTGTTCGCCAAGGTTCAGTGTCGCGTAAAATTTTTCGAACGAACTCAGTTGGACAATGACATTAATGTAGCCGGCGAAACCGCCATCGATGGAATCGATTCGCCGGGTAAGAGAGATATGCCAGATGCCCAATGTGCGCGAGATCTCGGGGGGGGAAATGTGTAATCCGATATCGCGATTATCCCGATGTAGCTGAAAGCTCTCCTTATCGGCGATATTCATGGGGGGCTGAGCGTCAATGGAACTGTATATACAATCCCCGGCCGCATTAAATATTTGTATCCCATCTATTCCAATAACCGCCGCTTGGTGAATGTTATCGGCCTTTTCCTTGAGTAAGGCCTGCAAGGAATTGGTTCCACCGGAAATATCGAACTGACTGGCGCGCATGTCGTCAGGGCGGATATGACTTTGAATATCTTTCAGAATCAGGTCGATTTTCTGAATAGTGGCCAGCGCATGTCCTTCCAGGACCAGGGAAATATTCTCCGTTTCGATGCGGGCGTGTTCGATGCGGCTAGTGCGTTCTTGCAGCAGATTCAAGCCCATCAGCGTAGCGAAGCCCAGGACTCCGACCAAGCTGGCAGCGATCACCAAATCAAAAGAGGATGCTTTTGAAAAACGTTGCCTCATGAGTCCCCCTCCTAGTGATCAATTAGCCGATTTCCTAGTCAAATTTAGCTCAGCATGAGCCAATGTGCGGGATATTTTTAATTGATCTAATCCTTTTTATGTGATGCGTCCTGCATCTCCAAAGCAGCCTGATACAGCAGCTTCTTGCGTTGCCCGGTGATTTCCACCGCCAACGCCACGGCGGTCTTGATCGAGCATTCTTTTAGCAAAAGTTTGAGTATGCGTAACTGCTCGTCGCTGAGCCCATCGCCTTCGTCTTCAGCCTCGTGGCCGGCGACGATGACTACAAACTCGCCCTTGCGCATGTTCTCGTCAGTCTTGACCAACTCGGCGACGCGGGCCAATTGGTCCCTGACGATGGTTTCGTGCAGCTTGGTGATTTCGCGAGCGACACAGACTTCATGAGCGGCGGGAAAAATTTCCAGCATGTCTTCCAGAGCCGCCTGGATACGATGGCTGGATTCGTAAAAGGCCCAGGTGGTGGCATCCTTGAGTTTATCCTGGAAAAAATTCTTGCGCGCCGACGAAGTGCGCGGCGGGAAGCCTTCGAAAGTGAAGCGGGTAATCGGCAGGCCTGACGCCGACAGCGCGGCGATCAACGCGCAGGCGCCGGGTATCGGCGACACCTCCATGCCTTCCTGTTTGGCCAGTTTAACCAGCGGCAGGCCGGGGTCGCTGAGCAGCGGTGTACCGGCATCGGATACCAGCGCGATGGACTGGCCTTCCCTGATTTTGTCCACCAGGCCTTGCGAGGCCTTGTCTTCGTTGTGCTGATGCAGGGAAATCAGCGGCCGGTTGATGCCGTAGTGTTGCAGCAGCATTTTGACGTGGCGGGTGTCCTCGGCGGCGATCAAATCCACTTGCTTAAGCACTTCGACGGCTCGAAAGCTGAAATCGGCCAGATTACCTATTGGCGTGGCAACCACGTATAATTTCCCGCTCATCGCTTTTTGTGTCCTCCGCTACTATGACTGATTCAAGATTCGCCGGCATTATGCCCCGTCACCGCCCGCTTTGCTGGATTTTCGGCATGCTGTTGCTGGCATCTTGCAGCAGCGAACCCGTGAAAAACCAGGCGCATCTCGAAACGCGGCCGCAGTCCAAGCCGCAACGGCCAAAACGGGCCGCCGCACCGGTCAAAAGCTACGGTTTGGCCGATAATCAGGCCTCCCAACATTTGCTGAATGCCGATACCTTGATTCAATCCGGCAACAGTCCCGCCGCCCAGAAAGAACTGGATCTGATTAAGCAGGCCGATTTATCCGCCGAACAGCGCAGCAAATTGAGTCTGCTGGAAGCGCAAATGGCTTTGAACATGGGCGATGCCGAACAGGCCTTGAACAAGCTGCAAATCACCAGACCGAAGTTGCTGGCTACCCCCGATCAGATCAGTTTTTACCAGTCGCTGGCGTTTGCGCACTCGCTGATGGGCAACGTGCTGCCCGGTGTCAGCGCCCGGATCAAGTTGGGTAGCCTGCTGCAGAGCCCCAAACAACAACAGGAAAACATCGTCACGATTCTGGACTTGCTCAGCGTGTTACCGATGGAGACCTTGGATGCGCAGCCGGCCATCGCGGACGAACTAAGCGGCTGGATGGCCTTAGCCAAGGTGCTCAAACAGCGCAATCAGGCCGGTTTTGACGTCGGCGAAGAAATCCGGCAGTGGCGACAAGTATTTCCCAATCATCCCGCCAATGCCGAATTCTTGCAGGCTTATCTGGCAACGCCGCAACCGGCTTCGCAGCCGATGGCCGCCGAGCAGGCGCCGGGCCAGCCGGCTGATACCGGCGCAATGATAGCGGTGTTGCTGCCTGCCTCTGGTTCATACGCCCAAGCGGGCAAAGCGATTAAGGAAGGGCTCTCGGTCGCGCATCGCCTGGCCGCCAGCGCCGCGCCGCAATCCGCCTTGAAATTCTACGACACCGAGGAAACCGACATCACCTCCCTGTATAACAAGGCCGTTGCCGAGGGCGCCAAGCAAGTGATCGGACCCTTACTCAAGGAACAGATCGAAACCCTGGCGCTCAATGCCGAGCTGACGGTTCCGGTTCTGGCCTTGAACCATGTCGAGCATCTAAGCAAAACCAATCTCTATCAGTTCGGTTTAAGCCCGGTAGACGAGGCTGAGCAGTTGGCCTTGAAAGCCCGCCGCGACGGCCGCCAAAGCGCCGTGCTGCTAGTGCCCGACAACTCGTATGGTCAGCGCATCGGCCAATACCTGGCTTCTGCCTGGCAAAGCCAGGGTGGCATCATTGCCGGCATGCAAAGCTATGATCCGAAGCAGCATAACATTGCCAGCCAGCTGAATACCTTGCTCGCGACCGATCCGAGAGTTCAAAATCAGCCGCAAACGATCTTGCTCAGCGCTAGTCCCGAGATTGGCCGCGAACTGGCGCCACAACTCAAATATCATCAAGGCGGCGATCTTGCGGTTTATGCAATGCCGAATATTTATAGCGGCCGGCAGAACCCCATTAAGGACACCGAACTGGGCGCGATCAATTTTTGCGACATTCCCTGGCTGTTTGCGGATGCCTACAGCGGGCCGCTCAGCCAATCCGCGCTGCAATCGACCTGGCAAGCATTGCCCGACAGCGCGACCCGGCTGGTGGCCTTGGGCGTCGATGCCTACAACCTGCTCGGTCAGTTGCATCAGCTGGCGACGACACCCTATGCCGGCGCCACCGGCCGTTTATCGCTGAACGGCGAAAATCAAATTACCCGAAAATTGGTTTGCGCCCAGTTTAAAGCTGGCATGCCGGTGTCGACTGGCTACGTTGAGTAAAGCCGGTGTTCGGCAAGCCCAAGCCCCTTCATCTGCAAAAAGGCGACAGCGCCGAACAGTTGGCCTTGCGCTATCTACAGCAACAGGGGCTGAAATTGGTATGCAGCAATTTTCGCTGCAAGGCTGGCGAACTGGACCTGGTGATGAAGGACGGCGCGGCGCTGGTCATCGTCGAAGTGCGCTTCCGCAAATCCGAGCAATTCGGCGGCGCGCTGGCCAGCATCACCCGGCAAAAACAGGCGCGTATCATCGCCGCCACTCAACACTATGTCATAATCAACAACCTGAGCCATTCCGCGATCCGTTTCGATGTGGTTGCCGTAGCCGGCGATAACCGTATCAACTGGATCAAAAACGCTTTTCAAACCTGAGACCTATGAGTTTACAAGACCGCATCATCGCCCATTTTTCCGACAGCATTCAAACTAAGCAGGATGCGATGGCCAGCCTTTGCGAGCTGATCGAATTCGCCTCGCAAAAAATTGTCGAGGCCTTGGTGAACGACAAAAAAGTGCTGACTTGCGGCAATGGTGGTTCGGCCGGCGATGCGCAACATTTTTCCTCGGAAATGCTCAACCGCTTCGAGCGCGAACGCCCGGCCTTGCCGGCGATTGCCTTGAGCACCGATACTTCGACCATCACCTCGATCGCCAACGACTACCACTACGATGAAATCTTCGCCAAGCAATTGCGGGCCTTGGGGCAGGCCGGCGACATTTTGCTGGTTTACACCAGTAGCGGTAACTCTGGCAATATCATCAAGGCGGTGAAGGTGGCTCACGACCGAGACATGACGGTGATCGCGCTGAGCGGCAAGGATGGCGGCGTGCTGGCCGGTGTGTTGAACGAATCCGACATCGAAATTCGCGTGCCGTCTTATTCCACCGCCCGCATCCAGGAAGTGCATCTGTTGATCTCGCATTGTTTGTGCGATTTGATCGATCATCAGTTGTTTGGCGGTTAGGGGCTTCGCTTTTGTTCAGCACTTCCTGCGGACTGGGTAGGACATACCGTTAAGTGAAGGAAACTCTGAATAAGTCCTTCGACAAGCTCAGGACGAACGGTAACTGTTTGATTCCGTTCGTGATGAGCCTGTCGAACCATGAGCGGAATAAATTTGTTCAGGATTTCCTTAAGAACTTGTAGGTGCAAATTTATTTGCACTAATGGCGCTAAATGTCGAATAAATTCGACCCTACAGTGTATGCCGACTGGTAAGGCACCTGTATGACGGGTTTGTGCGGCGATTAAAGGTCTCTGAATATCTATTATCTTACCGAGCTATGACAGCCTTTAACAACGACGCCCCCATCGGGGTGTTTGATTCGGGCGTGGGCGGATTATCCGTTCTCCGTGCCATCCATAGTAAGCTTCCCGAAGAAAACCTGATTTATGTAGCCGATTCCGGCAACGCGCCGTACGGTGACAGAGATGGAGATTTTATTGCAACCCGTGCCACAAAGATTACCGAGTTTCTTCTAGCCTCCGGCGCCAAGGCGATCGTTGTTGCCTGTAACACCGTCAGCGTCGTGGCGATCGAGAGACTTCGCTCATGGTGCCCGGTACCCGTGGTAGCGATGGAACCGGCCATTAAGCCGGCATCGCAAAACACCAAAACCGGCGTGATCGGCGTGCTGGCCACTCGCCGGACTATCGCCAGCCCAAGCGTCGCGAGGCTCTGCGAAGCCCACGGCAAGAACGTCGAAATTCTGTTACAACCCTGCCCAGGCCTGGTGGAACAAGTCGAAAAAGCCGAGTTGCTGAGCGACGCAAGCCGTGCGTTGCTCCTCGGATACATTTCGCCGCTGCTGGCTGCCGGCGCCGACACGCTGGTGCTGGGATGCACACACTACCCCTTTCTCTCTCAACTGATTCGCGACATCGTCGGACCGAACATCGCCATCGTCGATCCGGCCGTGGCGGTTGCGTTGCAAGTCGAGCGCCGACTCGGCGACCATCGCGTATCCGCTCCCCGAACCCAACCTGCGGAAGCAAGATTTTTCTCGAGTGCCGACCCCAATGACGCTCGGGCGATCATCTCCGCCTTGTGGGGTCGAGAGGTGGCGGTTCAGGGTATGGACTAGCGGTGTTTCGATGAAATCGATGACCCTCTCGCGACAGCGGGGTTGGTAGGCTGATGGGTAGAGCAAGGCAAAACCCAGCATCGTTAGCTTGTTTGGCCCACCCTTTGGTTCTATTTGTTAGGTAGTGTTTGTTCAGGCGGTGTACTTATTTTAATGAGTTCCCCGATTACTTGTCCTTCAAGTTTCGAGGAATGAGTGGCATCTGTTGGCCCAATTAGGATTATGGGGCCGGCTAGAGCACGCCAACGTTGCTGGAACTTCCTTTGAATAGATTTTGCAAAGGCTGCAAATTGTTTGGGATCCGGTGCGCAACATGGACATCCCGGAATGCCTACGACGGGATCATCCAGCGCGATATTGTTTCCAACACGCTTGATGTACCAAGTAAACAAGCCCTCACACTCATTACCACCCAGCTCAGGGAGTTGCGACTTTTCTTTAAAACGCCAGACGAACAGTCCTTCGTCTCGATTTTCGTAAGCCAAGGACCAGCCCATGGTACGCCCAACCTCTAGTGCTTTGTCCTGCAGAAAACGATCTGGAGGGAGCGGATTGGTTTGTTGGGTTTCCAATCCCGATATCCCCATTGCATCGCCCCATTTGTAGCGAACAGTGGCCGAGCAAGTGGTATCTGCTACCGTTACACTCGCCCCTCCACCACTTTTGCCCAAGACTGCGGGCGCGACGACAATACCAAACACTCCGTCGTCTGTTCCATTGACTGGAAATTCCCCTAACTCCCCATTGGATTTCGCGACGACTTTGAGCTCTTGTTTTGGTACAAAGCCTTCGCCTTTGATTTGGAAAGCCTGACCTTCCGCGGACAAGGGCTTGACTGAAAGTCGGCAATTGCCTTCTCCTTGGGCTATGATGGGAAATGGAGTGATTTCAACAAAGGCTTTCTTGCTTTTGTCACTGGAAATCAGCGCGATCTCAATGGATTCCCCCTCAAGCATCTTCTTCAGGACGTACTCACGTTCTGCTCCATCATCTTGTAAGATACGACCTGAACCGTCGATGTGAAGTGGCTTGTATATCTCGGTGGTTCGCCTGTCGATCCCTCTTGCCCACAAAGAGTATGTCTTGTCGCTGGGAAACCCCTCGGCCCGCAACTTATACGTTACCCCCGTGCCTTCCTGAGTAGGTTCTCGAAAGGTCTCCTCATAGATAAGCCGCGCACCCGGAGAAGCAAATTGGTTTCCCCATTCAAGTTGAACCTCCCTATCTCCAGAGGTTGGCAGAACCGTTGCGCAAGCACTCAAAAGCAAGGTAATGGCTATCAAAGGGATTGGTCTCATTGTTTTACCTTTTGTGCTCAACAAATGATCATATGATTACCGTATATCATCCCTGTTTGCCATACTCTAGGCAATAGACTCTGTATTTTGATCAAATCTAACTGCCTTTCTTCCCGTATTGGCGAATAGATTGTTTTGCTGAACGACAGACCCGATATGTTGTGTTGGCTTCAAATGTCGGGTTGCACCACGCAAGGCTAATACGACCGGCGGTTGTGGTTGTTTTGATATTTCAATAATTGTTGTATAGTTGCCCTATGGATAAGCAACTCGCAACGACAATCTTCGAATCCCTGGCTTCCGGCGTGCGGCTGGATGTTTACCGGCTGCTGGTCAAGAACGCCCCCAACGGCCTGGTCGCCGGCGAAATCGCTACCCAATTAGCTCTGCCGCCGACCAATCTGTCCTTTCATCTCAAGGCCTTGACCCAGGCCGGCTTGCTAAGCGTAGTTCAGGAAGGCCGCTACCAGCGCTACCGCGCCAATCTCGCGGTGATGCGGGATTTGATCGGGTATCTGACCGCCGAATGTTGCACCGGCCATCCCGAGCAGTGCTTCGAAACCGATGCGGCGGCCGGCTGCTGCGATGCCAAACCCACACTTTCATCTACACCCACGGACTCGACATCATGAACGTGCTGTTTCTTTGTACCGGCAATTCCTGCCGTTCCATCCTCGGCGAAGCGACTTTCAACCATCTGGCGCCGGAAGGCTGGCGGGCATTGAGTGCCGGCAGCAAGCCCACAGGCCAGGTGCATCCGCGTTCGCTGGCGCTGCTGAATCGGGAAGGCATCTCGACCGAAGGCTATTACAGCAAGTCCTGGAACGACCTGCCTGTGACGCCGGACATCGTGCTCAGCGTCTGCGGCAACGCTGCCAACGAAACCTGCCCGGCTTATCTGGGCCCGGTATTGCGTAGTCACTGGGGCGTCGAAGATCCGGCTCACGCCACCGGCACCGATGAAGAAATCGACGCCTCGTTCATGACCGCCTACCGCATCCTGCGCCATCGCATCGAAACCTTTCTGGCGCTGCCGCTGGATGAATTGCGGAATGATCCGGAGCGACTGAAGGCGGAACTGGACCGCATAGGCAGCTTGTTACCCTCACCCCAGCCCCTCTCCCACTAGGAGAGGGGCTTTTACGGCCCTTCCTCTAGTGGGGAAGATTAAGGAGAAGCATGATGAGCAGTATTCAAATATTCGACCCCGCCCTGTGTTGCAGCACCGGCGTCTGCGGCGTGGACGTCGATCAGCAATTGGTGGCTTTTTCGGCCGATGCCGATTGGGCCAAGCAAAACGGCGCGCAAATCGAGCGCTTCAATCTGGCACAGCAACCCATGGCTTTTGCGGAAAACCCGGTCGTCAAGGCGTTTCTGGAAAGCTCCGGCGCCGAAGCCTTGCCTGTTATTCTAGTTGATGGCGCGTTGATGCTCGTAGGACGTTATCCCAGACGAGACGAACTGGCACAATGGGCCGGAATCAACGCCTCGGCGCCAAGCCAACTAAGCGAGCAAGTGGCGGAATTGATCGCGCTGGGCGCGTCGATAGCCGCCGGCTGCGAACCCTGTTTCAAGTTCCATTACGACAAAGCCCATAAGCTCGGCGTCGACAAACAAACCATGCAACAAGCAGTCGAAATCGGCGACATGGTCAAACGGGCCTCGGCCAAAAACATGCTGGAACTGGCCGGACGCATCTTAGGTAATCCCACGGCCGACAGCGCCACTTCCGCCTGCTGCGGCGGCACATCGGAAAAGAAGACGACCGACAGCGGCGGTTGCTGCCGTTAACGTGCAAAAAGCCGGAGACCTTGCGATGAAATTCCTGATCAACCCGCCCAAGTTTTTGTTTTTCACCGGCAAGGGCGGTGTCGGCAAGACTTCCATCGCCTGCGCCACGGCGATCAGGCTGGCGGATGGCGGCCGGCAAGTGCTGCTGGTCAGCACCGACCCGGCTTCCAATGTCGGCCAGGTGTTCGGCATAGCCATAGGCAACAGGATTACCGCTATTCCGGCAGTGCCGGGTTTGGCGGCGCTGGAAATTGATCCGCAAGCGGCGGCACAAGCCTACCGGGACCGTATCGTCGGCCCGGTGCGCGGCTTGTTGCCGGAAACGGTGGTGAAAGGCATAGAGGAACAACTGTCCGGCGCCTGCACCACGGAAATCGCCGCGTTCGACGAGTTTACCGCGCTGCTGACCGATTCGGCGCTGACCTCAGCTTACGATCACATCGTGTTCGACACCGCGCCGACCGGCCACACCATACGCCTGTTGCAACTGCCTGGTGCCTGGAGTGGCTTTCTGGAAACCGGCAAGGGCGATGCCTCCTGCTTGGGTCCCTTGGCTGGCCTGGAAAAGCAGCGAGAGCAATACAAGGCCGCCGTGGATGCGTTGGCCGACGAAACCCGTACCCGGCTGGTTCTGGTGGCCCGCGCCCAACAAGCCACCTTGCGCGAAGTCGCCCGCACCCATCGGGAACTGACCGGGATTGGCCTGCGCAATCAATATCTGGTCATCAACGGCATTTTGCCCCATATCGAGATAGCCAACGATCCCTTGGCTGCGGCCATACACGAACGCGAACAAACGGCATTGCAAGCCATCCCGGACGTATTGCAAAGCTTGCCTAGTGACGAACTCATGTTGAAGCCCTTCAATCTGGTGGGACTGGATGCCCTGCGCCAATTGCTGGTCGACACGCCAACGCAAGAGCCAATCACGGTGGATTCGCCGATAGAGCTGGAGCAACCTGGTCTTTCCGAACTGGTCGAGCAGATTGCCCAAGACGGCCACGGTTTGGTGATGCTGATGGGCAAGGGCGGGGTGGGCAAGACCACGCTGGCCGCCGCGATTGCCGTCGAACTTGCGTATCGGGGACTACCTGTACATCTGACCACTTCCGATCCGGCCGCGCATTTGACCGAAACTCTGGATGGCTCTTTGGATAACCTGACCGTCAGCCGCATCGATCCCTTCGCAGAAACCGAAACTTATCGCCGGCATGTGGTGGAGACCAAGGGCGCGAAACTCGACACACAAGGCCGTGCCTTGCTGGAAGAAGACCTGCGCTCGCCTTGTACCGAGGAAATCGCCGTGTTTCAGGCCTTTTCGCGGATCATTCGCGAGGCCGGCAAGAAATTCGTGGTGATGGACACCGCGCCGACCGGCCATACCTTGCTGCTGCTGGACGCGACCGGCGCTTATCACCGTGAAATATCGCGGCAGATGGTCAGTGGCATTCATTACCTGACGCCTATGATGCAGTTGCAAGACCCCAAGCAAACCAAGGTGCTGATTGTCACGCTGGCGGAAACCACGCCGGTACTGGAAGCCGTCCATCTGCAGGACGATCTGCGCCGCGCCGGCATAGAACCTTGGGCCTGGGTGATCAACCAAAGCGTTGCCGCCACGAAGGTAAATTCGCAATTGCTACGCCAGCGCGCCGCCAACGAAGTGCGTGAAATCGAAGCGGTCGCCAATCGGCATGCCAGCCGCTATGCCGTGGTGCCCTTATTGCAGCGGGAACCGGTAGGTGCGGAACGCTTATTGGAAATCGCATCCTTCAAGCATTAACCGGAGAAGATGATGAATCAAGAAGTTTGCTCGAGAACAGGCCTGTCTTTCCTGGACCGTTTCCTGACGCTGTGGATTTTCACGGCCATGGCGGTGGGCGTTGGCATCGGCTTTGTTTTTCCTTCCGAGGTCAATGCCGTCAGCCAGGCCGTTTCGGTCGGCACCACCAACATCCCGATAGCGATCGGCCTGATCGTGATGATGTATCCGCCACTGGCCAAGGTGCATTACGAGGAACTGGGCGATGTGTTTCGCAACTGGCGGATATTGGGCGTTTCGCTGCTACAAAACTGGGCCATCGGCCCGCTGCTGATGTTCGTGCTGGCGATTGTGTTCTTGCGCGATTATCCGGAATACATGACCGGCCTGATCCTGATCGGCCTGGCCCGCTGCATCGCGATGGTGATCGTCTGGAACGAGCTGGCGCGCGGCGACAATGAATATGCGGCTGGGTTGGTCGCCTTCAACAGCGTTTTCCAGGTATTGTTTTACAGCGTCTATGCCTGGCTGTTTATCAGCGTGCTGCCGCCTTTGTTCGGCATGCAGGGTAGTCTGGTCGATATTACGATAGGCGAGATCGCCAAAAGCGTGTTCATTTATCTGGGCATCCCGTTCATCGCCGGCTTCGCCACCCGTTTCGTGGCGGTGCGCGCCAAGGGCAAGGACTGGTACCAAAACCACTTCGTGCCCAGGATCAGCCCGCTGACATTGATCGCGCTGCTGTTCACCATCGTGGTGATGTTTTCGCTGAAGGGCGACTTGATCGTGCAACTGCCGCTGGACGTGGTGCGCATCGCCGTGCCGCTGCTGATTTATTTCGTGGTGATGTTCTTGGTCAGTTTCATGATGGGAAGGGCCATAAACGCCGGCTACGCCAAGACCACCACGCTGGCTTTTACGGCCGCCAGCAACAACTTCGAGCTGGCGATTGCGGTGGCGGTGGCGGTGTTCGGCATCAACAGCGGCGCGGCATTCGCGGCGGTCATAGGGCCGCTGATCGAGGTGCCGGTGATGATTGCCCTGGTGAATGTGGCGTTTTTCTTTCGCAAGCAGGGATACATCAAAGACTGACGTCCGCCGTGCCGCCTCGGCGCGCCGCATGGTGTGGCATGATGAGAGTCGGTTGGAAATGGCTTTCCGATTTGGCCACCGCAAACAGTTCCGCCAAGCCTGCGTGATATGCCGCATAGTCTTGAAAAAATATGGCATATCACGCAGTTAGGCCGTGTTTGTGACTGGTAAAGGCAGATGGTACCGGCGTATTGCAGCCACAGACATCCGTTGATGACGAAAAATCGAAGGAATGGCTTATTTATTGCTGAATAAGTCGCTTTAATCGCTGCAAAAACACAGCAACGCAAATGTCCAAAGACTCTTCCGGTTTCCTGCATACCCTGTTTCAGCGCCATGCTCGCGAAATCGGCAGCTTCGTACGCGGACGCTGGCCCAAGGAACAGGATGTGACCGACATCGTCCAGGAAACCTTTCTGCGGCTGTCGCAAACTCCCGAACCGGAAACCATCCTGAATCCCAGGGCCTTCCTGTTTCAGACCGCCGCTAATCTGACCGTCGACCGACATCGCCGCCGCGAGACCCGCGAACGCTACGACGAACCGGATGCCGAAGTCGAGCATGTGGCTGACTCGGGTTTATCGCCGGAACACTACTGGCAAACCCATCAGCAATTGGAAAAATTTAGCGCCTGGCTGGACGAACTACCGGAGCTTCGACGCCATGCCTTCGTGCTGTACCGTATAGAGGGCTGCTCGCATGCCGAAATCGCCAAGCGGCTGGATATTTCGGTGCGTTGCTCCGAACGTTATGTGATGCTGGCGATGCAACACATCAGCGCCCGTCTCGGCGCGGAGCGGGATCAGGACTGGCGGTGAGCGTCATGCTTAACCGTCTACGATAATGTCCGGTAAACTGTGCCCACTTTGAAGTTAAACAATATCGAACGTGACTGATACATCTAACTGCACCCAAGCTCATCGAGATCAGGCTATCGCTTGGTTGCTGCGCTTGCGCGACGCGCCGGCAGACACTTTGCTGGAACAGGCTTTTGCCGAATGGCTGGCGGCCAATCCCGCTCATCCGCTTGCCTACCAACAAGCGGAGGCACAATGGGCGTGGATGGACGCGTTTAAGGGACAGGGCTTTCGGGCGCGGGATGAGGCTTTGCGCTATAGACCGCCGGTTCACAAGCCTCTATGGCGGGGTTTGGCCGGCTACGGCATGGCCGCGACCGTGCTGTTGGGGGTAGGCTGGGCCATGTTTTCGCCGCAGGGTTGGTATGGATTGCCCCGCAGCTATGGCACCGATAAAGGCCAAAGGCAATCCCTGGCCTTATCCGATGGCTCCCATCTGGAGTTGAACACCGATACGGAGGTCAGGGTGCATTTCAATCATCACCAACGCCATGTCGATTTGGTGCGCGGCGAAGCCTTCTTTGAAGTCGGCCACGACGTGGAACGGCCATTTACCGTGCATGTCGGCAATGTCCTGATTCGCGACATCGGCACCGCTTTTGATGTCTACAAGCAATCCGGGCAAATCAGCGTGGCGGTGCGGGAAGGCGTCGTGGAAATGGAAGGCCAGGGCGAGCGCCGGGAAGTAAGCGCCGGCCAGCAATTGGCTTACGATAACGGTGGCCGTTTCGTTGAAGTATCGCAAGCGGATATAGCATCGGCTACCGCCTGGCGGCAGGGTCTCCTGCTATTCCGCGGCCGCAGGCTGGCAGAGGTACTTGCGGAGATAGGCCGCTACCACGACGTCGACATCCGCTTGCCCGATCCCAAACTCGCGGACTTGCGCGTCAACGGCAGCTTTCGCACCGAACAACTGGATAATATGCTCAACGCCGTCGCCACGCTGCTGCCGGTTAATGTTAAGCGTATCGGCGAGAAGGAGATCGTGTTGGAGGCGGCCAGATAGGGCGAATTCGCTACGCGCTCTTACGGGTCATTCGCCCAGGGTTACATAAATTCGCCCCCTGCAAGGTTTGCAAAACGCTGAATTGAAAAAAATTGGCCTTTGTTGGCGGCTTTTAAAACCTCCCGCGTCTATGCCCATGAACCCTTAAAACAATGGAGACATGGAGCATGACATTGAAGATGAAACGGCTGGCGGTTGCAATGACGCTGATTTCCGCGCAAGCCTACGCCGACGACGGCAAACACCACTTCGACATTCCCGCGCAAAATCTGGCTTCGGCGCTGCAACAACTGGCGAATCAATCCGGCGCTGCGATGCTGTATGCCGAACACAGCGCCGCCGGCAAGACCAGTCCGGTTTTGAAAGGCGATTACACCATCGAGGAAGCCATCCGCAAGTTGCTGACTGGCAGCGGCCTGACTTATAGCATCGATGGCGACGGCACGGTGACATTGAGACCGGTTTCAAGCGCGAACGATGCGACCACGTTAGGCGCGGTGACGGTGACCGGGCAAGCCGTCTATGATGCCAAAGACCCTTACAACCCAGACTACGTCCTGCCCAACGCTACCGCCGGCACCAAAACCGATACGCCAATCATGGAAACGCCGCTGAACGTACAGGTGATTTCCAAGCAGGTGATGAAGGATCAGCAAGTCGTCAATCTCGATCAGGCCCTGAAAAATGTCAGCGGCGTGACGGTAGTCGGCAACGCGGCGGATGCCGCTTTTGACGGCGGCCTGCTGCAATCCGTCGTGTTACGCGGCTTCGAATCGCAGTTCTTTTTCCGCAACGGTTTTCGATTGCAACAGGGAGCCGCGAGCCGGGCGATGGCCAACGTGGAATCGGTTGAGGTGCTGAAAGGTCCGGCGGCTATTCTATACGGCATGGTCGAGCCAGGCGGCATGGTCAACGTCATCACCAAGCAGCCGCTGGAGACACCGTACTATGCCTTGAATCAGCAGTTCGGTTCCTTCGATTTTTATCGCACGACGATCGATGCCACGGGGCCGGTCACCAACAACAAGGATTTGCTGTACCGGATGAATATGTCCTATCAGAACAGCGGTTCGTTTCGCCAATTCGTCGATAAGGAAGATGTGTTTCTGGCGCCGGTTTTGAAGTGGAATATCAGCCCAAAAACCCAGGCAAGCTTCGAGCTGGAGTACGACCATAATCACTTCGGCGCCGATTCGGCCATCATGCCGATGCTAAACGGAAAAACCACCAATATCCCGCGCAGCCGCAATTATGGGGAATATTCGCCGGCAACCACCGAGAGCGTTTTCGGCGGATTCACGTTGGCGCATCAGTTCAACGACGACTGGTCGATCAAGCAACGCTTTTCGATCAATCAACAACATAATCACCAACCCAAATTTCTGCTCCGTAATGGCGTCACAGACAACGATATTCACCGCTTTGGCGCCGGATGGGACTTTCAATACAATACTTACTCCAGCAATATCGACTTGACCGGACATTTCAACACATTTGGCTTAAAACATACCTTGCTGTTGGGGGGCGATTACTATCACCTGCATACTAAAAAAGCTACGTCCTATTCGCTTGACAGTAGTAGCGGTACCTTTTACGAGTCGACCATTAACTTATTCAATCCGGTTCATCCGGGCTCGCCCTTACCCATGTTTCCGTCCAGCTTGCTCGCGAACGATACCGATCAATACGGTGCTTACATTCAGGATCAGATCAAGTTGCCATACGGTTTTCATGTCATGGGCGGCATTCGCTATCAAAACCTGCATCAAGCGAGTACGGACGAATTTAACCCTGGCGCGGACAGCGCCCAGTCACAAGACGCCGTCACGCCTCGGGTTGGCATGTTATGGCAACCGCAAAGCTGGCTCAGTCTTTACGCCAACTATGTCGAGAGTTTCGGCGCGAATACCGGAATTGTGTATCCTAACAAAGTGGCTCCGGCGTCCAGCGCCGAACAGTATGAAGGCGGCATCAAAACCGAGTTCTTCGACGGCAGATTACGCGCCAATTTGGCCTACTACGATTTGACCAAAACCAACATTCCTTCCAGCGATCCCGATCCCGCTCATCAGAATTATGTCATCGTCACTGGTGCCGCTAGGAGCCGTGGGCCGGAATTGGATATCAGCGGTGAAATCCTGCCGGGCTGGAACATGATCGCCACTTATGCCTATACCGACGTGCGGGTGATCAAAACCAATGCCAATAATGAACCGGCTCGAAATGGCACCGTAGCGGTAGGTTCGCGTTATTTCAACGTGCCGCGCAATACCGCCTGCTACTGGAATACCTATGAATTTCGGGATAGCGACTTGAAAGGTCTGAAATTGGGTGGAGGCGTAACCTTGCGAGATGGCCAAACCGGATGCTGCGATGTGCCCGCCGCAACCATTCCAGGCTATGCGACGGTCGATCTGTTGGCCGCTTATAGCGTGAAAGTCGCTGGCGCTAAAATCACCACACAACTGAATATCAACAATCTGCTGGACAAACGTTATTACACCGGACTGCTGTCATCCGGCGCCAATAGCCCGAGCTATAGTCTGGCAACCATAGACTTTGGCCAGCCACGTAGCGTGATAGGATCGATCAACATTCAATATTAACCGCGTTTCGCGGATCAGGGTCTGCAATCGTGACCTGAACGTTTCAAACCAATTTTTCAACTTGCACGGGTTGGGGTTTTCAACCCCGATCTGAACGTTTGGCATAAGACCGATATTATCCAGCTAAAGCATTTCGGCTGAGGTAAATACCCCGTCCAGCCAGATTAATAGGCGTGCGTCACGTGGGCTCCTTTTACGGAGCGGTTACAGAATACCACTACGGTAAATTACACATTTTTTCGCACAGGGTGGGGATTTAGCGGTTTCATTCGTCTTAACCGATATGATCCCGAATCAGCTTTCCAATCATCCCACTTCATCTTTGTATTGATGTCCGCCAGACGCAAACACCTCAAGGCTAATCTTGTTGCGTTACTGCTCGTGTTCGCGGCCGGTTGCTCCACCGTGCCGGAGCGGGACGCCAAGCGGCTCGATATGCCCGTGCCGGCTCGATGGGCCAGCGATGGCGGTTTTGCCGATCAGGCTTCCACCGCCTGGCTGGAAGCCTTCGCCGATTCTAAGCTTACTGTGCTGGTGCGGGATGGTTTGGCCGCCAACTTCGACTTGAAAGCCGCCGCCGCCCGCGTCGATGCGGCGCGCGAACAGGCCATCATCGCCGGCGCGCCTCGCTGGCCGCAGTTGTATTTTGCACCCGGCTACCTGCGCGGCAAGGACAGCAGCGGGGAAGCCGGCGCGTTCAGCGCGCTATTCAATCTGGGGTGGGAGCTGGATGTCTGGGGCAGGATCAAGGCCACGCAGCAAGCGACTGCGCGGGAGGCCGATGCGGTTGAAGGTGATTACCGGGCCGCGCAACTGTCGCTGGCGGCGCGCATCGCCCAGGCCTATTTCGATTTGACCGAGGCGCAATTGCAGGCCAGTGTGGCCGAGCAATCGGTCAAGGACAGGGGCGTGATCGCCGATCTGGTGCGCGGCCGTTTCAACAAGGGCCTGACGCGCGGCCTGGACCTGCGGCTGGTATTGACCGACCTGGCCAATGCCGAGGCGCAATTGGCTCAAACCCGCAATGACGTGCAGATCTTAGCTCGCCGCTTGCAAAACCTGCTAGGCCGCTATCCGGACGGCAAGTGGGTGGCGTCGAACGGCGGGGCGAATGATTTCGCCGCCACATCCTCACAACTCGAACGAGCCACGGCACTGCCAGAACCTCCCAAGGCGTTGGCAGCCGGCTTACCGGCGGAATTGCTGGAGCGGCGGCCGGACATCGTTGCCGCCTTCACGCGCCTGCGCGCAGCCGATTCTCGTTTGGAAAGCGCCGAGAAGGCCTTGTTGCCGCGAGTGACGCTGACGGCGGCCGGTGGTACCAGCAGTCCGGCATTGACCGAGATGGTCGATCCGCGCATGGTAGCCTGGAATCTGGCGGCCGGCCTGGCGCAGCCGCTGTTTACCGGCGACCGTCTGCAAGGCGAGATTCGCTTCAACGAAGCCAAGGTCAAGGAAGCCTACAATCAATATCAAAGCGTGGCGCTGAATGCCTTCCGCGAGGTCGAGCAGGCGCTGGCCGCCGAGGCCTGGTTGCGCAATCAGGAACGGGCCTTGCGCGAAGCCGTCGAGCAGACCGCTGCCAGCCGCAAGTTGGCGGTGTATTCCTACCGGCAGGGCCTGATCGAAATCCTTACCCTGCTCGACAGTTACCGCAGCACGCTGAATGCGCAAAGCGCCCATTTGGCCGTGCAACGGCAATTGCTGAACAATCGTATCAATCTTTATCTGGCCTTGGGCGGTGCCGTTTGAATCTGCAACAATCGAGCTTGAAAATCCTGGCGCCGATACTGGTGTTGCTGGCGGCGGCCGGCACGGCCTGGGCGATCGTCGCTCTACGGCCCGAGACCGTTCAACGGTCCGAACAACCCAACACACCCAAGGTCAATGTCATCCGCGTCGAACCACAAACCTTGAAACTGAATGTATTTTCGCAAGGCGTGGTAGCGCCACGCGAAGAAATCGACTTAGTCTCGGAAGTGGCCGGCAAAGTCGTGCAGGTGCACCCGGCCATGGTGGCCGGTGGCTTTTTCGCCGCCAACGAATTGTTGCTGACCATCGATACCCGCGATTACGATTACGCCATCGCCGCCGCCGAAGCGCAAATCGCCGAAGCCCGGCGTGTGCTGATCAACGAGCAGGCCCAGGTCGAACAGGCCAAGAGCGAATGGCAGGCGCTGGGCGAAGGCGAGCCGACCGACTTGGCGCTCCGCAAACCGCAACTGGCCGAGGCGGAAGCCAAGTTACATGCCGCCAAGGCCGATCTGGCCAAGGCCAAACTCAACCGCGAACGCTGCGAACTCAGGGCACCATTTGCCGGCCGGGTAATCAGTAAACAGGCGGGACT
>JAJRDU010000275.1 GCA_028748685.1 Methylococcaceae bacterium
AAAATGTCCGAGGTAATGGCTTTGGCATTCGCAAAATGAATTTGCGCCTGATTGATGAAGAACGGTGTCAAGCTGTCACCGAAATGCGCAGACACGCGTTGGAAGAACTCGCGGCGAACGAATTGACCGAACAAGGCATCGTAAACGCTATGCGTCGCCCAGATGATTTCATTCCAGTCGTAGGTCGCTTGCCAGATGTCTTGTACGGCTTCCCGGGCGCCCTTGAAGATGGCGCCTTGGGTCCATTCATGTTTAGGCTCGTCGGTGGACTCGGGAAAACCTGGCACCAATTTAGACAGGAAGACGCGTTCCATTTGGAAAGTCTGCGCATTGTCAACCTTATCGAAACCAATGAAGGCGATGCTGAAACGCAATGTATCGCCCAAAGTATCGCGAGATGCCGATGAGTGCGCATTGAACAGACCATATTCGTTGAAGATGAAGGCTCCCAAGTATTTGCTCAAGATTTCATCGCGCCATAAAGGATCCATGGAACGCACTTGACCTTCTTCCGAATAAGCCAACAGGAAGCGGTCGGTATAACGCCAGTCTTCGGCTTTGTCTTTGACGTAAGGCGCATGCCAACGACGACCTGGATCGCGATGTTTGTGCCAATCGGTGGAATGCAGTTCGGTGGTTTCGTTACCCCAGGATGGACGGCCACCGTGGAACTTTTGAGTCCAGTCACCCCAATCCAGACCGCCGGGAATCCAGTCCGGCGTTGGCTGTGAGTAGCAGGTCAATACTTCATATTCCGACAGACGACGTCCGCGCGGTTTGACGAAGTAGTTCATTTTACGTTGGGTATCCAGCGGCTGATCCGGAATAGCGTCGAGGATGACCTTGGCGGTATCCGGGTCGGTCAGGCCTCTTTTTCCTTGTTGTATTTGAATCGACATTTAAGATGTCTCCTTTGATTGATAGATGGGAACGGCGTTTACATTGCATCCAGCGGGTTTTTAAACACGCAGTTCAGCTTTTTGATGTCGTCCAATGTCCACAACTTGCCGTTTTTATCGGTATGCGGCTGAGCGATCAGCGTTTTGCCGTCGCTACGCACGCCGTGCAGTTCGGCGATCACTTCCGACAGCTCACGACCTTCGTATTGTTCGAACATGTTTTGGCACTCGTAACGTTCGGGCTCGCTCAACCACATGCGCTCACCCCATTCGTCACTGAACGAATGTTTCTTGCCGTTGTACTCATGGACACGCAGGGTGCTGGCACCTTTGCACAATGAAGGGCAGAAAGGTACTTGCGAGACGCGGTCAATGTAGATTGGATGGTTGTTTTCGATGAACCACATCAGAGGAATGAAGCCGCTGTTGGGATCTTCGCAACCACGAGCACGCCATTCGTCATAGATTTTGCCGTAGTGGTCATACCAGCCTGGGTAGTTGGCTTCGAACCAATCCGCTTCTTCCTTGGTTGGCAGAGTCAGGCGGAAGAAGCCTGTGGGCCACAAGGCGTAAGCGATCAGGAACAAGTCATGGTGAGCCCAGTAGGCGTCTTTTTTCGCGTCGCGCAAGCTGCGTGGCGATTCGACACCGTATTTGCCCAGACGACCGATCCAGATGCCACCCCAATCTTCATAAACCCAACGGTTCCAGGTTTTAACCCATGGCTCGACTTTGAAATGACTGCCGTACTCGAACGCCATACCCAGCACTGGGGTAAAGTATTTTTGTTGAGTCCAGAAGGCGTTGTTCAGGTCGGTGTTCAGGTATTTGGAAGCCGCTTCGTCGTTGGCGATGGACACCACGGTTTGGTAACCGTTGGCCATGTGGCGCAACTCGTCGGTTTCGATGGACAGGAACACGGTTGGGGTGATTTCGTCGCCGTTGGCCGCAGCCCATTCGGTGACCGCAACGATCAGCGGATTGGTAAAGCAGGCTTCACCGACCAATTGCAGGTTGATGGAGCACTCCACCGCGTCGCCGGAGATGAAACCGTCGGAGAATACCCGCTTCATGCCTTTCCACAGAGGTCCAATTGTGCGGGTACGACGCGCGTCGTTGTGGCCCGCTGGATCTTGGCCATGTTTGGTGAAGTAGTAGTTCACATAGCCGCATTGGTTGGTGTGACGAATCTCATCCAACACTTGCGCCAAGTAGCCATTTTTTTGCTCGGGCGCGGAAGCGGAATCCCACAGCATGCCGGTGGCGGCAATGGCATTGTACTCGCCCACTTCCAGGAAGTTGGAGACCACTTTCATGGTTTCATTCCATTTCGGATGCACCCGGTTACCTGCGTCCACGCGTGTCAACACGTCTTGCAAGCTACCGAACTGGCGCTCATCCTTGACCGATTCCATCCTGGCGTATTCCTTGGCAATCAGTTTGAACTGTTCCTTGGTTTCATTCGCCATTTTGTATTTGGTGGGATACTTGGTACGATTTTTTTCAAAGTCCCAAGTAAAACTTTGTAACCAGCGATGTACTTCCTGGGCATTGACGCTGGTCGGTGCGCGGTTTACAGCCAGCGCATCGGTTGCGGCTTTGGTAGCAGCACTTATAGCCATGACGACTCCTCTGTTGTTCTGTTATAGAAAAAACGAGGCGGACATCTGCCGGCTTAATTAGAGCAGTTCTATGTCTTGAAATGTCTGGTGTTCCGGGGCCGTGCCCACCTCGGAGGAGCTAAATGCAGCAAGTGTGCCAACTACGTAATCATCGACTGATTGATTTATAAAACAAATGCTTACAGCAGATCAAATAGACTGGCTCGATGGGCCTCATCGGCGGAAAAACTGTTCAATAAATGGACATTGTCCA
Organism: Methylococcaceae bacterium; assembly: GCA_028748685.1. Lineage (GTDB taxonomy): Bacteria > Pseudomonadota > Gammaproteobacteria > Methylococcales > Methylomonadaceae > Methylomonas. The sequence goes on from JAJRDU010000275.1 coordinate 2,775, forward strand.
GAAATGAAACGTCTATAAAGAATAACCTTGAAGGAAAATAACGAAGGCAGGTAGGAGATGGCGGGATAAAGGGCAATGCCGTTAAGTTGAGAACCGTAGATTCGCCACGAACAGCTTAGCTTAACGGTATTGGGATAACCGCTTTTGAAAACGCTGATTTGGTCCTAAGTCCGACTCGGGACGAACGATAAGCGCTCGCTGCGAAACCTTGGAAACGAAGCGCTAGCGAGTGAAGGTTGAGTAGTCCCTGGAAGCCGTAGCGCCGGGCGGTTTTTCGAGTAGAAAAACTGCAAGGCATCGCGAAACGGCGTCGAGTCATGCGAGAGCCAAGGCTTTGATCCCCTTGCTGGGTCAAAGCCGAGGTGACGCGGACGGCCAGGGCCGCCAAAGGCAATCACCGTGACGGTGGCGCGATTGTTCACTGAGGGATGGTGAATAATCTTTACCTCCAGAAGCCCTCACTCGCCGGATTCCGTTCATGGTAAGCCTGGCCTACCGTGAACGGAAACTGCTTGTTCAGAAACTCCTTAAAGCCTATTCTCCAAACCCAAGTACTTCAACGCTCAACATGCCCAATATCGCGTTTTTCATCGCACTTTTGTCGTTATCAGGGCCCGCGGACACCGAGCTTTCAGCCATCTGACTGACACCGGCGGTCATGTTGCTGGTGCCGGTCAAACCGGCCGCCACGCTACCAGTAGAAGCGACCGGCACACCGGTACCGACGCCGCCAACCTGAATATTGTTGGCGCCGATGACCGCCGTTGCCACCAGAAAGACATTATTGCCACCGATACCCGCTTCACCGGCATCAATCACCCCTTTCGGGGCGAACAAATAAACGTCACCCGCCTTCGCGGTAGGGGAACCGGCTGCGGTGCGAATACCGCTACCGGAAACAATCGGCGGAAATTTAAATTTCAGATTCCCTTTCGGATAACTCCATTCCGCCGGTGGCACGCCGATCACCGATTTAGCCCCACTACCGGCATCGATATTTCCGTTGGAGGACCAAATCGTAATATCGTCGCCACTCAAGGAAAATACCCGCGACTGGTTCACCAGGAAATCACCGTTGATCACCGCATTTACATCGCCCTCCCCCTTGGCAACAATACCCAGCTCCGAAGCATCTCTGTCCTCAACGGATACTGCCAGACCCGCATTGACCTTACCGCCTGGCACCAATAAATTGATATTGCCACCGTCCAGAGTTTGAATTTTACTGAAGATCATGCTCAAATCACCGCTCCACTGAGTACCCGGAAAAAGGGTTTTGATAGCAGCAAAGCCAGACTCGTTGCCCAGCTTACCGGAGCCGGCGGAAGCCTTGCCCGACTCCCTGATTTCGTTCATGTAAACCGGCAGAATCAGCGCATTGAGTTTCGGCGCTATCGCCAGATACTCTTCGGCCCGCAAGGATTTAAACTCTGCTAGCGCAACATCCTCACCCAACTCGCCGTTACCGGAACGTTGGCGCATAAAATCGGTAATCAGGCTGGAAACCTTTGCAAAATCGGCCGCATAAAGCCCGCTGCCTTCCAGATACTTGCCGATAAATGCCGCGTAATCCGGATTACCGCCATTCAGCCCACTCAACACGGTGATGCCCGCCCCCTTATCGGATGGCCCCGTATTCAGAACGACCGTCGACAATCCCTCCGACGCACCCAAATCGAAATTTCGATTGGTTTTTACCAATAATTCGCCGGCACCCGATACTTTGATTTTTCCGGTATTGCCATTCAATGCACCATCCGCGCTTCTATCACTGGTGTAGAACAGATCGCGTCCGACATCCAGCAGGGAGGTATCGTCCAAATTGGCATGTTCAATAGATAACTGCACATTGGAAAAATCCCGGCCGGTATGCACCAGGGCTTTTTTAGCCAAATTAAATTGGATGTTTTTGATATCCCCGTGACGCGTCACCAGACGAGCCGGCTCGCGGTCGCCGACATGCACCGGCGTTTCGGCATGCGATTTTGGCGCCAAATCCTCCGGAAAAATACGTTCCACGACATCCTTAAGAGCGTTGGACGCCGAAGGGGACAAGGCGGTAGGCAATAGCGCCCGGTCGGCATCCGACATACCCAGTTTTTTCGCCTCCACGCCCTTAGAGCTGATGTCCTTATCGGCCAATAAATTCAATTCTCCCTTGGCCGAAGGAAACAGCGTGATCGCGTCATCCAGAATCACGCTACCGCCGAAAGCGGTCGCCAGTAAACTGGCCGGATAGACAGCCGCCAGCGCTGCCCGCTCGTCATCGATACCCCTAATAGTCGCGAACGAACTGGGATCGGCTCCCAAATGCACATCACCAGACGTCGATTTGGCCACAAGTTTACTGGCATCGCCATAACTAAAAAAGTTAGTAGAGGTTGTTCCCAGTATCATGGGGTCGGAAACACCGGTCAGGCTCAAATCCTTTTTAGCTTGCAGTTCTAACTGCGTATCGCCCATCAGCAGTTGCGGCCCGGCCGTGAACTGGCTACCGCCCTTGATTGCGCCGTCGGCAACCATAGTGCCCCGCCCCTGTCCAAGATAATAGATCCCGCCGGCAATATCCTTGCCGGCCCGGACATGCATCTCGCCGCCACCTTGTACGTCCACCTGATTAGTCAGAAAACCGGTTCCAACGGTATTCACGTTTTCGCCATCGGCGATGGGCTGTCCGGTCTGTTTACCGGTGGTCGGCATGATCACAGACAAATCGCGGATATTACCGGCCGCGCTAATCTCGACCTTGCCGCCGCCGAACGAACCGACATTTTGTTGAAATGAGTTATCGTTCAATATTACGCCCCAAGTCGTGGGTTCTGAATAGGCAAAAGTATCGATTTTTATATCGTCATGAATCAGCGCCTTAACTTGAGCTGGCAAAGTATCCTTGTAAGCAGCCAGTGCCGCCGCGTCATCCTTGAGGCTAATTAAATCACTGGCCACCGTCAGCAAATAACTATCCTCTTGACGCAAGCCGGTGCCCTGCCTGTATAGCCAGGCGTCAACACTCCGGCTATCGTTTACCGCGCCTACAATATCCTTGCCGGCTTTGATCAAAAGATTACCCCCTTCCACAGGATAATCGAGGTAAGGAAGCGCGCCCACAACCATGTTCACGGCCAGAGTCCCATTGGGATTAACATCCGTCGGCCTGCCGGCGTTATAGACGGTAGAGGTTTGATCGATAAATTTTATATCTCCGCCCGCCACCAATTGTATATCGCCGGTTCCGGAGCGGACCTTGACATTGGAACCAATAACCAGATCTTTCTTGGCCGAGATCGCCGTCGGATCGGCGCTGGTTAAATCCGCACCAGCCGTTAAGCCATAGGACCAGGAGTCGCCGCGCATCAGTACACCGCTGACCGGCGTTTCATATGTCCCTGCGGCCCCGATAAGCATGCCATCCTTGAAACCATCGGAAAGCGATTCGTTAACCGTAAACGTACCGCCGGCTCTAACCACCAGATGCCCCGGCATATCGCTTAAGCCGGTGCCTTCGTTATAGCGCCAATCGGCAAAATCCCATGTATCGGTTAATGCCAGATCGCCGCTGTAATTAACCTCCACGCCGGCCCACAACCGTATACCATTACCTAAGCTATTGGTAACACCTTTCATGTTTGCAGCTGTCATATAGACATTGGTATCGGCCTTGATGGTAGCAATCTCGGTACTGGTTATGAACCCATCGTCGTCGGTGTATTTTCGGACACCTTCCGCATAAAACTTTTTGGCACCCGCGACTGTCCCGGCAACAGGCTCAATTTTAATGCTACTACCGTTACGCAAGGCGCGTAGCGAGACTTCGCCGTTTTTCTCCGCAGTCGAACCTTTAACGTCGATCAACGAACCGGCTTGGAGATCGATGCCGCTGACATTGTCGTTGTCGGAATCGACCGAAGACAACAACACTTCGCCGCCTTTTGCGCCTTTCGCCGTCAGTTCCGAACCATTTTTGAGCGTGATGCCATCGCCCGCATACAATCGGATCGATCCGCCTTCAGCATTCGCATCGGCATGGATTTCACCCTCCAGATCGATCGCCCCGCGGTCGGCCACCAAGCTTACGGTTTGGGCATTGATCGTCGAATCGGCGGCTTGCAAAATGTCAGCTTGACGCGTGCGGAAATAAATCGATTGATTGGCGCCGGCATCGTACAGGGCCTTCATCAAGACATCGAAACCGGTGGTCGCATCGAACCGAGCCACATCGATAACGGCGCTACCGGCAGCCGCTTGCAATTGCCCCTTCAGGACAACCGACTGCTCGGGGGTTTCCAGGGTCAGCTTACCGCCCTCCGCATTGCCGCCGCCGCTGCTCATATCGACCAAGGAACCGGCCGCCAGTATCACCTGGCCGTGATCGGCCACGGCCTTGAAATTACCGCCCGGCGTGTACTCGACCTTATCGGCAAATATCACCTTGCGGCCCGCCAGATCAAGGCTGGCTTGAGAACCCAGATTGACATCGCCGGTTAAGGCATGCAAATCAAAATCGCCGGAAGGCAACAAGGCTTTGGTATTAAAGTCAATCTTATCGGCAATAAACTCCATTGCCCCGCCAAAACCAAAGGGTACGGCACCCACTGTGCGGCCGTTACCACTGACGTTTAAAGTATGGCCATCGGCATTGATTTTAAAACTGGAGCCGCCGGTCGCCGTTAAATAATCGGAGCTCAAATTTAAATCAGAGACCACCGACAAGACGCTGGCGCCATCGGCGGTAAAACCATTTTGATTGCTTAAATTAACGGCCTTGAAACCATTGATCCCAAAGTTTCCGGCACCCTGAGTGACATTGGTCGCCAATAATTCCAGACTGCCTTGCCCATTGCCGTGACCGGCATCCGTGACTATAGCGCCCGAGGCGATTGGCGCGGTCGGTGCCGCGCTTAAGGTTACCCTATCACCTGAAATGGCGGTGATAGTGGTATGGGCCGCAAAACCCGCGCCGACCAAATAATCGCCTACCTGCAAGCCTTGGGTATTCGCCAGCGTCAAAACATTGGACGTTGTATCGGTGATTGTTTTGTAAGCGGTCGCGGACAGGTTTTCCAGTTTCAGATTATTAGCCTGCAATCTGGCCGATTGGCCACCCTGACCGAAGCCGGAAAATCCGGCGGCATTGATCACCAGACTGTCAAATTGCACGGCTTTTTGCAAGCCGTCATCGCCGATCACGGCTTGCCCGTTGCCGTCTACCAGACCCAAATTACCGTATATACCAATGCTGCCTCGGCTGGTCAAAACCAACTCTTCGACCGAGAAATTCTGTAATTTGCTATTAGACAAGTTCAGCGCATTACCGCTCAGGTTGTCCACTTCGCCCAAATTGATGGTGTTGGCACCCAGATTTAACGACCCACCCCGCATGTCAATATCGCCGGACAATTGCGTCGACTTGCTGGCATCCAGCACCATCGATTCGGAAGCACTCAACTTTGAGCCTGCGGCAAGCTTCAATTCGCCTTTATTACCCGGTGTATTGGTTCTATTCAAAACGACCTGTTTATCGCCGGAAACCCGCAGCAGAACGCCATCGCCGTTGACATTCAACACAGTATCACCGCTGTTAACCTGGCCACTCGCCACCAATTCCGCACCGCCACGCACTTCAACCAATTCAGTCGCCGCCGCGATCATATCCGACACGTGCAGTTTACTATCGGCGGAGAAAATCACTTGTTGCGCGGTCACGTCGACGTCGGTTGCACCGGTGGTCTTATTGCGGTTACGCGCGCCACCCAACATCAGACTGTCGATCTTCAACGCACTCAAATCGTCGGCGAGAAGTTCCAATGTACCGACAGCGGGCGCTGCACTCAGTTGATTGACTACCTTGATTTTATTGGCGGCGATGTCCATTCTCGAGCCTCTGCCGCCGTTCGCCGCATCCACCAAAAATGTGCTGTCCAATACCAGTTTATTCTGGGCGGCGATGGAGATATGGCCGCCATCGTTCGGCAGCTCCGGTGCCGACGTTTCGTTTTTCAGGGCTTTTGCCGCATAAAACGCATTGGCCGTATTGCCTTCATATTTCGAGCGCAACCTGACATCCGCACCGTTTTCGATACGGAAACCGCTCCAGCGAGCATCGCGGGTACCGCTTCCGGCTACGGTTTGATAGCCGGCCACTACGGCCAAGCCGCTCTTGGTATGGGTCGTCAGGGTTTGGTCCTGGGTTTTAGCTTGCGGCGTGACCAAAAACGCACCGGGCAACAAGGCATAGTGGGCCGGCAATAGCGTATATTCGCCGGCAGCCAGACCGCCACCGCCACTTAAATAAACCTTGCTACCCAACTCGATACCCGCAAAATCCGCACTACCCGAGCCGGTGGATTCATAATGATCGTAGGGCGCCAAATCGGAACCCAAATTCGGTATTACCGCAAAACCACCCTCGTTGGAACCGCTTCTGGGTTGCAGATAATCGTAGGAACCGCCGGAACCGGCTTGGAATTCATAGCTGTAAAGATCGCCGCCGCCGGAAATATCGACCGTGCTGCCCTTGGCCAAAATGACTTCGGGCGCTTTTAGAACCAGCTTTTTCTCGGGCGGCGTGTTAAACATCAGGTTACGGACAGTATCCAGCGGATACAACCAATCCAGACCGCCTACCGTCACCCCGAACGGAATCATTTGATCCTTGGCGGATACCGTGGTCAGGCTGTTTTCCGCCAGCGTCAGTTTTTGACCGGCTTTCAGGTTAATGGTGCCCAGCGGCGCCTTAAGCACGCCGGACTGATTGATAACCGGCGCTTCAAAACTCAGTTCGCCGGCCGCCGACAACGGCGACTTATCGGTATTGGTACCGCTAATATTGATTTGTCCATTGGGGTTGTTTTTAACCGCAAAGGTAAATTTGCTCAGCGTGGTCGGATAGATTTGGCTGGCATGCAGGTTAAGATCGGCGGCGGCCACCATCGCGCCCAAGAACTCGCGTTCCGCACCGGAACGGTTGCCGACCGTGCGCAAGTCGTGGATACTGTTGAGATCGATCCGCTTGAAATTATCCCATTGCGTAGCGCCGAACAACTCTATCCATTGGGCATTTGCGTTGAATTGCCCCGCGCCGGCTACCGGCAAACCGTTGACTTCTCGCTGTTGCGACGAACCCATGCGCAGCAGCGCGGTATTCAGATTGACCGCACCGCTTGTAGCGCCGTTAGTGCCCACCCAAGCGATCTTGGCGGCATCGAGTTCCAGACGCGCGCTGGTGGTCAGATCCACATTACCTTCGAAGCGAATCTCGTCGGGCGTTTTCAAGCGTACATCGCTAAAGCCGCCGGCTTCCAGCGCATCGGCGGACACCACGGCCTGGCCATTGAATCGGTCGGGAATATCGTCGCCAAAGCCGACATCGGCCGCCATTAGCGGCTGTTGGTTTTCCTTGACATGGATCAGCAAGGGATTGTTTGGAAAAGGTCTCGCCGGAAAATCGGGCGGTAGACGAACGCTTTTGCTGTATAGCTCCAGCGAAAAGCGGCCGGCGCGCATCGTATCGGAACCTGCCTGACCGCGCAGAGTGCCGTCCAACACCGCGCCTTCCACCGCCATCATGCCGATACTACCCGCATTGGAAGCCACATCGACAGGTGCAAACGAAGCAGTGGAGCCAACCTTGGGCAAATCGAGGACCCCATGGGTACCGGAAACATCGATCAACGAGCCTTGTTCGGCGATCAGATAACCCCTCTTCAGATCGAAGGTCACCTGGCCACCATCTAGCACCTCCCCTGTCCGGCGACCCAAGGCATCAAGCGGATTCATACGTGTCGTACCTTGCGCCAGCAATTGCGCATGCTCGCCCAGACGTATGCTTTGCGACGGATCGTATTCGGAACCGGCTTGAGGAAGAATGGATAGATTGATCTTACCAGCCGGGGTTTTGATCAGTCCGTCGATGTAAATTCCACCCAACGAGGATTCGAGATTCACCGTGGACTCTTTGTCAGTAACAATGGCACTGCCGGTAGCCAGCGTAACATCGGTCTTACCCGTCAGGCTCAATCTAAACGGTTGACGCAGATGCTCCGGCAATAATTCGGCATGGGCAAAATCTCGAATGGAACTCGTGGTAGCTTTTTGCCTGAGGTTGCCGTCAAGCACCAGGTTTTTGGTCTTTAAGTCCAGTTTTACATCCGAACCGACCGTCACACCTTCAAAGTTACCGACCAGATTGATAGCACCGAAACTTGATTCCGGATCGAAGGCAAATTGGCCGTTAACCACCGCCAATGTTAGTGGATCGGCCGTCTTAGGCACTCCGGCACCGAGAATGATCTCGCCACTATTCAAGGTTAAAGTACCGCCCTTGCTTAACGAAGCCGCCGAAACCTCGCCATCCAGATGCACCGTCGAAGCAACCCCGTTCCCGACGGCGGCCAGTGCGATTTTGCCGCCCTTGCCGGCGGTCAGCTTGCCATTCTGCGCCAACCTCGCGCCGCCGTCCGCGCTCAGTTTCGCCCCTGCCCGCACGAACACGTCGCCCACGGATCTCACATTGATGGAACCGCCATCCAGATAAAGCGGATCGAGCGGGGTTACCGACGAACTCTGCTGCAAATCGTTCACCCAGCGGCCGGAAACATCCAACACCGAGGCTGCGCCCAGATTCACATCGCCTATGGAATTGGCAATCGTCAAATTGATGGAGCCACCCGTCGAAACCTCATTTCCATCTTTATCTAATTTCCATGCTCCGCCCACGGCATGAATCTCTCCCTGCACATCGATTCCGGCAGCCTCAACGGTAAACTTGCCGCCATCCGCCATCCGTACTTCGGCGTCCGCCGCGACCGTCGCCTGTCCACGGGTTTTAACGATCACATCTTGAACCCCCGAGCGATTGGTCAGATCGGTCGACAGCACCAAGGCTTGCGGCTTGTTATTGTCGGTCTTAGGGAATGGCTGCCCCTGGGCAATGGCGAAATCGGCTTTTTCAGTCTGGAAGCGCACGTCCTGAAGTGCGTTGACGAATGCGGTGGAATCGAATACAAAGCTACCGCCATCCGGCCTGTCGCCAGGCAAGCGCTGATAGCGTCCGGTGTCGGAACCGGCACTCAATTCACCATTCCAGGCCAAATAGGGTGCTTTGATATTGATGGAGCCGGCAGCCTTACCTTCCCGGTAGCCTTTTTCGAATTGGCCTTGGCCGAAATCCCAGACGCTTTCCACACCCCATTTTTTATGGACTTCCTTTACCACGCCATAAACGGCGGCATAATGCTCGTTGGGATCGGCGGCGCTGATGTCGACAATACGGCCGTAATCGGTCAGCAACTTGGTGGTACTGATGTAGCCATCCTTATAGTCGACAGAACCGCCGGCAATGTTGACCTTGGCGCCATCGTTAATAATGACGTCACCGCTGGAGATCAGGTTGATTTCCCCCCCCTCGCTCAAACGCTCTTTAACAGTACGCGCCACCCTGGCTTGTGCGCCGCTGGCATCGACAATCTTGGTGTCCTTGCGAAGATCGACCCTGACGGTTTCGCCCTTCAGCACGCCGGTTTTTTGCAGGGGCGCGTCGCGCAATTCGTAACTCTGCACCGAAATCTCGCCGACATTGCGCTCCATCGCCACTTCCACGCCTTGGTAGCCAGACACATCGATCACTGCCCCCTTGTCTACGTAAATTCGACCGCTGGTGCCTTGAGTCGGCACATCATCGTTGGGGACCAGTTTATCGGTTGCGGTGATATCAACCTTGCCGCCGGGCACGACAATCGCCGAATGGGATTTCAGCGCCACGGTATGGGCATGGGCTTGCAGATAGGATTTCGGCTGTAATTTACCGTCGATTTCGGTGGGTTCTTTCTTATCGGCAAGGCCGTCGATTTCAGTGAGTTCTTTGTTATCGGCGACGATTTGCGTGACGCTGCCTGAATCGAACGTCAATTCGGATTTGGTTTTCAACCCGTCGTGGTTATCAATAGTGCGAGTGGTTTTTATTTTATCGGCCGTTATAAGGCCTGGATCCGGATCTTTATCCGCGGCCAGCCCCAGTTCCTGAGCCACCAGCCGGATGGAACCGTTGACATTCACCGACGTCGTCGCGCTCACGCGCCCACTCTGATTAACCGCGAAACCGGCCATCGTGATGTTGCCCTGCCTGGCCAGAATATTACCCATATTCTCGACCTTACCGCCGGTGTTCACTTCCACCAACAGACCCGCAAAATCGCTACCCTTGGCGGTCTCATGCAAATACACCTTGTCCTGGCTGGCCGCCAGAATGATTTGTCCATGTTCATCGGCGGACAGAGAACCTTGGTTTTCTATTGTCGGCGCGACGATGATGATACGGCCATCTTTATCGGCGTGAATCCGTGCTTGAACGGGAACAGGTACAATCGGATTACCCAACTTATCCAGAACCACTTGCCCATCGACGCCAATTAACTGTCCAGTCTTATTTGTAATAAAGCCTTGCTCAACGGGAATGGGCCGATCAAATTTATCAAGAATTTTCTGACCATTCTTATCGATCAAATTCCCGTCCGCGTCCGTTTTCAATCCTTTTTCAAAGGTAATGCTAGAGGCCTTATTGACCGCAGTCGTCGCATCGTTCGCATCCGGCCTGTCGCCAAACGCTGCCTTGCCTTTCTCATCAAGCACCTTGGTAATTCCGCGATTCAGCGCTTCGTCACTGATATTCAGCGTACTGGCGACCAGACTATTCGCGTTGACCACGGAATCCTTGCCAAACACAAAGCCGTTCTGGTTATACAGATAGATCTGGCCGTTTGCCGTCAGCGAACCGAGAATGCGACTGGCATCTTGCTGATGAATATTGTTGAGCAGCACCGAGGTCGAGGACAACTGTTTGACGTTCACGCTGTAGCCTTTATCGATATTGAAGCTATTCCAGTCCGCCGTCGCTTTGTCGGTGAGCTGCTGGATGGTCATTACCTTCCCATCCACCATGGCTTTCGCCCGACCATGATTCGCTTTATCGATAATATCCCGGGGCGTCGCATCTAGCGCGACATTCGCCGAAGGCACCGGGAGCGGTATTGGCAGCGATGCGAGCCCTTGCATCGCTACCGGCAGCTCGGCTTTCACGGGAGATACGCCGGCGCCGATGACAAACCCGCCCGCTACTACGACCCGTACACCAGCGACGAGCGGCTTTAATCTGAAAAAATGATCCGATGATTTACGTGCCGTCGGTTGATGTCTATTGGACATGGTTGTCACCTTTGTCAAAAACAATTAACAAATTTAAATAAGTGGCAACCCGGCTATCTTTATATTCAAGACCCGCGGCTTTCCGCCCCCGCCTCACGACGGGTTTAGCATTTACACGAAAAATTTTAAAAAGAAGAGCTAAAACTCCGTGGCGACACTAAAATGCAAGCGGGGATCGCCCTTATTAACAGGATGCAACGAAGTAAACGGAATACCGACATCAAACGCGCCGCTAAGCTGCTTCCATAATTGGAAATGCAGTCCGAAACCGCCACTAGTCAACGTGTTACTCTTAACGTTACCTGGCAAGCTGTCCTTGATCCAACCCTTGCCGGCATCCAGAAATGCCAACAGTTTCAATTTGTTGACATACTCCCAATCATCCAAACCCAAATGAGGTGAGTGCAACTCCAGCGAACCGAATATCCCATCATCGGCCAAGGCTTGGGTTTCGAAATACCCTCGCACGCTCTGCGCCCCACCCAACGAGAACTGTTCATTACTAATCAGCGGCGAATCGGCCGCTTGCCCGGCAAAATGGCTGACCAATTCCATACCCAGCGGTAAATCGTGTTGAAACTTCAGATCGCCGGTCACATACATATAATTGGCTCTGGCTTTGAAACGTTTGTCTTCGAACTGCTGCTGCTTGTTACCTAGGCCGCGCACCGAGAAATGCAGCCCCAAATCAAAGCTGGTCATCGACTCCTTGCCGCGCAGGCTGCCGCTGTATTGCGCCAAAAACGGCGCATAAGCGATAGGCGTCTTGATACTATCCGAGCCGATCAGATTTAAATCCTCCTGAAAATCCTTGTAATCGACGCCCAGCGTGGCGTTGTGGAAATAATCGTTCAGAGGTTTCAAGGGCTTGACCAAGCGCGCACCGTAAATATTACCGATACCGATCACCGACAGCGCCCCGGCACTAGCGATCTGCGAACTCGACGACGAACTGACCGCATAAAATGCAAAGCGGGTACCGTCGTCGAACAGCGGCATAGCATAGGTACCTGCCCAGACATCGACTTCTTCGTTATTCTCCGGCGATGTCTGATACATCAGCGAAGCGCTGTGCATCGCCTGCCAAAGATTGTCGTAACGCAACGACGACACCAATCGCAACCTTGATGTACTGGAGGTATTGCGGCCGTTTAACTCCACCCTGCCGTGCAAGGGCAACTCGTCCTTGACCTTTAAATCGACTTCCAGCGTACCCGGCGTTTCGCCCGCGCGCAGTATCGGTGTAATTTGCCGGTCCGGGCTTTGCCCGGCCAATTCCGCCAGCTGTTTCTGCATCTTCGGCAGATTGGGCACATTGCCTTCGGCCAGTTCCGGCACGCTGGCCTTGATTTTGCCGAGCGAGAAATACCGGGAATCCTTCACCCGCAAGCGCGATACCTTGCCTTCCACCACTTGCAGATAGACGGTGCCGTTTTTCACATCCTGTTCGGGAATATCCACCGTTACGGTCTGGTAGCCCTGGGTGTGATAAAGCTCTTCCAGCGCGGCCCGCGCCGTTTCCACGTTGTCTATGCTTTTCTTCGGCCCCAGGAACGGATAAATAGTGCGTTCCAATTGCTTCTTGTCGATCAGCGTATTGCCCTTGACCCGCAACTCCATCAAATCGAAGGTAGCAGCTTGCCGAGGCGTGGCTTGCGCTTGATTCGCCACTTCCGCCTCGACTTGAGCTCCTTGAGCAACCTCCTGGGCAAACGCATCGGATGCCACCGTAAAAATACAGCCTGCCAACCACCATAACGCCCGGCCAGGCTTGATTCTGTTTACCCGCATGTAATCTGTCTTATCCGTGTGAGCACTGGTTTTCCCATCGAAAACCGTTAAACCGTTATTCTATGACGCTTGCGTTAAGCTTTTATGACAAGCCATCTCTTACCAATGTAGGTGCGAATTTATTCGCACTGATAGCCCCAATTGCCGCCCAAATGCGAATAAATTCGCACCTACAAAAACCGCCTGGAGTATTGGCTTTGTCCACGGAGCATAAAAAGCGCTAGCCATCATCCATCCCATCGCTTCGATGGTGTCGGATTACGCTCTTTAGTTAAGGAAACTCTGAACAAGTTGATTCCGCTCATGGTTCGACAAGCCCACCACGAACGGAATCACCCACTTACCGTTCGTCCTGAGCCTGTCGAAAGACTAAATCAGAGCTTTCTTAAGAATTAACCATACCTCCCAAGCCCTTCAGCTTCGCTGAACCCTGTCGACGGGTGAAGAACTTACGCCACCCCATACAAACGAAAAAACCAGCCGTCCGAAAACGGCTGGTTTGCATAGCTTTTGCGGTATTCCCTTACCGCCTCAACTTGTCAAATGCTTTGCGCATTATTGAAGTTGAACACCGGCAGCAGTGTTGGTCAGGTCATAAACAGCCGGGATACGGCAGTTGTTGACTGCTTGAGTAGTCGTACCGTGGCTGTAGGGGTTAACCGGGTAGCTGGATACGAAGTTACCGTCGACGGCTGGCGCGAAGTTTTTAGGCGAAGCCAAGTAACCGCTATCGCCGAAAGGATGTACGTTGGTCGCGTTCAGAGAAACGATAACGTTAGGGTTGCCGGCGGCTTTGATGAATTCCTTGACAATCAGGTCTTCGCTGGTATCCCATACGTGAGTCTTGGAATATTGGAAAGTCAGCTCGGCCCAATCGTGGTATTTGCCTTTAGCAACGTTAGCCAATGTCGGAGCCACACCGTCGATTTTCACGAAGCGCCAAGCTTCTGCTTGGTTGGCATTTTTTTCCAGACCCTGGATACCGATAGCCCAACGCGCACCGCCGGTTGTATAAGTGTTGTTAAACGCTGTACCGATGGTATTGACGCCTGCATCCAGCTCTCTCAAACACTCGGACACGCCACCGGAGGTAGACATGGCATGATTTTGAGGTTTCGCTATCACTTCACCCAGAGCACCGGAATCAGGTATTGGGCCATTGGCGGCTGTCGCACAAGGGTAGTTCAGGAAGTTGATACCTGCTTGCGCCTTGGTGCCTGAACCATCGACACGTGTGCACATATGCACACGGGCGTTGGCATTGCCCGGTTTGTTGGCCGCGCTGGCTAACGTGTACAGGTCGCTGGCACCGACTTTCAGGTCTTTCCAGCTGTCCATCTTGCCGGTCAAGAGGCTGGCGACTTGGTCGCGAGTCAGGCTAGGCATACAGGCTTCGGTTTCTGAACCCACGCAGGCGTTGCCTACGCCAAATTGCGCTTCCTGCAGGGCGTTACGCAGTTTCAAGGTAGCGCCGATGCCGAATACTTGGCCGCCGGCGGATTCAACATTCAACAGACTCAAGTCTGATCCATTAACCGCCTGAAAACCGGCCGGTGTATTGACGCCGCGGAATTGTTCGGGATCGACATCAGAAATACCGAAATCAGGTTTGCTCAGTTTGAATTGACCAGCAGTCGTTGCTGAATAAGTACAGGTAGAAACATTCAAACCCGCTGTCAGAGCAGGTACTGTACAAACGCTAGGATCGACGTTCAAGAAGGCAATCGAAGCAGTGGCGGCGCCCTTGGCATCGTCGATGATAGGGGTAACACCCATCGCGGAACCGCCCGCGCTACGTTTATAGATCAACAGCTCGGTTTTACCGCCGGCCAGACCTACCAATTGTGGGTTCAGTGGGTTCAGTGTGCAGTAGTAAGCGTTTTGATCCTTGCCGGTGCCATTATCCTTGAATTTATAGATAGGTTTGGTTGAATCGCACATACGGTCGGCGGCGATCACGGAAGTGCTGGTCGCCAAATGTTCGATATAATCCAGTGCCGCGGAAGCGCCCGACAAATAGATTTCGTAAGTGTTGGCAGGTGTCACAACGACTTTACCCGCACCATCGAGTGTGATGGCAGCTTGTGCCGCACCACCAAACATCGCCGCGGAAATTGCAGCGCCTAAGATTAACTTTTTCATTTGTTCTCTCTCATTTAAAAAAGGATTAATGCCGCCCCCCGCAACAAAAAGGGAGCGGCTAATGACTTATAAAGCCATTGATTTACGACGGTTCAAACGCAACACGCCCATCAGACCGGCGCCGAACATCCATACCGCGGCAGGCAGTGGCACGGCGGCAGGAGGAGGCGTAATAGCAGGCGCGGCAAAGCTCAGGCTGTTGCCGGCCAGTTTCCATTCACCTTTGAAAGTACTCGGAATGTTGTCACCGGTGTTTTGGTCCATTTGACCCAATTGAAAACCTACAGATTGACCATAGCTGGCCTGTGGATCTTGAATCCAGCCACCCCAAACAGAGGCAGCATCACCGTGCTGACCCAGACCTGCTGCCTCGCTATCCAATACCAAAGTGCTCACGTTCTGAGCATCGTTGATCCCTGGAGCTTTGGCGTTGATGTCGGTCACATGGACTTCTATCTTGTTAGCGGTATCCATTCCGAATAACACTTGCGCAGTAGTAGCCAGGGGCGCGCCGGTGATAGCTGCACCAAAATCAATGGTATCGCCGACGGCGACCACGTACTTGATAACACTGGTTTTCGCGCCGGTGATGAAGTTGGTCCAGTTGGCATCGGCGGATAGGTCAAAATTCAGGCTGTAAGCAGCATTGTTGACGTTGGCAACCAATTCGTTGTAAGTCACGCCGGTATCCAGCGTAAAGGTTTTACCGGTGCTGATGTCGTAAGCCGACAAAAAAGCTTCGTTCAAGCCACCAGAGTGGTTAGCGATACTAGCGTTAGCAGCGCCAGCGCTTGCAAACAGCGCGGCCGCGATCAAAGTTTTTGCAAATTTCATTGTTGTTTCCTTATGTTTAAAAATTGAAAGTCTTAAATACACAAGGTGATAACCCAGCCATCTTGACGCCCTTTTGGAACTTCGAGACCTGAAGCTTTCCGTCCCCGCTTCACAACGGGTTTGGCTTTTACACACTTTTCCTGCCTGACACTATCTAACGAACAAACAGTGCCGCTTTCTCCCCGCTACCATTTTCCGTATCCTCGCCTACTCCCTAACCTCTTCCTTATCCCACTCCCTATTCGTGCCATCCCTGTTCCCTAGTTTTCCCAACCCCTTGTCAATCGCCTCTTCCTACACGGCGTCCAACTTGCTGCGGATTATTCCAGAGTGATTACGAGGTTTCAGTTACAGGTCGGTTACAGTCGTCGGAAATGTAATACATAGGTATTACCACGTAGGCACCGCTACCGATTGCCGCCCGTTCCACCCCTACTAACTTCCTTGCCGCAACATCCTGGTTCCGTATCTATTCGCAACTCCGCATGCCAGCCGCAAAATTCGGCTAACATTCAATCTGACGTGGATTATCCGGAGTCATTGCGATATTTCGGTGACAGGTCGGTTACACTTCTCAAAAATGTCATACGAAGGTATTACTTTGCAGGGTAGCCACGTCTGCTTGCATCAAGCACAGGCTTATTGCTCGACGTATGATTGGTAGGCTGCAGTTGTGGTAAATACTGGAATTGGAGGAGATGCCATGGGCGACACAATATCCATTCGCATTGATCAAAACCGTACGACCAGGCTAAAACCGAAGCAGCTATTATGAACACCGCACCATTGCCGGACAGGTTGAGTATCGGGCCAACTTGGGGAAGGCTGCACTCGACAATCCCGATCCGCCAGCGAGCTTTATCGCCGAAGCCCTAGCCTCGATGGCGGATCCCCGCGTACAATCAACGCCTTTTGTACCGAACCCTTGTCGGAAATGAGTTACGGCGTTCAACAAAACCGCCGCTTTGCATGCCAGTACAAAAAACTGTATGACAACATTGCCGCCGATGCCGATGCGGCTGTTGGAGTGTTTGCGGATAATCCGTTGGTGAACGCAAGAAAGGCGATCTTAGCTCTTTACTGGTATAGAAGTTTCACAGCCAAGGCCAGCTATACCTGCTGGGCTACACTGTGGATGACGGTCTATGCTTGATTTATCTGGAGGCCGTAGGCTCTCCTGAGAAAAGCCGAAGGGCTCACCACGAACGGAATCAATAAGTTACCGTTTTTGCTGAATTTGTCTAAGGATTGAATCATCGTTTCCTTAGCATCCTGTTTGCTTGACGAGGGTATGACGCGGAGGATGGGCAAGTAAAGCCGCATTGAAAAATCTGAATAGCGAGAAAAAATCACGTTGGCTGAAGCGCGGCCAACGTGACGTGAGACGAGTTATACTTTTTTACATGGCAAATTTTGATTGTCCAGCGCTTTTGCGGCGGCTGGCAAACATTGTCATCAGACCGGTACCGAACAGCCACACGGCTCCGGGTACGGGAATAGCAGCGACTGATGAAACATCATTGATGGTCTTGGATGAACCGATCAGGGACGCCAGAGTACCGTTGCTAACATCGCCATCCAGGGCTTTTACCAGATTGTTGAACCCGGCACTTAAACCAAACAGCCATAGACTTTCACCGGTAGAGCCGCCTGTCAAACCAGCATTGTTTGCCGCCCATCCGTCCGTGAAATGTGTATTAAAGCCCAGGGCAAAACCGGCGCCGGTACCTATTGGATCGGGAGAGCCATTACCAGGCTCGGTATCCAGCAAATCCGCTTTAAGCAACAATTGGTACGGTTGGTCAGACCATGAAGTTCCACCATGCGCACCGGCTGGCAATGACCCATTGATTAGCAGAAAGTTGCTTAAAGCTTTACCACCTATCTGTGTAATCAATTTGCCGTCCGAATTGAAGTTGGCCTGATACGCCACGCTACCGTCATCCAGCTCTAAAGCATCGGACGCATTGCCATCGCCGACCAAGAACGACGTGGTCAGACCAATGCCTCTCAACTGCCAATACGGGTTGTCGTCGGTACCTTTTTTAATAATCTTGATCATCTCACCGGTATCGGTAAATGCCGGCAAACTATAATCATTGATTCCGGAAGCGTTACCGGTGCTCGCGAACAGCGGTAACAAAAGGACTAACACCCATTGTGCGTTTTTAATGGCTTTCATTTGTAAATACTCCCTTTGCGTTAAAATAACTAAACAAAAGTGGCTATTGACTACCCACAGGTTAAAGCAAAACCGGTGGCTGGTAAGGAACACAATTCCCGCAAGCGATTGGGAATTTGCTTTCCCAAAAGCGATGATTCCTCTGTTTCAGAATATAGATGAACGATATAGGACACTGGCTAAGGAAACCATCCGTACAAACACCTAAATTTAGCCAAACTGATTGGACCAAGCGACTCGGTTTTCATTAATCAAATACATATCGATCTTCGGAAAATCAAATCAGAATTTGTAGTGGACCACCTGTGGTTTGTAAATAGCCATTAAACAAAAGTGACAACCCGGCCATCTTAATGATCAAAACCACCAAGACCCGCGGTTTTCCGCCCCAACCTCACGGCAGGTTTAGCTTTAACACAGAAATAAACTTAACACACTATTGAATTTCCAACCACCGTATTTTGATTGCGGGAAAAGTTTCGAATAAGCCGTTGACAGAAACGGAAACCGTTGATTCCTATCAGCCCAATATTTTGAATTCTTTATGCCTTCAAGCAACGGCTGTCGCCGAGCATCAAAAAACAAAAAAGCCACGCTGGCTAGCTTCAGCCAACATGGCGCGGAACGAGTGTTACTTCTTTATACGGCAAGTCTTGATGAACCAGTATTTTTGCGGCGGCTAGCCACTAAAGTCATCAAGCCGGTTCCAAACAGCCAAATGGCACCGGGTACTGGCACGGACGCGACCGATACTACACCGGTAATGGTTTTGGATGAACCTATCAATGAACTCAGCGTGCCGTTGCCACTATAGCCATCCAGGGCCTTAACCAGATTTTGAAAACCGGTACTCAAACCAGCCAACCATAGGCTTTCACCCGTGGAACCGCCAGTCAAACCGGTGTTATTCGCGACCCAGCCACCGGTGAATTTAGTGTTGAAACCCAAAGCGACACCGGCATAGTTACCGATTAAATCGGGTGTACCGTTACCTGGCTTTACATCCAGCAGATCAGCCTTTAGCAAGGTTTGATACGGTTGATTGGTCCACGAAGTGCCACCAAAAGTACCGGCTGGCAAGGAGCCCTTGATTTCCAGATAGTTACTCAGGGTTTTGGAACCCATCGAGGTAATCAATTTGCCGGACGAGTTGAAGTTGGCCTGGTATTTCACACTCTCGCTACCCAAATTTACACTATTAGACAGGCCTCCCCAAAATGAGGCGGTTGACCCCGTTCCGGTCAGTTGCCAATAGTAATTTGAGCTAGAACCCTTTCTTTCTACCTTGATTGTTTCGTTGGTATCCAAGAATAACGGCCAGCTAAGATCAGCGACACCGGATGCGGTATACGAATATGCTCCGTTCGTATTCGAATACGATGATGCATGACCAGCACTAGCAACCAACGGTAACACGAGAGCCAACGCCCACCGCGCGTTTTTCATTACGTTCATTTGTAAATTCCCCTTACGTTAAAAATAAGGTGGCAACCCGGCTATCTTGACTAAAATCCGCAAGACCCGTGGTTTTCCGCCCCTACCTCACGGCAGGTTTGGCTTTTACACGCTTCTGATTTTGAAATAACACAATTAGTCATCCTTCCCCGCTACCATTCTTAAGACTCCTTATGCGTAGCATCCTTGTTCCTTACAAGCCGTTGCCAACCGGCTAATCCCGCCGATCCGCAACTTGTTGTATTTTTACTAGGCGATCACGTCAATTCCGTTACTAGTTTGTTATTTTTGTGCGAAATGTAATACATCCAAACTACGGGGCCTTGAGTGGAATGGATACAACTCATTTGAGGATTAAGTCATTATTTTTATATATTTATCAACGATCTTGGTATCCGACATGACGACATATCTGAAAAACTAGAAACTGGCCACGGATAAAATCTGGGAACGCCGGAATGGGGGGGAATCGCGGCTTATTCGGAATTTTCTTAACGCGGTACCGACCAAAACACTGTTAAGGAAACGTTGATCAAGTCCTTCGACAGACTAAGGACAAACGGTAAGCAGTTGATTGCATTCGTGGCGAGCCCTTCGACTTCTCTCAGGAGAGCGTTGTCGAACCATGAGCGGAACCAACTTATTCAGCCTTTCCTTAAATGGCCGGAAGTCCTCACCGACTTATCGTGAGATGCTCGCGCATTAGCCGCCCAGCAATATCTTGGCATTCACCAGACCTTCGCCAGCGGCCTGTCTATCGACATCGGCCTGGATCACCGTCAGCCGGTGTTTGTCTTCCAGAATCGCCAGCCAGTAAACGAGCTTATCGAAGGCGACGTCTTCCAGCCACAGCGTCACTTTGTCCGCGCCTTCCGGCTGCAGCCGCTTGATGAACAGTTTTATCTCCAACTGCTGGCTACTGCTATCGATAACCGCCATGGGCGATTGATTCTCCATCTCCGGCGCTGGCGTGGTACCCAAACCTTGCCGGCGCAAGGCGGCCACTTCGGCGCCGACCTGTTGCAAATGCTGCAAAGCCTGACCTTGCGAACGGATTTTTTGTTGCAACAATACGCTTTCCGTCACCAAGGGCTGGTAAAACAACAGATAAGCGCCGTACATTAAAACAATGACGGAACAGCCTACCGATAACAGCCTTTCCCTGGGAGACAGCTCGTTAAAGCGCCGCAACATCTCACTTTTCTCTAATTTCAAGCTGCGCCTCCACGCCGTTTGCGCCGCTATCGGCGGATTGAATCTTGACCAACAGACTGGTTTGCAATTGCTGCTTGAATTGCTCCAGAAGGCCGATGTCGGTTGCGCTCAGCTGCATCTGCAAACCGCCGTTAAGGTAGTTCATTTTCCGCAACTGCAAGCCCGGATTGTCCTTGATAAATTCGCCGCTTCGGTACAAAATCCGCATGAAGCCGCTGCCGGCATGACTGCCCTGCTTCTTTAGTTCGAGCAATTGCTGGTCGGCCTGCGCCTTGACGTTAACCACGCGCTTGACCTCCGGGAAAGTCTGTTTGAATAAATCCAGGGTTTGCGTCTCCAGCGCCTTTAGTTCCGTCTGCTGTTGCCAGGCTTGATTCAGCAAGCCACCGACCTGAAGCGTCAGGGCCATGAGTGCAATGACTAGGGCCGGCAACCAGGCCTGCCAACGCCCTCCACCCTTGGTTTCTGGCGCATAAGGGCCGCTCAGCAGATTCAGCTCGGCCGCGGCATTCAATCCATGGGCGAAGGTTTGCAAGGGTGTGGAGAAGGGCTCTTCAATATATTCGAACGGCAAATCGGCGGGCACTTGTCTTGCCCAGACACGCAAAAACGGCCCATCTCCACCCTCCTCGCTCAACTTACCGAGAAATTGCGGCAGAAAACCGGTTTCGATACCCCCGCCCCTCCACTGTCCGGTGCGTAATATGGCCAGTTCACCATCGACCAGCAGCGAACAACTCCCTTGTTGATAAGGCAAGCACAGGGTTTCGGGATAGATGCCCTCCAGCGCGATACCGGCTTGCCGAAACGGCTCGATAAAGGCCGCCAGTTTTTCGTGCGTCACGGCGGCAACCGCCAGTTTGTCTTGCGGCTGCCTGAACCAGGCCAGATGATAAGTTTCGACATCGTCGGCCAGCAGATCCTCCAAGGCGAACGGCAGCGCCTTTTTGAGCTGGGCGTTGCTCTTGACCGGCAGCTCTATTTCCAGCAACAGCACCGCCGATGCCGGCAGCAGCAGGACAATCGCCTTGCCTTTAGCCGCATCGGCCAAATCCCGCCAGGTACCGGATTGCGGCTGATTGTTAGGCGTAGAGGTGTCCAGCCATTCCGGATTTTCCGGCGTATGTTGACTAAACCTGACCAACAGTGTCTCAGCCATGAACAAAACTCCCGCGCTGCCGCTTCACCAGCCTGACCTGCCCCTCCGCGCCGCGCCGCATTTGCGATTCAAACATCCACCGGGTTTTGCCCATCTCGATTTGCCCTGTTACTAAGAAGTGGTTACTGATCACGCCCAAACCGTATTTTCCGATGCCGGTATCGCTTACCGCTTCATCTTTCAGAAAATCGGCGATCTTTTCGAACGGCTTGCCCCTGGCCCTGAACATCGATTCAGCCTGATCGGCGCTGATGTCGTCCGCGAGGCAACGCAATACCGTGGCACTGGCGGTGTTGATATTGAGCGGCGCATAGCCGTCCGCCACATAGACATAAGGCCGTATTGTTTGGTATTCCTCGCGCGTGATGCCCTGCACCAACAACAGCTCGCTGACATCGGCAAACGGCCGGTTACCGGACCGGTAGGCGGGCTTTAAGCGGGTATAGGTTTCATCTTCCGCGCCATGCGGATAGGTGATTTCCATGTCGCTGTCGATCCAGTCCAGCATGGCATCGGCCAGTTCCGCCTTCATTTTCAGATTCACCAGCAAGCGCTTCAGACGCTTGAGGTCTTCTTCGCTGGCTTTGCCTTCGACCAGCAAATTATTCAGATTGATGCGTCCCTGCAAATCCTTGATGCCTGCCCGTATCGTGCCCTCCGCCACCTTGGTTTCCGACAAGGGCTTGGCCCAACCGTCGTTCAAGCCGTCGGATTTATTGTCCTTGCCGTCAGCCTGCAAGCTATTCGTGGCCCAGCTTTCCAGACCATACAGATATTCCCAGGCCTGGGTGGTACGCAGCTGATTTTCGGTTCGGCGAATATCCATCTGCCGGGCGGTCGACATCGACACCACGGCCACCGTGGCGATCGCCAGCACCAGCATCACGGTGATCAGCGCGACACCGCGTTGAATCCGAAATTTGGCCATCATTTTTGCACCAGAAATACCCGCCGGATGTCGCCCAATCCCGCCAGCGTAAAACTCACTTCAACCGCCTTGGGCAGGGCGCCACCGCCGGCCGGCCAACTTCCGCCCCATTCCTCGCCCAAAAAGCGTACTTCGACATTTTCCGCGCTCAGCAGCTTCTTGCGCCTAGATTGGCTTTGCTGGGTCCGGTCGAGTAGGGTCCACACCGTCCGGTACAGCGAGCCGTTTTCGATCCGGTAACTGATACGCTGCAAGCGGCTACGCGCCGAGGTTTGCGCCCAATCGGGCACGCTACGTGTGAAAATCAGCAAGTCCTCGCCATTGCCACCGCTGAACGCCAGTTGATCGGTGCCGAATTCGTCCCTGATCGATCGAGGCACCGCCTGGGTCAGATCCTCATTGAGCAAGTAGAGGGTTTGCTGCAACCGGGCGATGCTCTCGGAGCGTTTCGCGGTGCCTTGCCGCGCATCCAGCACCGCGCTCAAGCCCGCATAAGCCATGCTGGCCATGATGGCGAACACCGCCATGGCGATCAGGATTTCCAGCAGCGTAAAGCCGCGATTCGCCTCGACTCCGCTCGGCGAACGGTTTGTTTCAACGGCCGTGGTCACGAACCCGCCGGCATGTAACTGACCGAGCCGGCATAAGGCGATTTATCGCCCTCCAGAAACACCTCGATCCGGTAACCGAGAACGCCGCCGCCCATGGCCTGCATGACGTCGCGCCTGGCTTGCCAATACCAGCGCCGGCCGGCCATATCCTCCCTGCCGTCCTGGCTTTCCGGCCTTTCCTTGTCGAGCCGTAATTGCACGGCATGG
This sequence comes from Methylococcaceae bacterium, assembly GCA_028748685.1. Lineage (GTDB taxonomy): Bacteria > Pseudomonadota > Gammaproteobacteria > Methylococcales > Methylomonadaceae > Methylomonas. The sequence goes on from JAJRDU010000275.1 coordinate 26,498, forward strand.
TTGGCGGCTATGGTTGCGGCTATGGTTTTGTTTTCCAGATACCAGAGATTTTTGGTGTTGTCAGCGGTAATCTTGATCAGCCCGGCCATCAGGATGGCCAGCAAAGCCAGGGCGATCAATACTTCCAGCAGGGTAAAGCCGCGCGAGTCGCTCATCCTAAAAATAGCAATCGATACTTGTGTTCCGAAATCCCGCCCACCCTTCGACAGGGCTCTCCTGAGCGAAGCCGAAGGGCTCAGGGCAAACGGAACTTCGGAATGCTCAACTGCTCTTTTCCGGTTCATGGCTTGATCGCAACGTTAGCCACCGTCAAGCCTTCCTCGGCGGTGTTGGCAACGAAATACAAGCTATCGCTGTCGTGTTGGGCAATGCCGATTTGGAAGACTTCGGAGGCGCCATCCGGCGTCAGTATGATTTGCGGCTCGGGATGAACCGTGAAGCCGGGTCGTTTATTCAAATACACCGGTTTTTCATCCAGTTTCAACGACAGCTGCATCCGCGCATTCAGTGTTCTCGGTTTAAACAGTTGATCGACGGTTTCCGGCAGCCATTCATCTTTTTGCAAACTCAAAAATCGGTAGCCTTCGCTGAACAACTCAAGCGCGACGACTTCGCCGCGCACCATCGCTTCCTGTTCGGCAAGTTCCAGCAACATAGCCAGACGCTCCGCTTCCAGTTGCTGCTGCTTGCTCCGGTCGGCATTGCCCATCGCCAACACCGCCATACCGGCCATCAAGCCTATCAGCACCATAGCGATCAACAGCTCGATCAGCGTAAAGCCTCGTGATTTCAAGGCGGCAATCGAGATTACTTCTCGCTCCAGTTGGTGATGTCGGCATTGGCTTCGGTGCCGCCTTCCACGCCATCGGCGCCGAAGGAATACAAGTCGAACTCGCCGTGGGTGCCGGGCTGCATGTAGTAATAAGGCTTACCCCAGGCATCGGCCGGCAACTGATCCAGATAGCCGCCCTGCTTCCAATGCGCGCCTTGCGGCAAGTTGGCGGGCTTATGGACCAGGGCTTCCAGGCCTTGATCGGTGGTCGGATAGCTGAAATTATCCAGCCGATATAAATCCAATGCGGCGGTGATGGCGCGAATATCCTGCAAGGTGCGGGTGGCACGGGCCTCATCCGGCCGGCCCATGATCTTGGGGACGACGATGGACGCCAATATTCCGAGAATCACGACGACGATCATCACTTCGATCAGGGTAAAGCCTAGCTGTTTTTTGTTGGTCATAACGGTACGAATTAGTTCATGTTAATGCACCCCCATGTGGATAGTTACCGTTAAGTTAAGAATTTGCCGCACTGTAGGGTCGAATTTAATTATACCCTGTGGGTATTCGACCTTTAGCGCCAAAGTGCGAATAAATTCGCACCTACAAGTTCTTAACTTAACGGTATTGCCTTGCGGATGCGGGACAATAAAAATTGTGTTTGTCGGGTTACGCCCTACCGGGCTTTCATGCCCATAGGGTAAACCCGGCCTACATTGATTAGATTAGAAAGCCAAAATGACAGGCGTATGACAAACGCAATACGGCTATCGAATCAGTTGGTTCATCTCAAAAATCGGCAGCAGAATCGCCAGCACGATGGTCAATACCACCAGTCCCATGAACAAGATCAGCGCCGGCTCGAACAAACCCATGGTCAATTCGGTGAGCGCCTGAATGTCGCGTTCCTGATCGTCGGCGGCGCTTTCCAGCATGCGCGGCAGCTGCCCGCTGGCCTCGCCGCTGGCGACCAGATGGATGGTCACCGGCGGGAACAGGCCACTGGCTTCCAGCGCCTTGTTCAGACTCTGGCCTTCCCTCACCCTGACGGCGGTGTTGGCCACGGCCTGCTGCATGGCATTGTTGGATAACACCTGGGCGGAGATTTTCAGGGCTTCCAGCAATTCCACGCCGCTATTGGTCAGGATCGCCAGGGTGCGGGTGAAACGGGCGGTGTTCATGCCCTTGGAAAAGGGCGCGGTTATCGGCATGGTCAGCAAGAAACGGTGAAAGGCCATGCGCGGCTCCGGCTTGCGCAGCACCAGCTTGGCGGCAAGCGACAAGGCGATCGCCACCAACAGCAGGATCAAGCCGTTGTTCTTCAGAAAGTCGCTGCACGAGATCAATCCCTGGGTAATGGCCGGCAACTCATGCCCCATTTTGTCGAACACGCCGGTGATTTCCGGCACCACGTAGGCCAAAAGTCCGATCACCACCAGCAAGGATACCGACGACAGCAACACCGGATAAATCATCGCCATTTGCAGTTTGCGGTAGAGCTGGCCCTTGTCGCTTAAATAATCGGCCAGTTTTTCCAACACCTGATCGAGCTTGCCCGACGACTCGCCGGCTTCTATGGTGGCGCGGTACAGCGGCGGAAAGGTGCTGGGAAAAGCCTGACAGGCTATCGCCAGGCTCTGGCCTTCCAGAATCCGGCTCCTGACCGCCAGCAAGATGCGCCGGGCTTTAGCCGATTCCAGTTGGCGGGCGATGATACCCAGCGCTTCGTCTATCGCCAGGCCTGATTTCAGCAATGCCGCCAACTGCCGGGTAATATGGGCCAGATGGCGCATGCCGATGCGCTGGGCCAGCAGTGGCGATCCACCCGCATGTTCTTTTTTGTGAACTTCCTGAATCTCCAGCAGGGTTAAATCGTTAGTCTTCAGCTGCTGGCGGGCGCTCTTAATGGTGTCGCTTTCCAACGTGCCCTTGACCGATTTGCCCTTGGCGTTGATGGCCTGATATTCGAAGACCGCCATGACTATTAATCCTTCAAGGTGATGCGGATGGCTTCGTCGAAACTGGTTTCGCCGTTCAGGACTTTTTCCAGCGCGCTTTGTTGAATGCTGCGCGACGACAGCCTCGCCTGTCTCTCCAGCTCGAGGTCACCGGCACCGTCGTGGATCGCCTGCTGCATAGTGCTGTCGAGCATGATCAACTCGAAAATACCTGCGCGTCCCTTGTAGCCGTGGTCATGGCAATGTGGGCAACCTTGTGCTTGATAGACGGTGACGAGCGCCTGATCGTCGCCGGCATAGCCCAGCCTCGCCAGATCCCGCCCCGGAATCTGTTCGGCCTGCTTGCAATGCGGGCACAGCTTTCGCAGTAGGCGCTGGGCAATCACCCCGACCAGGCTAGATGCCAGCAAAAAGGGCTCGATTCCCATGTCACGCAAGCGGGTGATGGCGCCGACGGCGGTGTTGGTGTGTAGCGTCGACAGCACCAAATGTCCGGTCAAGCTGGCTTGTACCGCGATTTCGGCGGTTTCCCGGTCGCGAATCTCGCCGACCATCACGATATCCGGGTCCTGGCGCAGAATGGCGCGCAAGCCCTTGGCGAAGGTCATATCCACCTTGCTGTTGACCTGGGTCTGGCCGACGCCGTCCAGATAGTATTCGATCGGGTCCTCGACGGTGAGGATGTTGCGGCTGCGTTGGTTGAGCTGATTGACGATGGCATAGAGACTGGTGGTCTTGCCGGAGCCGGTGGGCCCGGTGACCAGGATAATGCCGTGCGGCCGGGCGATCATGTTTTGAATGCTGTTCAGCTCGTAATCCGACATGCCGACCTGTTTCAGGCTTAATTGGTTGGCCTGCTTGTCCAGCAGCCTCAGCACCACCCGCTCGCCGTGGCCGGACGGCAGGGTCGACACCCGGACATCCACCGTGCGGCCGCCGATATTCAAGGAGATACGGCCATCCTGCGGCAGCCTTTTCTCGGCGATGTCCAGCTTGGCCATCACCTTCAGCCTGGAAATCACCATCGGCGCGAACTCTCGTTGTGGCTCGATGATTTCCCGCAAGGTGCCATCCACGCGGAAACGCACCACCATGCGTTTTTCATAGGATTCGATATGAATATCAGAGGCGTTTTCCTTGATAGCTTCGGTCAACAGCGCGTTGATCAGGCGGATGATGGGCGCCTCGTCCTCGCTCTCCAGCAGGTCTTCCGGTTTCGGCAGATGCAGGGCCATGTCGGATAGGTCGATATTGTCCTGCATGTCGTCAACCATGCGTTGGGCATGACCGGTTTTGTGTTCGTAAACCGCCTGCAACAGGCGTTCAAAATCCTCTTCGCTGACTTGTTCGAAGCTCGCCGGCCTATCGACGAAGCGCCGCACCTCCAGCAAGGCTGTCGCAGAGGCCTTGCCGTGGTAGGCGATGCTTGCGTCGCTATCCGTGTATTCCCGCACAATCACGCCGTGGCGCTTGGCAAAACCGTAAGCCGGCAACCTGCCGCTGGCCTTGACCGGCGTGGTTTCGCTATCAGTTGCCATTGCCGCCGGCCGCTTGTCCACCGTTGTCCGGGTTTGCCGAATCATTATCCGGCAGTTTTTCCATCAACGGCTGCCTTTCATCTGGCATCAACAACACCCCGTCCCGGTTAAACTCCTGCTGTTTGTCGCGAATATAATTGTATTTGTCATGCGTTAATCCGGTGGACTTGCCCGCATCCCTGATGATCTGCGGGCGCAGGAACACCATCAGGTTTTTCTTGGTGATGGTCGTGGAATTGGTTTGAAACAGATATCCCAGCCACGGCAGATCGCCTAGTAAGGGCACCTTGTCGACGGTTTCCGTTATATCGTCTTGTATCAAGCCCCCCAACACCAACACTTTGCCGTCGTCCACCAGCACGCTGGTTTCGATCTTTCGTTTGTTGGTCTGCAAATCGGCACCGCTGGTACCTTGAACTACGCTGGATACCTCTTGAGCGACTTTCAACTTGACCGCATTGCCTTCGCTGATTTGTGGCAACACTTTGAGTTTGATACCGATGTCTTCTCGCTGTATGGTTTGAAACGGAGTGCTTAGGCTGCCGCCGACGGAAGGCGTGTATTGGCCGGTCGTCAACGGGATATTCCGCCCTACTATCATGCTGGCTTCTTCGTTGTCCATGGTTACCAGCGACGGGGTCGACAGCACATTCACATCGGTATCGTTGGCAAACGCGGTGATCAACGCCTTCAATTCGCTGCCGGCCAGATAGCCGATACTCAAGCCTTTTCCAACGTTGCGAACAAAATTCGCCAGATCGAGGTCGTTTTTGAGACCATTTCTATTCGCGGCAAATGGGCTCGAATTCTCCTTGGTCTGCCACTCGACGCCTATGTTCTGCGACTTGTCATAACTGACCTCGGCGATGATGGCTTCGATATGAACTTGTGCACGGCGCACATCCAACTGTCTGACCACCGATTTCAGTGTCAGCATCAAGTCGTGCGGCGCGGTGATGATCAGCGCATTGGCCGCTTCGTCGGCGCGAATATCGAAATCTTTTCCGGTGGTGGCCTTGGTCTTGGGTTTATCCGCTTTTTCGTCTTTTTGCGAACCGACGCCGGTCAGGGTTTCCACCAGTTCCTTGGCCACCGCATAGCGCATGTAAATCACCTCGGTGTTGCCGCTTTTTTCCACCGGCGTATCGAGATTGGCGATCAAGGCCCGCAGTTGCAAACGCATGTCGGAATCGCCGCCGACGATGATGGAATTGGATCGTTCATCGGCGACCAAGGGTGGCGCGGTCGCCGTGGTTTTCCCGGCGTTACTGCTGGTAATCAGGGTGTTCAAAGGCTCAATCAAATCAGCCGCGTTGGCATGGCGCAGACTGATGATTTCGATGTTTTGCACATCGCTCTTATCTATCTGTTTGATCATCAGCGCCAGGCGATTCACGTTGGCCGCGGTATCGGACAGAATGATGGTGTTACTTTCCGGAACCGCGCCCATGAACGCATATTGCGGCATCAGCGGCAGCAAGGTTTGCACCACCTGGGCCGCATCGACATGGTGTACCTGCACGATGCGGGTCAGCTGTTCGTCGCCGTTTTGGGAACTGGCGCGTAGCTCGCTCTCTTCGCCATCCTGTTTGGCGGTGATATTGGGAATGATCTTGACGATGTTGCCGTTGGGCACCGCCGAATAGCCATGCACCTTAAGGATGGACAAAAACACGTCATAGACTTGGGCGGCCTTCATCGGCGTGGAGGTCACCACCGATATATTGCCGGTGATACGAGGATCGACGATGAAGTTTTTGCCGGTGGCATCGGCAACGGTTTCGATCAGCGCCCGAATATCGACGTCCTTGAAATTCAGCGTAAATTCGTCTTTTTCCGCCACTACCAACCGACAAAATAGGGCCAGAATCAAGCCGATCAACAAACGTGTTTTCATGTGTGGATATTACAGGGGAGGATTATTCAGTGGTTGCCGGCAAAGCGGCCTTATTTCTTTCGAGCGCCAGGAATTCCTGGCGATTGTTATGTTCAATCACGACCCGGCTGTGCTCAACGGTTTTCAAGATCGCGCCGCCGGGCAATTCTTCGCCCGGCCTGTATTTTTTTTGTTGACCATCGTCGGCTTGAATGATGACGCTAGTATTTTCCGGCGCTTGCGAAAACAGGAATACACCCAACAGTTTCAACTGCAATTGGGTCTCCGACACCGAGGTACTGGCTTGCTGGCCATTTGCGCTCCGCCCAAATAAATGCCAGTCGGCGATTTGCAGTAAATCCGGTGGAGGCGGGACGTTGCTTGTTTCAATAGCCGCCGGAACAGGTGATCCAAGTGTTGTCGGCTGATCGGCATCCGCCGCCCCGATCGATACCACAAAAAACAAGACATAACTGAAATAGACACTCGCCAGAAACGTTGCCAATACGCGAAAAAATGCCATCCCTGGCAGTCCGGCGCCGGTTACCTTCAACTGGAAAGTGAATCGCGATAGTTCCTTAAATTTCATCATGCAAGGATTATGCTGCAGGAATATGACTGTTTTATGACGCATGCCCGAACCACCGACTCGTTGGACGTTTATCGGATTTTTCGCCAACCTCCTCTACTCCGAGAATTTAGCCAAATTCAAACTCTGTTATAAACCTGTAACATTAATGTTTTACTCTTATCTGCCTAACATCAGCCGCATGTGGGCGGCCTGGTTTTTTGCACAAGCACGTGTATAAGGGATAAGCGTTGAGCGAGAACGAACACTTTTTAAACGATAAGAAACACATCGTTTCGATGCGGCTGAATAACTCCGACAGGATTGCGGTGCGCTCGACAGCGGCGCGCCTGTTCGTCCGTGAGTCCGAACTCTACCGATTTGCGGTCTACCATCTGCTGAATCGCCTGCATAAGTTGCATGACGAATCCTGCACCGGCAGCGACCTATTGCCGCTATTTCTGGAATTCAGGGAAGAACTCAACATTCACCTGGGCCTAAAGAAGCATCAGCTTTTCAAGATTTTTAATTGCAAGAACACCACGCCGGACAAATTCGTGGCGATGGCCGATATTGAATTGCTGCTGTTACCGCATCACGCGGTTCGCCAGCGTTTGCAGCAAACCAGTGACGCCGCGGCACAAAAGCAGACCGCTACCGACGCCTGGTTGAAGGGTTATCTGGCGGAAAAATACCATCTGACCCTGGATTTGGAATACGAAACAGACGAGGAATAGGCTAGGGTTATAAACAATTCCCTACCAGTCATTCGCAAATCGGGAAGTTTGCTTTGAACATATCTTGATCGGTTACCAGCATCTCCGCGCGCAACTCGGCATCGGCGCCTATAAACTGACTATGCCAGCCTCCAAAATCAGCTGTCGCCAATGGCTTGGCAAAATGATAGCCCTGCACTTCGTGGCAATGATGACTAGTCACGCACTCCAGCTCTTCGCTATTTTCCACGCCTTCCGCGACCGTTTCCAGGCCCAGGCTGTTACCCAGCGCGATAATGGCCCGGACGATGGCTTCGTTGGCCGGCGTGGTTTTGATGTACCGGATAAAGGACTGATCGATTTTAATGCGGTCTATCGGAAACTTGCGCAAATAGCTCAGGCTGGAATAGCCGGTTCCAAAGTCGTCGATGGCAAGTTTCACGCCCAACGCCCTAAGCTCCGTCAGGGTCTGTACCGCTTGTTCGGCATGATTCATCACCACACTTTCGGTTAATTCCAGCTCCAGATATTGCGGGTCTATGCCGCTGTCCTCGATAATCTGCTTGACCAGCCCACAAAACTCCGGCTGCTGAAACTGTACCGCCGAAATATTGACCGCCATCCGAAACGTCGGCAGACCTTCCCCTATCCAAGTCAAATGCTGGCGGCAGGCTTCGCGTAGCACCCATTCGCCGATGGGAATAATCAAGCCGGTTTCTTCGGCGATGGGAATGAACGTGGCCGGCGAAACCATGCCCAGTTCCGGATGCTGCCAGCGCAACAAGGCTTCCACGCCGATCACCCGGTGTTCGGGAAGCTGAATTTGCGGCTGGTAGAACAGCGACAGTTCGCCGCTTTCCAAAGCCATCCGCAACTGGGTTTCCAAACTCATCCGCTGAATATTGCCGTGATCCATTTCCGCCGAATAAATCAGGTAAGCGTTACGGCCGCGCTGTTTGACTTCGTACATCGCCGCATCGGCCTTGCGAATCAGACCATCGATACTTTCATCATGCCGCGGATAAAACGCGACGCCCATGCTGGCAGTGATCTGGATCTCGCGTTCGAAAACCGGCATCGGCAACCGCAGTTTTTCGGAAATATTGGCGACCACGCCGGCCGCATCGTCCTCGCTGTCGATGTCGATGTTCTGCAGGATGATCACAAACTCGTCGCCGCCTAGTCGGGCAACCGTGTCGCTTTGCCTCACGCAGGCCGTCAATCGATCCGCCGCGATTCGCAGCAAGCGATCGCCGAAACTGTGCCCCATGCTGTCGTTGATGTATTTGAACCGATCCAGATCGACGAAGATCAGCGCCAGCATCTTATGGTTGCGCTGGGCATTTTGACAGGCCTGCTGCAGACGGTCGTTGAACAACAAGCGGTTCGGCAGACCGGTCAGCTGGTCGTAATGGGCGAGAATATAAAGATCACGCTGCCGGCGGTGGGTAATTTCCTCCAATAGGGCATGTCCGGTGGCCATGCCCGCATATATACCCTCATCCAGCACGATAAAACCGTTGACCATGTGCCGCATGCCGGAATCGATGATAATCTGCGCCACGTTATCGATGCCGGCATTGATGTCGACGACGATGGGATTGGTATCCATGATCTCGGTAATCCGCTTGTTATGCAGCAGATCTCGGGAAAACGGCCTGAGAAAAATCTCGCTGATCTTCCCTCTATCCATGATACCCACCGGCGTGTGATGCTGATCGACAATCGCGACGGCCGGCAAATCCTCGTGACGAATGAAATGATCCAACACTTCGACACAGCGCGCCTTCGTGGAGATAGGCTCTACATATTTCAATAAACGCCTGACCGAAGACGCTCCTTCGTCAACATCCTGGCGTTGCTTGTTGGCATCTCTTAAGGCTAACTGGAAAGAATCGACCGGAAAAAACATCATGACTTGCAAGACCGACTGAATAAAGGTGGCGTTAATCTAAAGGCTGGTTGTTACAATTTGATTACGCAAGCCGTCGGCTCGCAAGGCCCGTTACCTTAAAAATTGGACATTTGACCTTTCTGGCTAGATCTTACTCCCTCCCCATCAGAGCCGCACATTCGGCCCAGCCACTGCTATCCGGCGCTGGACAGCATCCCGGTACAACGGCTATTCTCCGCGCTTACGATACTTGCAGCACTGGAGGCACCATGTCACTGACACCCGTTTTATTTCCCGAATTGATCAACGCCGTTACGGAAACCATCGCCGCCCATGCCGAGGCCGTTACAGAACTGGATCAGGCGATAGGTGACGGCGACCATGTCTTCAATCTGCAGCGTGGTTTGCAGGCATTGCAGGCCGGCAATGCCGACATCGCCGTATTGGATTGGCCAGCCGCCTGGCAAAAAATCGGCATGATCTTGATGTCGGCGGTGGGCGGCGCTTCAGGTTCACTGTATGCCACGCTTTTCATCAGCCTTAACAAAAACAGCCATGATAAAACCATAGATTTGCAGAATTTTGCGTCGATTTTTGGATTAGCCGTCGACGCCGTCAAGCAACGCGGCAAGGCCGACGTCGGCGAAAAGACCATGCTGGATGTACTGGTGCCGGTGGCGGAAGCCTTGAAACAGGATGCGGCGGCGGGCAAACCGTTGCCTGAGGTGTTGGATCATGTTTGCGCGGTCGCGGAAGCCGGCGTGGAAAGCACGCGAAATATGCTGGCCACCAAGGGCCGCGCCTCGTTTTTGGGCGAGCGCAGCATAGGCCACATCGATGCCGGCGCCAAGACCGCGCAGTTGATGATAGAGGCGGTTGCGGGGGTGTTGAAAAAAGCGGCTTAATATCGCTGAGCTATGGGAGCGACTCGTAAGAAGACCGGCTGGGTTGAATGCAATGAAACCCAGCAATTACTAAATCTTAAGATCGGGTCAGAGGAGGCCGAAGCCTCCGTCTGCCCACAGAACCGTGCGTACGGGTCCGTACACGGCTCATCACGCAAGACTCACCCATTGAGAAACTTCAAACCAATGCGCTAGC
>JAJRDU010000276.1 GCA_028748685.1 Methylococcaceae bacterium
TCACCAAGGAGTATTCATGTCACCAAAAAAAAATATCGTCTTAGCCCTAGCTGGAATGGCATTATTTTCAGGCGTGGCTAACGCTGATATTATCACCTTCAAATTTACGGGGACCGTGACATACGGTGGCGTACTGGCAACCGTAGGCGATAAGATTACCGGCTTGGTCTCCTATGACACCAATACCCTGCCTTTGAATGACTTTACCGGTTACGCTTACTACAAACTTCCTGCGCCATTTGTAATCTCGGCAAGTGTCGGTGATCACCAAATTATTGCCAATACCCCGTCTGTTACAGTTGCGGATAACTATGGTGGAAATATCGAAGACTCTGTAACTGTATCTAGCGGCCCGGTCGTCGTTGACAACACTACACTTTATTCAAATGGCTCATTCGGATTCCATATAGCGAGCAACGCCGGCAGCACTGAGGCGTTAACCAATACTAACCTGCCAGTTTTTTTTGATCTAACTGCATTCGACGCAGGCCCCTCTCAAAATTATGGCTATCTTCAAATGGATGGCTCTAGCGACGGACAACTTTTAGGTTTCTCGATCGATTCGATTGTTAGTCCACAACAGCTGCCTCAGGCTAGTCATAATCATTCTCACCGTTCTAAGGCTGACAAAAATAAGCACAAGTATGGCTTCGATGATTAAAATCAAGATTAGCTAGCATCGCTTTAAAGCGGAAGCCGCTGCCGGCACCGAGCTTCCGCTTCTAGCCTAGTACGCTCCGCGTACCTTCTGGCTTTCGCCACCCATGATAGCCATCTAATGGTACGCTGTGCGTACCCTACATCTGGATCATGAGACAAACCAAATCATTGACAGAATTCAGCCGGTTTGCATCCATTGGTAAGCGCATGTTCTAGGGCTGGAATTGGCCGACAGCCGCTAGTCGAACCCATCGCTAATCAGTTATCTATGTGTTAAGCCACTGACGGGTTTTAAATGCTGAGCCGAGAAAAGCATACGGCTGAACCCAGGACGAAAACCAGGAGGCGTGGCTTTAAAGTCCGGGTCGTCTTTTTTATCCGTTTAAATCAATCCCTGGTGATTGCGGCTCTTAAATTACAAAACTCCTACCACCAAAACAAACACAAACGCAAAGATCGTCCATAAAGCGATTTTGGTTTTCAGCGGCGTGTTTTTCCAGAGGGTTTTTAACTCGTCACGCAAAGCCTGTTTGCGGTCTTCGGCGGCAAGGATACGTTTCAGCGCGCCTTTAAATGTGTTTTGTTCCAGCTTTCGCTGTTCGTCGTACAGCAGCTCGTCGAGCGGGGAATAAAAGACATCGCATTGGGGACATTTGAATTCCTCGCCGTGCCGGGGTTGGCCACATTTGGGGCAATTTTTCATCATGACTCCTTAAAAACGAAGCCGCCCCGAGCTTGGGCATCAAGGCGGCTGAGCGAACACGGTCGTTACAAAATACGGCCGATTATCTAGGCGGCAATGCCGTTATGCCTGAGCAGCGCATCGATATTCGGCTCGCGGCCACGGAAGTTTTTGAACAGCGTCATCGCCTCGCTGCTGCCGCCCTGCTCCAGTATGTTGTGTAAAAACGATTCGCCGGTGGCTCGGTCGAAGATGCCGTTTTCCTCGAATAGCGAAAAGGCGTCAGCCGACAACACTTCCGCCCATTTGTAGCTGTAATAGCCCGCCGCGTAGCCACCGGCGAAGATGTGCGAGAAGCCGTGGGCGAAGCGGTTGAATTCCGGCACCTTGACTACCGAAACCTGATCGCGCACCTGTTGCAGGATCTGGTATATGCGTCCGCCCTTGGCCGGATCGTAATCCTGGTGAATCTTGAAATCGAACAGGCTGAATTCCAGTTGCCGTACCATCAGCATCCCGGCCTGGAAATTTTTAGCGGCCAGCATTTTCTCGAAAAGGGCATCCGGCAAAGGTTCGCCGGTTTGATAATGGCTGGAGATCAAGGCCAGCGCCTCTTTTTCCCAGCACCAGTTTTCCATGAACTGGCTGGGCAGTTCCACCGCGTCCCATTCCACGCCGCTGATGCCCGAAACGCCCAGATAGTCGATCTGAGTCAGCATGTGATGCAGGCCATGGCCGAATTCGTGGAATAGGGTTTGCACTTCGTCGTGGGTTAGCAGTGCCGGATCACTTCCCGCTGGTGGCGTAAAATTGCAGACCAGATAGGCAACTGGAATCTGCACGCCATCGGCGATTTTCTTGCGGCTAATGCAATCGTCCATCCAGGCGCCACCGCGCTTCTTGCCTCGGGCGTACAAGTCCAGATAAAAGCGGCCGCGCAGTTGGTTAGTTTGATCGGCGATCTGGTAGAAATGCACGTCCGGATGCCAGGCATCGAAACCGGTGATTTCGGTGATCTTGAGACCGTAAAGCTTTTCGACGATGGCAAACAGGCCGGTCAATACCCGATTCACCGGAAAATAAGCCTTCACTTCTTCTTGAGACAATTGGTAGAAATGCTGGCGCATTTTTTCCGAGTAATAGCCGTTGTCCCAGGCTTGCAGGTCATGGAGTCCGTATTGGCTTGCGGCGAATTCCTTCAATTCGGCCAGATCGCGGCGGGCTTGGCGCCAGGATTTGTCGGCCAGGTCTTCCAGGAATTTCACGACATCGGCCGTCGATTCCGCCATTTTGGTGGCCAGGGAATATTCGGCGTAGTTGTTGAAGCCCAGCAATTGCGCTTTTTCGTGGCGCAAGGCCAGGATTTGTTCCATGACCTCGGAGTTGTCCCATTTCCCGGCATTGGGGCCTTGATCGGAGGCGCGGGTGCAGAACGCTTCGTAATGCTCCTTGCGCAGCTCGCGATTGTCGGCGTAAGTCATCACCGCCAGATAAGACGGAAATTGCAGGTTGATCAGCCAGCCTTCCTTGCCGTCGGCTTCGGCGGCTTGCTTGGCCTGCGCCAACGCCGACTCCGGCAAGCCGGCCAGATCGTCGAGATCAGTGATTTGCTTGCTCCAGGCGTTGGTGGCATCCAGCAGATTTTCCTCGTACTGGCTGCCCAGTTTCGACAATTGCTGGCTGATCTCCTTGTAGCGGGCCTGTTTGTCGGCTGGAAGATCGACGCCGGACAAATGAAAGTCGCGCAGCGCGTTGTTGACGATTTTTTGCTGGGCGCGGTCCAGTGTGGCAAACTGCGCGCTGTCGTGAATAGCGTGATAAGCCTCGTACAGCGCGCGGTTTTGGCCGACTTCGGTGGCATATTCGCTGAGTTTGCCCAGGCAGGCGTTATAGGCGTCGCGCATGGCTTCGCTGTTGACCACCGAATTCATGTGGCTTACGGGCGACCAGGCCTTGTTGAGACGATCCTCGGCGGCATCGATGGGTTCGATCAGATTTTGCCAGGTGTAGGGGCCGCCGGCTTGCAACTGCCGGTCTATGGTTTGCCGCGCCTCGCTCAGCAACTGCTCGATGGCGGGTTCCACATGTTCGGGCAGGATCTTGGAAAATTGTGGCAGTTCGGTGATTTCTAGCAATGGATTGGTCATGGCAATAAAGAATTGTGAAAAGTAAATAACGGCCGAATCAGGACAGCAAGTGCATAGCGGCGTGGATGCGATGCTGCGCCTTGTGCAGGATGTTGAGCGAAAAATCAGGGTTGAGCTTGCCGTCGTTGAGTTTGGCGTAAGCCGGAATCGAGTTGATATAAGGCAGATCATGCGCCTTGCCGGTGCCGAAATAGCTGTGCAGTTTGGCCAGTATCACGATGTCGTCCAGCGTGATGTTCGGGCCGCTGTCGTACAGCCAGTTCTCGGCGTGATGCGGGATGTTGCTGAGTTGTTCGGAAAAACCCAGGGTATGCAGCACCAGCGCGCCGACGGGGGCGCGCAAGTAACTCAGCGAGGCCTGTAGTTCCTCGAAAGAGGGGTATTCCTCCGGAAACTGTTCGGCAAAATGCAGCAGCGGAATAGCGCCGATGTCCGCGATCAGTCCCGCCAGCAAGGCATCTTCCGGATTGAGCGAGCTACAGTCCTGCGCCAGCACGAAACTCAGGCTGGAGACGTAGAGGCTGTTTTGCCACAGCATATGCATGCCCTTCATCAACGCCGGATCCTTGCAGTTGAACAGTTGTTTCAGGCTGATGCCCATCACCAGATTGCGGGTGGCATCCAGGCCGATACGGGCGACCGCGTCGTGGCAATTGGTGATCGGCGTGCCGGTGGTATACAGCGCGCTGTTGGCGACCTGGATCAGCTTGGTGACGATAGGCGGGTCGATGTGGATGATTTCCACCGCCTCGTTAATGCCAATGTCCTGACGCAACGCTTCCCTGAGCTTGAGCGCAACGTCGGGCAGGGATGGCAGTCGCAATTTGTTTTCCCGATAGGCATGGGCAAAACTGCTGAAAAAGCGGTTTCCGCTAATTTCTTCCGGTAATTGAATATCGACCAGCTCGACGCAGGAAGCAGTTTCCTGACTCTTGTCGGCCCACAAGCGGTTGAGTTCGACCGAAACTTCCAGAATGCCGACATCGGTAAGCGCCGTGGCCGTTGCGCCGCAGTGGTGACTGCCGTTCAGCGGCAGGCAGGACAATGAGGTATCCGCAGTGATCTCGTAGCTGTTGTCGCTATCGGGCTGCATGCTGATGCGGCCTTCCAGCAAATAAAACACGCTTTCACAATGCTGGCCGAGCGTAAAGATGGTCATGCCTTTCTTGTAGAGCAAGGTGGCGTGAGGCAAGGCGGCAATGTCGGATTCCTCTAAGGCGCGTAGCGGCGCAAATTTTTTCAGGCGTTCAACCGTCAAGTTTTGCTTGATGATTTTTAACGGCTTGGCAACTTGGAGGGATGGGCCTTTGTCGGCGGGCGTTCGCAAAGTTTCAGCGCTGGGTGCCGGCGGGTGGGCGGCGACGGGGACAGTGGTTTTTTTTGCGAAAAGCTTGGTGAACCAGTTCATGCTAAGCTCGGAAAAAATTGAGTGCTTCGGCAATTTGTTGTTTGGCGTCGTGTAGCGCTTGTAATGACATATCGGGCGTCAGATCGGTATCGCCAAGTTTGTGAAAGGCCGGCAGGGTGTTAAGTGGTGGTAGTGTTTGCATCCGAGCCGTGCCAAGCTGGCTGTGGAATTTGGCCAGCAACACGATGTCGCTTAATTGTAACGCCGGGTCCCCGTCATAATACCAATTTGAAATTTGCATCGGTATTTGCTGCAACTCGACAGGAAAATGCCATTTTTTCAGGATGGAAACGCCCAATAAACCTTGCAGCGCGACGATGGTTAGCTCCAGTTCCTCGGCGCTATAGGCGTGTTTGTCGAAACTTTCCGCGAAGGTAATGACCGGCAGGGCGCCAATATTATGCGTCAGCCCGGCTAGCAGGGCTTCTTCGGCGTCCAAACGATGGCTGATGGCGGCCAATGTATGGCTAAGGCTGGCGATCTGGATGCTCTGTTTCCAAACGTGCTGGATCTTTTCGTGCAGCTGTTTGTCGGTGCTTCTGAACAAGTTGTTGAGGCTGATGCTGGTGACCAGATTTTGGGTGGTTTTCAGTCCCAGGCGATTAATGGCGTCGTGGCAGCTGGCGGCGGGATTGAGCGATCTATATAGCGGGCTGTTGACGACTTGGATCAGCTTGGATGAAATCACGGGGTCGAGATTGACGATTTTCACCGCTTCGCCGATGCTGATTTCTTTTTGCAAGGCGGCGCGCAAGCGTAATGCGACATCGGGTAGGCTAGGGACGCGCAGCTCGTCCTTGCGGTAAGCGGCGCAAATGCCGTTAAACAGGGCGCTGCCTCGCAGTTCCGCCGGTATATCGTTCGGATTAATCAGCGGGTTATTAACCAGCGTGCCGCTATGGTGCAGTATATCGAGCGGCAAATAAACGACTTTGGCCGGCGTCTTGGCGAACGCGCTGAATTTATGTTCACTGTCGGTTGATAAAGGGTAACAAGCCTTAAAAGTCGAGGCGTCAACACTGTATCCACCACCGCTGCCGGTTTCCAGAAATACCTCGCCTTCCTGGAGAAAGGGAAGTGAATCGGCCTGATCGCCACGGGTAAAAACGATGTCGCCGGGATTGAAGCTACGCAGGGTGACAGGCAAGGCGCGTAATTTCTCGATAGGTAGTTCGCCGATTGGAATCAACTTCTGTAAATAAGCCAGGGGAATTTGGGTATGAATTGTACTTTTGCCGAGAGGAGCGGGCGATGTCTCGTGAGTCAATTTTTTAAAAAATTTCCACAACATCGGCTTATTTTAAAAAAACACTTAAAGCCGAATGAATTTGGGTTTTGGCTTCGTGAAGAATGGCTAGCGTGTTTTCCGGCGATAATGCGATGTTTTTCAATTTGCTGGCGGCGGGAATGGCGGTGATGGCCGGTATATCATTGATGGTTTTCTTGCCGATCAGCGCGTGTAGGCGCGATAGCAACACAATATCGGTCAATGATAGTTCATCGGAGGTGTTTTCGAACCAGTCGTTCGAGGCCAGAGCCACGTCGATGAATTCCTTGGGAAACCCCCATTCCCTGAGCACGGTGGCACCAACCGGGCCCTTAAGTACCGGGATGGCCTCTTTTATTTCGGCATCGTTAATGAATTCGGCGGGAAGATTGGCGACGAAGCTTAAAAATGGCAAGGCACCGATATCGCAGACCAGGCCTGCCAGCAATGCATCCTCGGGATTTTGCTGCTGGCAGCTCGTCGCCAGGACATGGCAAAGCGCCGATAAATACAGGCTCTCCCGCCATGATGTTTCGTAATGCTGTTTCAATAACGGTACTTTGCTTTTAAAAATCTGCTTAATGCTTAGCGCCGTAACCAGGCTGCGCGTGGCATTCAGGCCGATACGTTTGACGGCATCCAGACAGTTGCTTGCCCTGATTTGGGTCAGATAGAGCGGGCAGTTGGCAACCTCGATAAGCTTGGCGGAAATAACCGGATCCAGCTGAATGATTTTGACGGCTTCGGAAATGCCGACATCTTTTTCTATTGCCCGGCGCAAATTGA
>JAJRDU010000277.1 GCA_028748685.1 Methylococcaceae bacterium
TATTTTTACCGATCAAGCTCAAATCCCAGACCTTGTCGCGCGAGCCGATACCAATCGCGGCATCGGTTCTAGCCCTATCATTCAACTGGCCATAAGAAGACAAGTTATCCGTGTTATTGAAATTGGTTTGATAGGCAGTATTGAAGCTGGTGTGCGCTATGAACTTGCTATCAAAAATCGGCCTGCTGTACTCGGCGCCGACGTTAAAGTTCCATAACGAAGCACCGGGCAACAACTGACCGGTCTGATCGATATAATTGGCCTTCAAATACCCCAACTCTTCGGGTTTAGGCGCATTTTTGTAGTCGAGATATTCGGCGACGTTATAAGCGCCATTGAAACGAATCGACAGATTAGGCACGGTGTTTATCACACTATCCAGTTCCACGCCGTGCACCCTCACATGACCCACATTGCCTTGGGTTGACGTATATGCGGTCAACCCTGAACCGCCTGGCGCTAAATTGACCTCAGTCTGGAATTCATCGACCACCTGCACCGCCTGCTGATAGTTTTTTATGTCCATCACGAAGGCGTCGAGGTTGACGACCACCGATTTATCCACCCAGAAGGATTTCAATCCCAGCTCCAGAGCGTGGGTTTCTTCCGGCTTGACGGTAAACGGTCGACCGTTTACGGGAGCCGCCGAACCGGACTTTTCGCCGTACTGCCAGGCCAGATAAGCGGTTAAGTCGTCATTGATTTTGTAACTGGGCGTTAGTTGGGCCGTGTACAACACATCCCTGTAGTCGTCCTCAAAGGTACTGTTCAATCGCCCAAGCTGGGCGGCGCGCAGGGTTTTGGCATTGGCGATCATGGTTTGTTGCGCGGCAGTCAAAGCCCCATAGTTAGCCGCGCCAAAATAGCGAGTTGCCACGGAGTTGGCCAACGCCGTTTGCTGAGCAGTGTTGACGATGGGATCGCCGGCTATCACGGCGGTTTGGGTCGCATTCAACTTGCCTTGCGTCGTTGTGGAACCATAAAAGGGGTTGGTGATGGTTTTATTGGACCCATCAGGATTCTTGTCAAGAATGCCATCACCATTCTGATCAACTGTGAAATTTTGATTGATATCGGAATTAAAACCACCGGTCGCCACGCCCTGCGCTGACGCAGAGTTAAAAGCGCCACCCGCGCCGTTTCTGGCAATTCCCCGGGTATTGCGCGATTTACGATCTTCATGGGTGGTGCGTAAGCCAGCGGTTATGGTGAAATCATCGGTAAAGTGCAGATCGGCTTCGCCGAATAACGCGCCGGATTGAGTACGAACCTCGGTGACTTCCAGCGCCCGAGCATCTTGCAGGACGTCCTTAAGAATCGCCTGGCCGGCTCCTTGATTCACACCGGCAGACCTGTATAACTTGTCGTATTGGCCGTTGGTGGCGAACCAGGCACCGGCATCGGCCCCCCAGCCGGATTTTGAAGCAATGTCATCCTTGGTAAACAAGCCGATCACGCCGGCCTTGTAATCCAGGAAACCACCCTGCTTATTGGCGATTTTGAATTCCTGAGTCCATTGATTGTATTTGACACCGCCACCGCCATCGACACTGATGTCAAACGGCGTACCCTCGTCATTGTGGGCATCGAAACGATACTCACGCACCCCGGTCCTCGAACTCAGCACATGGTTCCCCACCTCCCAGTCTATCAGCGCAGCCGCGCCTTGATTGTTGACGGTTTGGCCCTTGTTTTGATCGAACCACACCGTTCCCCGCTGTTCACCGCCCACATAATCGGCATAAGTAAATCCTCTATTATCGAAGTAGGCCCGCCTAGCGACTGCACTGATAGCGCCGGGACTGGTGGTATCGGTCAAGGCGAACTGGTTGCTATGACTGAAATAACCGTTCAACTTCGACATTGCCGATGTACCATTCCGATCCGTCAAACTGCCATCGGCAAACTTGAAAGGCTGACCATGATAAAAGGTCAAACCGTTTTGCAGCTGCGGCTTTTTCGGCTCAAAGTCGGCGATTATTCGAGCCGTTAAATTGGAGGTTGGGGTAAACAACAATTGGGCACGGCCACTCAATCGGTCCCGGTTATACAAGCTGAAGTTCCTGTCGTATTCCTGCTCGTAAAAACCACGAGCTCTATCGACGATAAAAGAACCCCGCCAGGCTAGTAAATTGTCGATTACCGCGCCACCCAAGGTACCTTGCAGAATCAAGGCTTCCTGTTGACCATAAGTAGCCGACAATTCCGCGGTAGGGGTAAAGGACGGCGCCTTGGAAGCCACGTTGACCTTACCGGAACTGGCGGCCAATCCACCTTCGGTACCACGCGGACCCCGCGTCACCTCCACCGATTCGACATCGTAAAAACTAAAGTTGGCTAACTGCGACAGCGCATAAGGCACGCCGTCTACCGTGACGCCGACGCTAGGATCCTGGGTTTCGGAGAAACTTCTTTTACCCAAACCGCGTATCGACAACGAGGCGCCCCGGGTATTGTTCTGATTGAATTGAACGTTGGAGGCGCGCCGGGTGATGTCCCCCAAATCCCGCGACAACTCCCGACTCAACTCTTGACCGGACACCACCGATACCGATTGCGCCACATCGTGCAATTTCGCCAGCTTGGGCTTGGCTTTGACGACGACTTCGCCCAAATCCTTGTTTTGGCTTTCATCCTTCTCTTCGGGCAGTTCCAGCGGAGCAGCGTCGTTCGCGGCCACCTCGCTTACCGCTTGACCGGCCGAGCCTCCAGCCGCAACGGTGCCGGCTGTACCTTTTTTAATCAATTCCAGTTCCCGTTGCTTGGCGGCCGCCAGCTCCTGGCGTAATTGCTGGTTTTCTAATTCCAGCTCACTGACGGGTTTTGTGCTGACCGCCTTGCTTTTAGTTTTCTTTTTGGGGGTGGCCGCCTCTACATTCAACGCCGTCATCATCGAAGCGCCGGCAATCGCCATCGCCACACAGCTTGTTAACTTACGCCGCTTACTAATGATATGAGGAACACCATCCTGTCGATTGGCGCTTTGAGACCAAGCGCTTTCTAAACATTTTCTCACTGACCCACCTATTCCTTACGTTAATAGAACTCGATACCACTCTCGAAAACGCAAAACGCGTTTTAAGCTCTATCGCAAGGCCCATGCCAAGACAGTAAAATTTTGTTATTACCGGACAATAAACGCATAACATATTGAATTACTTAATTTTATAAACGATAAACCATTGAAGCCTAGAGCGTCATAACCGTTATTACCATAAGCCGAGGCGGTTAAATGTTGCTTGCCGGTCAGTCGCTGTTGATGCCATGCGCGGCGAATGACCGTAAACGACCAAACTCTGCTGACCGACTGCCCATCTGCTGTTCGCCACATGTTCGCCAGATGTTCGACCACAACCAGATTTTGTTGATGCTGTGCGTCGAAAACAACAACCCGGCTTCGTATCGAGCCGTAAACATCGCTTGCCAGTACCGCTACCGAGCAATTTTTCACAATACATTCGCCCTTCCAGCCCGGCGCCTTCGGCAACTATCAATAAAGCAGGGCCAAGCCGACAGCTCCTTGCCCCGCGCCGTCTATAACTGGCCCGTTAATTGCTGAAACCGAAATACTTCATCAATTATCGCGGATCAAACATGGAACAATCCAAGACACCCAAGGCTTCGCAGCGCGCCAACGGCTCCCCCTTGCAACAAGGCATTTTGATTGCGCTCGGCGCACTGCTCAGCGCTTCTGCAGTCGCTGGCCCCAGCATTTATCCCACCGGCACCACCCGTTACGACCCCGCCAAGGCCTATAACTCGTTCGTACTGTTCAGTGGCGGCGACAACGTTGCTCACCTGATCGATTTGAACGGCAACTCGGTGCATGGATGGAAGGATGCCGCGGCCCACGGCACGCTGATCGATCCGGCCTTGACCGGCGGTAAACTCGGGCATGTTTTCGTGACACTCGAGACCACCGAAGGCAAAGGCACCGATCTGGTTCCCGGCCAGGTGAATCGAAAAATAACCAAGACAATCGGCGAGCTGGATTGGGACGGCAAAACCGTCTGGAGCTTCGGCGACAAGGCGCCGGGCGGCGCTTCCCAGCAACACCACGATTGGGCGCGGCTACCGAACGGCAATACCGTGGTGCTGGCCAATCTGGTCCATCCGGTAAAGGGCTTCAAGCAGCCGCAGGTCTTGGACGACGTGATTTATGAAGTCAATCCGGCCGGCGAAGTGGTGTGGAAATGGGTTGCCTCCGAACATTTGGATGAATTCGGCTTTACGAAGGCGGAGCTGAAGCTGGTACGCAACGCGGAGATCGCCGACTATCTGCACGTCAACAATCTGAAAGTGGTTGGCCCCAATCGCTGGTTTGCCGCCGGTGACAAACGCTTCGCGCCGGAGAATCTGTTGTTCGATTCCCGTAACGCCAATTTCATCGCCATCATCGAGAGAAAGACCGGCAAGATCGTCTGGCGGCTAGGCCCACACTACCCCGCCGCCTCCATAGAAGAGCAATTGGCGCGCAAAGTCCCTCGTCCGGTGGATCAAATCAGTGCCCAGCACGATGCGAACATCATCCCCGAAGGCCGTCCGGGTGCCGGCAATTTGCTGGTATTCGACAATCAGGGCGTGGCCGGCTATCCGCCAGCCTCGGTGCCGAGAACCGGCGGTTCCAGGGTACTGGAAATCGACCCCGTCAAGAACGAAATCGTCTGGCAATACACCGGCGAAAGCTCCGGCGGCCCGGCATGGTCGTTCCGCAGCACCCACATCAGCGCCGCCCGCCGCCTGCCCAACGGCAACACCTTTATCGACGAAGGCCAAAGCGGCCGGTTGTTCCAGGTTACGCCGGACGGCGAGATCGTCTGGGAATACATCAATCCTTATTCCAAAGTCGGCAAGGATGCTTTGACTGGCCGCACCACGACCAATTACCAGCTGTATCGCGGTCAACCGGTACCGTATGATTGGGTACCGGCCGGTACGCCACATAGTGAAAAAGCCGTGGCGCCGCCCGAGTTGAGCCAGTTTCACCTGCCGTCCGTGCCCTGATCGGCGCTTGAACGCTATCGCCGACAGTGCGAGATCGGCCAATGAAGATGTGGGCTTCGGGGTGCTTAGTTAGAAACTCAAACCGCGGGACGATTTTCACCTATAGGATCGCCACCCGCTTTATTTTGAAATGCGTTGGCTTGGTCAAGCGGACATGGATGTCTTGCATCCTCTAACTAAGCACCCCGAAGCCCATATTTTCCTGGTTATCGTTTTAATGGTTGGAGAGAAAATGTTAAATCTTAGATACGGTTCATCTTGGGCCGGCCTTACGCTGGCTTTGGGTTTATGGAGTACCACCTGCGCGTTGCAAGCGGCGGAGCTCGATCCCAAGGCCATTTCCATCAAACTGCCCGAGCAGATCAACTGGGTCGCCAATCCCAGTGGCTCGGAAACCGCGGTACTGGTGAGCGATCCATCCAAACCCGGCCTGTACGTGGTGCTGAACAAATGGAAAGCCCACCACAACAGCAAGCCGCATTCGCATCCCAATGACCGTTTCATTACCGTAATTTCCGGCACCTGGTGGGTTGGCACCGGCAGCGACTACAATCCCGACAATCTGAAACCAGTGCCGGCCGGCAGTTTCGTCACCCACTACGGCAGCGAAGTCCATTACGACGGCGCCAAGGACGAGGACACGATTCTACAGATCGTCGGCATAGGTCCGGCGACATCGACACCCGCGCCTTAATGAACAATCTACGACAAACGTCATAACGACTTACCGGCTATGCTGACAGCAATAGGTTTATCGAAACAATTCGGTTCCCGCTCGATCTTTACAGGACTAACATTCACCTGGTTCGATGCCGGCGTTTATCTAATTGTTGGCGCCAATGGTGCCGGTAAATCCACCTTGCTTTCCTTGCTCGCAGGAGCCTTGACGGCCGATTCCGGCGAGATTTTCCTCAGTGGATCGAGTCTGAAGTCGCATCCCGACCAATTTCGTCGCAAACTGAGTTACTGCCCGGCCGATTGCCCGATATTCCCGTTCCTGACGGGCAGGGATTGGCTGGCCTTCGTGGCTTCGGTGCGGGGCGACTGCGATCAAGCAACCTCAAACCGCTTGCTCAAGGCGTTCGGTCTGGAGCCTTATCTGGATTGCCGTTTCGATCAGATGTCGCTAGGCACCGCACGCAAGTTCATGCTGACCGCCGCCATCGCCGCGACGGCCGAGGTCCTGATCCTGGACGAACCTTGCAATGCGCTGGACGATCACTCGCGGCAAGCCCTGGAACAGGTCTTAGCGGAACTCGCCAAGACCCGGCTGGTCGTCACGGCTTGCCATCAAGCCTCGCCCCATCAGGTATTCGGCATCGCGCCTTCCGCTACCTTGATGCTGCAACCATCATGAACAACGCGCCAGGAATTAGCAGCCTGCGATTACTATTGCAGTTGCTCGATTGGCGTCTGCGGTTTTATGCCAATAGCACCTTAAAGCTGGTGAACCGCCGCTGGCAGATATTGTTATTGATGCTGCTCACCTTGTCGCCGGCCAGCATGCCGCTCGCCGCTCAAATTCAAGCCGTCGCCGCGCCGGTTCGGCAAATCGTCGCCGGCGGCAACGCCATCTATTCCTTGAATATCTGGATGATCGGGCTGCTGTTGATGTCGGCCTGGGTAGCCGTACAGACTGAAGCCTTGCTCGGTGGCCCGGCGTGGCGTTATATGCGGACGCTACCCGCCGTAAACAAGCTGGCGACGGCGGTCGACCTGGTGTTGTTGCTGATCGCGGACCTGCCGCTGTTACTGCCGTTCCTGGCTTACGCGATTTCCGCAGCGCTATCGGACAGGGCGGAAAATATCGTTTTGGCGTCGGCACTGGCCCTGCAATGGCCGTTGTATCAGCATCTGCTGCTACACCGTTCCACGGCGGCGCTCATTGTTGCCGCCGCTTCGCTGGCAGCCATAATGATCTTATGCCGCGAGGACGGCCAATTATTGGCAATAGGGCAAATCGCGGCAGGATCAATAGCCGGTCTGACGCTAAACAAACGCCTTCCGCTTTGGGCGGGACTGAAGCCACCGAAATCGTGGCTGCCGACGTTAAACCCGCGGCAGCGGCCACTCGCAAATTTGATGCGGATTAACCTGCGAACCCTGATGCACGGCAGCCGCTGGCCGAAATGGGCGGCAACGGCCGGCTATGCCGGAACCGTAGTCTGGTTCGGTGGTGTCTGGCGTGAAGTCGGTTTTCAAACCCAAGTAGCAGCCGCGCTATTGATCGCGTCGCTATTGCCGCCGCTGTTTCAGATCGCCGGCTTGCAAACCTGCCTGCGCACCGGCCGCCAACCGCTGCTGCCCATGCTAGCATCGCTGGGCCTATCTCGCCGCACGCTGCTGATCGCCGACATGCTGGTGCTGGAAACCGGCTTTTGCCTGCTGGCGGCGCCCTCGGTGATAGCTCTGTTCTCGGTTGCCGCTTGGCGCGGTGTTTTGCTGCTGCCATTGGGCTGCATCTCGCTGACCTTGTTGCTACCACTGTACGCTCACGGCAACCCAAGCAGATTGCGTCCCAAATTGAGCATCGCAGTCACTTTTTTGTTAGCAGCCTGGAGCGTCATCCAGACCTGAATAGATGAAACCCAAGAATGATTAAAGGCCAACATCCGGCGCAATATGGCTATCGCCTATTGACGCCCTACAGATTGCGCCTTACGGCCTTGACAATCAACAGTTCCCAAAATATGCCCCGATACCGTGAAGCCTTAATTTCTGACCTACCGTCAATCTGCGTCCTAGGCAACGAAGTAAACGCCTTTCACCACGATAACTTGCCGGACATCTTCGCTGCGGAAGGTGAGCCGGAGCGTGATCGCGCTCATTGGTTGCAAAGCATCGAAAGGGAAAACGCCACCACCTTCGTAGCGGAAGTATCCGGCACCCTAATTGGATTCGTTACAGTGGGCATAGTGGACGAAAGCCACTCACTTCTCCAACCGCTCCGATACGGACGAATTGGTACGATTGGCGTCTCTTTCGAATTTCGCGGCCAAGGCATTGGCCGAAGTCTGATGGCGCTCGCAGAGGACTGGGCTCATGCGCGAGGTGCCGTTGATATACGTTTAAATATTTGGGCGTTCAACGACCGCGCCATGCGTTTGTACAAGGAGCTTGGTTACGAGATTCGCTCAAACTTTCTGGGGAAGCGAATTGCCTGACCCGAGCCCCCCCCCACCATGGCACCAATCGCAAAGTATCGGAACCATGACCCATAACAAGACACGCCCCACGCTTGCATTCTTGAAAAGGATTTACCCGTTTTTCAGACCCTACCGTGCACAATGTCTGATGGCATGGCTGGCCTTGTTCGCGGCCCATCTCGTCGAGGCGGCAATTCCGGTTTATCTGAAAGACGGTATCGATCTGATCGCCCGACAAGAAACGGCTATTGCCTATCCGGCCACCGCTATCTTGCTGCTGGCCGCCTTGCGTTTTCTGGTGTTGAACTATGGCCGCCGCCGCAACGCGCTGGTCTCTATCGGCTTGGCCTCCACGCTTCGGCAGCGCAGCTACGAACACTTGTTGAAACTCGGCCGGGGCTTTTACGCCGGTAATAGTTTGGGCGACATCATGGCCCGCGTCACCAACGACATCGCCGCCATCCAGCGCTTCTTTCGGGTTGCCGTACACCAGTTATTGAGCCTAGTCAGTATTGCATTGATTGCGCCGGTGTTCATGTTCAGGCAATCGCCTGAACTCACCGCCCTCCTCCTGCCTCTGATTCTGGCGATCGGTTTTGCCGGCTGGTATTTGGCTGAACGCATTCGTCTGGCGTCGCAGCGGCAGCAAAGCGAATATGGGGTGCTGACGGAAACGGTACAACAAAATCTGAAAGGCATACGCACTATCCAGTCCCACGCCCAGGAGCAGCGGGAAATTGAACATTTTGCCGCCAACAGCCAGCGCTACATGGCGGCCGTGTTGTTGCTGGTACGGCGGGATTCCATGCTCAATGCCTCGATGTTGCTCGGCAGCGGCATGATGAGCCTGGCCGTGGTCGGCGTCGGCGGCAGCCAGGTATTGAACGGGCAAATGAGCCTAGGCACGCTGACCGCCTTCATCTGGTATCTGGGGATGATCCTGGCCTACATCAAAAATTGCGGCACGCCTATCTATCATTTACTGAATGCCTCAACCGCATCGGCGAGGGTTTTTCAGATATTGGATGAGCAACCAGAGATCCGTGATAGCCCGGAGGCAAAGCCCAAACCGGCCTTCATTGGCGAAATAGCCGTGCATCATGTGTCTTTCAGTTATCCGGGCGGTGAGCTTCAGCCGCCGGCATTGAACGATATTTCCTTGAGCGTCGATCCGGGTGAAATGGCGGCCATTATCGGCCCCATCGGTGCGGGCAAATCCACCTTGTTACGCTTGTTGTCCAGACAATTGGAACCGAGCGGCGGATACATAGCGATCGACGGCCATGAACTGAAAACCATCCCGCTCGGCCAGTTGCGCCAAAACCTGTCGTTCGTGACTCAGGACAGTTTTCTATTTGCGGCGCCGATGGCGGAAAACATTTCCTTCGACGATCCTGATCGCCGGCCGGAGCCAATTTGGACCGCCGCCGAAGCCGCGCAGCTTGCCGACACCATCACCGGCTTCGATGCCGGCTTGGCGACCTTGGTCGGCGAACGCGGCGTTACGTTATCGGGCGGGCAGAAACAGCGTACCAGCCTGGCGCGCAGCCTGATACGCGACACCCCTATTTTACTGCTGGACGATAGTTTCTCCGCGCTGGACACCGAAACCAGCAGCCGGATCCTTTCTCAACTGAAAGTCTTGCGGGAGACGCTGACTACGGTGATCGTTTCCCACCGAGTCGCTAACGCGCGCTATGCCGACAAAATTTATGTGCTGGATAGTGGACGCCTCATCGAGTCCGGCAACCATGAGGAACTGCTGGAACTGGATGGACATTATGCCGAGCTGGTTCGTCTGCAAGAGCAACCCGCCGAACTCGAACTCTCAATCTGAAGCAAGCCATGGCCACCAGCACCCAAACCGACCTGCCGTCACCGCGCAGCGATCCTTTCGATATCAGCGCTTCCTCGGCCGCCGGCTTTAGCCACAACATCCGGCGTTTATGGCAGTGGATGCATCCTTACCGCCTGCGTATCGTTTGCGCCTTGTTGTTTGCGCTACTGACGGCCACGGCGGCGGTGTTGATGCCGGTGGTATTCAGCCGGGTGGTGATCGACGACATCCTGATGCAATCTTATCCGCTACACGCCCCCGACTTTGGGCAGAAAGCCTTAACCGCTTGGTTTTCAGAACTAAGCGGCAGCGAACCCTTGTTCGCCGCCTGTAGCCTTTATCTTTTCTGGATGTTGCTGCGAGTCGTCTTTGGCTACGCGTTCGACATCCTATTTTCCAGCGCCATGCAGGCCGGGCTTAACGATTTGCGCCGCGAGTTATTTGCCCATGTCGAATATCTGCCGGCATCTTTCTATGACCGGGTGCGAGTCGGCCAGGTGCTGACGCGGATTACCAGCGACATCGAGAGTCTGTCGGAACTATTGAGTAGCGCCGGCGGCATAGTCGCCGAACTCATCCCCTTCGGAGTGGCCCTGAGTGTGATGCTGTCGCTGGATGCCACACTGACGACCGAGGTTTCGCCGTTTCTATTGTTAGTGGTGCTGGTCACCATGGGCTTCCGATGGCTTTCCGGGCCGATTTACCAGCGCATTCGCGAAACCCACTCCCGCTTGAACGAACACTTGCACGAAAATCTGTCCGGTATCGAAGTGGTGCAGCTCTACCAACGCGAGGGCTTGAACGCCGAACGCTTCGCCGGCTTGGTCGGCGGCAATCGCCACGAAGAAAGCCGCGCTATCAATATCGAGACGGCTTATTACCCGATTATCGAAAACATTGCCTATCCGGCGGTGGCCTGCATTTTGTGGCTGGGCAGTCAGCATGTGCAACAGCATACCGCCACACTAGGTTCGATCGTGTTGTTCCTGCAATTTAGCGATATGTTGTTTCGGCCGGTGGTGA
Organism: Methylococcaceae bacterium; assembly: GCA_028748685.1. Lineage (GTDB taxonomy): Bacteria > Pseudomonadota > Gammaproteobacteria > Methylococcales > Methylomonadaceae > Methylomonas. The sequence goes on from JAJRDU010000277.1 coordinate 11,011, forward strand.
TGGTGGGTTATCAAGCCAGTATCATTTTCCGCGCGGCGGTGGCTTGCGACCGCATTTTCAAGCTTTTGGATTGGCAAGAATCCCTGGCCGTGCCGTCGCAGCCGACGCCTTTGCCGGCGGATTTGCATGGCCGTATAGAATTCAAAAACCTGAGCTTTGCTTATGAAACCGGCAGCGCCGTCATTCGAAATTTCAGCCTTGCCATCCGGCCCGGCGAGAACATTGCCATCGTCGGTGCCACGGGTTCCGGCAAGACCACCCTGACCCGGCTGATTTGCCGCTTTTACGACGTACCGCCTGAGAGTCTGTTCATCGACGGCATAGACATCATGCAAATTGCCCCGGCGGAAATCCGCAAACGCATCGGCGTCATCCTGCAGGATTTTCATCTGTTTCCCGGCACCATCTACGACAACATCGCACTGGGGAACCCCGCTGTAACGCCGGAAGCGGCCAGACATGCGGCCAAGCTGGTTCAGGCGCTGGAGTTCATCGAAACCTTACCGTTGGGATTTAACACGGTGCTGGAAGACCGGGGCAATAACCTGTCACAGGGGCAACGGCAACTGCTGGCGTTTGCGCGGGTTATCGCACTAGATCCCGAAATCCTTATCCTCGACGAAGCCACGGCCAGCATCGACCCCATCACCGAAGCCGCCATCCAGGCCGCCCTGATCCGCGTCATCGCCAACCGAACCACGATCATTATCGCCCACCGCCTGCAAACCATCCGCAACGCCGACCGCATCGTGGTACTGGATCGCGGCGAACTAGCGGAAATCGGCAATCATAATGAATTACTGGGGAAAAATGGATTATACAGAGCTTTGTATGAGGCGCAGTTTGCGGAGTGAGTGCTACGTCGAGGTTGATTGTGAATAGTAGAAATTTCAGCTAACGATGAAACGAGCTCCTCAGGTTGTGGTCGCTGAAATTATTGCGACAAAATATCCGCAAGCGCGCATCGTTTTTCTGGCCGGCTCCGTCATGCGAGGCGAAGGCACCGAAACTTCCGACCTGGATTTGGTTGTGATCTTTGATCGCTTGCCGCAGGCCTATCGGGAGTCGTTTATCTTTGATGAATGGCCAATCGAAGCGTTCGTCCACGATCCTGAAACACTCCGCTATTTCTTTTATGAAATAGATCGAGCCAGCGGTGTTCCATCCTTGCCGGCCATGGTTTTGGAGGGCGTGGAGCTTCCTCAATCCAACGCGCTATCGGCAACTTTAAAACAGCAGGCGCAAGCTGTCATCGATGATGGCCCACCGGCATGGGGCGAAAAAGAATTGCAAAATTCCCGCTATGCCATCACCGATCTGGTGGAAGATATGCGAGCTCCTCGTTCGCGAAATGAACTGACAGCTAGCGCCGCCAAGCTGTATACCTTGCTGGCCGATCATTTCTTCAGGTCTCAGCAGTTATGGTCTGCGCGGGGCAAGTCTATTCCGCGCCGGTTGTCTGCTGTTTCAGCTGATTTTGAAGCCGCTTTCTCGGAATCGTTTCGAGCAGTGTTCGAGGAAGGTAATACGGAAAAGCTGATTCGGCTTTGTGAGGAAGTGTTGCGGCCCAATGGAGGCTGGTTGTTTGGCGGATACAAGCTACTTGCACCGGAGTCTTGGCGTAAAGCCGGTTACTGGGGAACTGAGTAAAGCTGAGAATTTGATTCCCCGTATTTTGCTTTGCTGCATGCAGACTACTTTTTTTTTGGGATTTAGGCTTGCAGTTAGCAAGCAAAACTAATCCGTTAAGTTAGGTCATTGCTTCACCGGCAACAGCAGGTGTTCATGCCTTGCTGATTATTCAGCACCATTCTCCCCACCTCGTGCAATACAGCCACCAACACCCCACCAATTGGGCTGATATTTCCGTTCCATTAAAGCATTACAAAATAACGGCTTGCTTCAAAAATGCGCGCATCGATAAATCATGCGCCTCAAGCTGGCTGGCTTTTTGCAATCTTTCATCGGTCGAAAGCCTAAACCCTTAGCGAACCCATTACCGAGCTTGATTGTGGGAAATATCAAGCATTCGGTTAAGACGGCTTAGCTACACATCGGATCGTTTTCAGGCAATTTATTAATCCATTTTCAAAAGAGGTTGGAGTGATTTATGAGTAAACACAGCAAGTTATTAAGCGTTCTGGCAATGACGGCGGCTCTAGGAATTGTGGTTCCGGCAAATGCGCATCACGCCTTTTCAGCGGAATTCGATGCCGAGCAACCGATTGAATTGAAAGGCGTCGTCACCAAACTGGAACTGGTCAATCCGCATAGCTGGCTGTATCTGGATGTGAAACTGGCTGACGGCAATGTCGCCAACTGGGGTTTTGAATTCGGCGCGCCGTTCAGCTTGAAGGAAAAGGGCATCACTAAAGCCAGTCTGCCAGTCGGCAGCGAGGTTAGCATTCAAGGTTTTCGCGCTAAAAACGGCAAGAATTTCGGTTACGCGGTGACCACCATTTTGGCGGACGGCCGTAGCGTCAAGACCGGTGGCGCCCAGGATGCGCCGGGCGCTCAACCCGCTGCGCAATAAGGATTTGAATTCATTGTAGGGGCGATTTCAATCGCCCTATTGGCTTTAAAGGGCGAATAAATTCGCCCCTACGGGACATTCGAATAACAGGAACTTATTTCGACGGAATCCTTAGCGAATCGCCATCGACTTGTTATACCAGGAGAATATTGCTTGAACATCTTATCAACAAAGCCAACGTTCCGGAACGTTGGTCTGGGCATGGTCTGGTTACTGACGGCCAGCCTGATGCTGACGACGCTATCGGTCGGCATTGCCTCGGCGGCCGATAAAAAAATCCCGCGCTTGGCCGGCAAACCGGATTTCTCTGGCATCTGGCAAACCACCAGCGCCGCCGATTACGATCTGGAACCGCACTCCAATCGCCCCGATGCGCCGCCGAGCGCCGGCATCGTCGAAGGGAAATTCATTCCGTATTTGCCCAAGGCGCTGGAGCAAAAACAGAAAAATTTCGCCGCCCGCGCCACCAACGATCCGGCCTTGAAAGGTTATACGCTGGGCGTGCCGCGCGGCATTTACTATCCGGAACCTTTCCAGATTTTCCAACGCAAACAGGACCTGACGCTGGTGCATCAGTTCGGCCATTCGGTACGCACCATCCATACCGACGGCACCGATCATCCCAAGGACCCATATGACTGGTGGCTTGGCGATTCGCGGGCGCATTGGGAAGGCGATACGCTGGTGGTGGATGTCAAACATTTCAACGACAAGACCTGGTTCGACCGCGCCGGCAATTTCCATAGCGATGCATTGCATGTCGTCGAGAAATGGGCGTTTCTGGATGCCAACACCATCGAGTACAAGGCTACCATCGAAGACCCGAATGTGTTCAGCAAGCCTTGGGATATTAGCGTGATCCTTCATCGGCATAGAGAGAAAGACTTTCAGCTGATAGAAGATTATCGATTCACGCTGGATTACGACCAACACTATCCGCCAAAACCCGGCGCTAAATGATGCTGCATACAATATTTGAGGATTTTATGAAAAACAGACACTTTGCTCTGCCGGGAGCGGTAAGCGCAGTGCTGCTGCTATCTCCGATGATAGGGATGGCAGCAGACGAAGCCAAAAAACCGGAAGCCGCACCAGCACAAAGACCGTTAAAGTTGGGCGGACCAGGGATTCAGCAGGAGCGTAGCTTTGCCAAGATCGCCTCCGGCAAGTGGACCGGCCCAAAATTGGCGGACGGTCAACCAGACGAGCAAGGCCATTGGTCCAACACCATTGCCAACCACGATAACTTTACCGATCCGCAAGGCGGCATCCC
>JAJRDU010000278.1 GCA_028748685.1 Methylococcaceae bacterium
CGGCAATACATCTTTCTGGAGTTTGTGGGGAAAAGGTCACTGAAGCGGATATTTTGCATTTGGCATTGCAAAAACATATTGAGTTATCTGTATATTTTATAAATATGGGCACTAGCCGGATTCTCACTTGGGATTATCTGAAAAAAGAAGATTTTTGGGCATCGGCTGAAAATGGACTGTTGGCAAAAGTGATGGATGACTTGGAATGCGGAGTAATTTCAGGCCTATTCCAAAATGATGAGCCTAGAGTAAGCTATTTGAAAGCCGACGATAGGTATCAAGGCAGTCATATTGGGGTTAGCCAGTTATGGGATTTTGCGCAATTGGACGAATATGATCCAGCCACCCTTATTCGACGTAAATACCAAGAAATGTTCGGGGGAGCGGTTGTAACAGATAGTGACTTTGTGTTGTTACAGAAAAATGACACCATCGTGCTACTTCAAGAGAACATTGAATCTCCGGAAACCCCTATTTATAGAACCGCATCAAAGTTGCCGGAGGATTGTTTCTTGGTCGTTCGCACTAAGGCACTGAGAGCTTTTGAGCAGCACATTAGCGAAGAGGGGCCAGAGGAAAATACAACGTCCGCCAATTGCGATAACAAACCGGACCTGCTGGAAACCGAGCGACAAACACTTTTGAAGTTGGTACTTGGCATGGCGATTGATGCTTATTCTTATAATCCAGATGCCAACAAAAACAAGGCTACCGGCGAAAACAACGGTAGCATCAAAGCGGCGTTAGACAGGCTTGGAATCAGTGTTGATGCTGACACTATCAGGAAATATTTAAACGAAGCAAAAGGCCTATTACCCCCACCAGCCCAGTAATGGCGCGAAATAAAACCGAATCGGTTAAGACTTAACCGAATTCGGCCAACAGTCATATAGCACCGCATAAGCTAACGCCATCATTCATTAGATGGCGTTAGACAAAATGCAAAATCAACAAACCGCCATTGCCCTTGGCTATCTGCGAATATGGCAGATCGTCGGGGATCGAAAACGCGGCATCGAGCCGCTTTTACCGGTTGGCCGCTCAACCTTCCTGGCCGGCGTGAAATCCGGCAAATATCCCAAACCCGTCAAGCTAGGCGAGAGAACAACCGCCTGGAAAAAAGCCGACATTCTGGCGCTGCTTGAAAGCATGGACGGTGAAGCATGAGAGCCCTCGCCAAAAAATCCGAACAGGATCAAAACGCCGAATCATCGCTCCTGATTATTCACGGCGGCGACAATCAGATTTGCGTCGATAGTCGAGACATCGCCAAGGAGTTTGGTCGGCAGCATAAAAACGTGCTGCAAACCCTCGATGAATTGCTGGCGGATGGCACAATCTCACGGCTTGAATCCAAGCCGTCAAATTACACCAAACGCGGCAAACAATATCGCCACTTCGAGCTAAATGAAGCCGGATTTTTAAAAGCGATGCCGTTCATTGGCGGACATAAGTCGCGGGATGGCCAGAAACGACTGGTCGATGAATTCTTGCGGTTACGTCGGCAGCTTGACCGGCAATCTAAGGAGCGTGAAACCCTGGCTTATCAAGTGGCGCGTTTATCCGGCAAGGATAGCCGGGGGATTCTGACAGACACCATTAAGCAGTTCGTCGACTACGCCCGCTCACAAGGCAGCCAGCACGCCGAGCGCTATTACAAAATCATCACCGACGCCGCTTATCGGGCGATGGTGGATATTGAGCAGCCGACTTCCGAAATCAGGGAATTATTGACCGCAATACAGCTTTCCACCCTTTCGACGCTTGAGCTGATCGCGGCCCAGGCGTTGACCGAGGGCATGGAAGGCCAACAACCCTACAAAGCGATTTACCGAGCGATGAAAACGGCGCTGGAAGGCTTGATTGCCGGCAGAGCGAAGATTCTCGGCGGCTGATGTATGGCAAAACCGAGAAAAAAGCAGTACGTCGCTCAGGATGTGGACATGATCCGTTCTGCCGCTTACGAAGATTTAAGCGGCAATGCGGTTAAATTGCTGATCCTGATACAAACCCATTGGCGCATGTACGAACCCATAGCCTACAGCGTCACAGAGGCTCAAAAACGGATAGGCTGCTGTCGAGGCAAGGCGCATGCAGCCTTCATCGAGCTGGAATCGCATGGTTTTATCAAGCTGATGCTGGAAGGCCATTTTAGCAAGCAATTAGCCCGGAAATGGCGGCTGACCTTCCGCGAGTTCGACGACCGCAAGCCAAGCGATGAATGGCGGAACTGGCAGCCGCAAAATTGATTTGCTTGTTCACTATATGAACACTCCGTGCCGTATGCTGAACAAGTCGTGCCGTATAGTGAACAGGTGTTCATAATATGAACAGTGAGCCAAATAAATCAATGGCTTAGCGATGGCGTTTTTTGCCTTCAGTGTTCACTATGCGGGATGTACCTATTATTTACCATATCCCATCGTTTAAAAATGCAGGAAACCGACAGCAATAAAGGCAGCGGCAGGCGGGCGGCCCAACATTGACGCCTGGTTAGGCGATGAAAAATCAGACTACAGGAACCCAAATGGCAACGAAAAAGAAATCGGCGAATAAATCGGCGCCCTCGCAGGAGATAGACAAAGACACGGCAAAGGCCTTGGCGAAGATAGCGATACGTCCCAGCGCAAACGCTGCCGCCGTCATTTCCGAATATGGCAAGATGTTTGGCGATCATGACATCAGCGACTTAATGGATGAGTTGGTCGATAGCATCGAGACAGTGAACGACGGCGATTTGAAACGATGCGAAGGGATGCTCATGGGGCAGGCCCAGGCGCTGCAATCGATCTTTACCAATCTGGCCCGGCGGGCAGTCAATCAAGAGTATCTGAAAAACTACGAAGCCTTTATGCGGCTTGCGCTGAAGGCTCAGAGCCAATGCCGGCAAACGCTGGAGACACTAAGCAACATCAAAAACCCGCCCGTCGTCTATGCCAAGCAGGCCAATATCTCGAACGGCCCGCAGCAGATTAACAACGGCATGCCGGCTCCGGCTCCGCACGCGGAAGAAATCAAGAATCAACCAAACGAACTATTGGAGGTAATTGATGGCGAACGGCTGGACACCGGAACGGCGCAAGAAACAATCGGAAGCGATACGGCGCTGGCGGCCGTGGGATAAATCCACCGGCCCCAGGACGGCGGAAGGCAAGGCAACGTCGTCGACGAATGCCTACACTGGTGCGACGGAATTTCAGGCGGTACTGAAGCGCGCCAGAGCCCATTTAAGGGATCAACGGGAAGCCTTGAAGCGGATTAGAGATTGTTAACCTAATGGCTTGGTGCGCATTCACTATCAATGCGAATGGAGTGTTTTAGTCAACGGAGCCGCAGACTGTCTTCAAATTATGGCTGGATGATAATCTCAGATCGGCAATTTTTTGACCGACTAGTTTGATTTTTGATTGGCCGGTTTATGGCAGAAATCGCTCGTTTAACGTTTGCATATTGAGAACCACTCATTTAGTTGCCTCATAAAGCTTGGCGGCTAATTGACGTAACTGATAAAAATATGTCACTGCTTCCTTCATAGAGGGCAACTCATAATTGGATTCATGAGTTAATTCATTTCTTCTGTCGGTAAGATTATTGACCAGATCAAGCAATTTCTGATCAACTTTACCTTCCCATGCTTTGCAGCGTTTCTTGTTGTATGGCCCGTCAAACGTGGCCAAATACTCTTTAAATAATTCGAACTGTTCAATGATTGCTAGCTTTGAAATTACAGGCTCTACTCTTGATTCGCGCTTATCTTTTGGTGGAAGTGGAAGCTTCACTCTGCCATTTTCTGATTTCTCAAAATTTGGCCTCATCACTATTCCAACCACGATACCAAATTCGGCGCTTGAGCGAAAACAGTAGGGGTGGTTGCGGTCGATTTGCTTTTGATTTGCACCTGCTGATAAATATGGTCCTTCTTTCCAAGCTACATTATCCTCGCCAACACAATGCCATTCCGACATTTTCTCCGCTGCCCGCGCATGGTCATATGTTAATGCGGCGGCCAACATAGCTTTTCCTGATTTATCTAAGTAGTCGTCCATACTTCCCCTTTCCGTATATTATCGGGATAGGTAACACTGGCCGGTAATGGCCAAATTGCTGTCATTGAATCAGATGTAGACGATAGTCTGCAACGGGTCGAACTGGTACGATCATCAGGCAATGGGAGTGGGCAAAAAACCCTAACCGATTCGATTCTTTGACCGTTGCAAACCGCAACGTTTAAAGACTTCCGAAAAAACGCCTAGAAACAGCCTTCGCGCGCACGGAGCTTAGACTGATAAGGTGATGGGGGGCGAATTCCTTCGGGCATTCGTTTTTGGGACCGGTTGCGAAAGCAAACTTTCACAGCCGCGAAATTAAACTTTTGATCCCGGACAGGGAATCCCCGGACGATGCTATTTTGGAACCGGTCAAATCACTCCGAAGTTATAAACTTTAACAATATCGCCAATATGACAGTACGCAAAATGGCTTGCACGAAACCGTGCTTTTTGGGGATGAAATAGGGGGTAAAACTCAAAAGTGTTACCTTTATAGTTACCTTTTATGATTGACTGTAAATATATGTCACTAATATCAGTATCTTATTGATGTATTCAAGACCGCCCGTCGTACCATACAAGGGTTTGAAGAAGCCCAAATAAGCACAAAAACCCGCAAGTTATCTGGCTTAGCGGGTTTTTTATTGTCCAGCGATGTTCGGTGAAATACAGTGATATGCACTCAAAAGTGTTACCTTTTTACCTTGCTCAGAATGCTCAGAAAAAAGTAACAATCGAGGTAATAAAATGGCGGTGAATCTCGATAGAGACGCGGTGTACCGGGCTGTCAAGCCCAAAGAAAAAGATATTACACTATCACCTTAGAAAAATCGGTCAATCCTAGCCTTATAATCTGGATGTCCTAAATTAGCTGGGCTGAGCCATTGTGTTACCACCTAAGATCATTCACCCCGGCTCGAAATCAACTTGAAAAAGCCGATTTTGCAGCGGCATTGCCAGTCCTGGCTGGAAACGAACCGTGGCTGGCTGGGAAGCACTCGCTGCGGAGCTAAAATTCGGCACCTGGAAAATACGCGACCGCGTTGTACTGGTCAGGCGCAAGTTATCAAACAGCGTGGTGGTTGCACCGGACACCCAGCAAGCCTTGCTGGCGCAGCTATCGCTGATCGAGCCGATGGCGAAAACAACTTTTATGGCGCCATCGTCTCTCGCCCTTTATTTACTCCACGGCGTCGGCAAACAAACCTCGCATGCCGCACAAAAGACGCTGACCATTGCCAGCACCCACGACAGAGCAGACTATCTGAGAGCGGCCTACTAACGAGTTTGTCAGTTTTTTGTTGATCTACAAGCCATTGCGCCGCAGTTGATTCCCTTAGCCTGTTGTTATCGGATTCTGAGTGTAACCATGAGAAATACCTGAACGGGATGATATTGAAGCCGCTCGAACAACTCGGATATGGCTGAAATACCCCCTCGCTATTTCATAAACGAATCTGTGTTAACCATGTCTAGAGTGGCGCGGAGTTCAACGCGACTGCTTTTTAGGATGATCGCCAAATCGAACTCAACTAGATCAAAAAACCGCGGGTTTTGACGCCCAAACGTCAAATTTAGAGAAGTCGTGTTTTGAGGTATTGCTAGCTCTTCCAAATAGCTTTGGACTTCCCGTCTCAGAGGCGCATAAAGAAATGATCCCGGCTTCCAAAGTCCGTTCGACTGGCGGTTTAGGGTTTGCGATTTTTCATATAATCTTCGTTGATGCGAGCGGCTTCCAGGGCTGCGGGGCGAGCATATAACCGCCCGACATATTCCTCAAACACGGGGCGTTTTTCGATGGTGCCAAACATCATTCCCCAGCCAAGTTGCGAGCCAAGATACACATCCGCCGCGGTAAATTGCTCGCCACAAATGTAGGGTCCGGGCAATAGCGCCTTTTCAAGGGCGTCGATTGTGGCGTTGTAGCTGCCGAAGCCGACAGAAATGCTCTTTTCCTCGGGCACTTGCCAGTCCATTGCTTTGGCGGTAACGGCCTGTTCCAGTGGGCCGGCGGCGAAAAATAGCCGTCGAAAATAATCGCCTCGAGCGGGATGGTTTATCGGCGGTATCAGGTTTTTCTCCGGAAAGCGATCGGCAAGATAGGCGCAGATGGCCGCTGCTTCGGTGATTAAAGCGTTGCCGTGCTGGAGCGCGGGTACCTTGCCGATCGGATTGACGGCGAGATATTCGCGGCTTTTCATGGCCGGCCCGAATTCGAGCCAAACCGTTTCATAAGGCAAACCGATTTCCTCGAGCATCCAGTGGGCGATGCGCCCGCGAGACTGCGGATTGGTATAAAACACTAAATCGTTCATGGCGAGAGTTCTCCTGGGATAGATGGTACTAACGTTTAAAATCGCCGGCGCGGTTTTATCGAACCGCAACCGGTGGAATGTTGGCTTGGGTATCGGCAGAGATTCTCCAGCCAACCGAATAAAGCCATTTTTCATATTGTCCCTCCACGTGGGGCGGCATCGCAACATTCTCCCGAGCAGGTGCTGAAAATCTTGGAAACGGAGCGTAAGCGAAGTGAAGAAAACCTGGTGCGACTGGCATGGTAGTCAGCAAGCTGGTGGAAGTCCAGCCATTGCCCTGTGAGAAGGGAAGATGTAGGCGAAGGCAAGGGTGTCCAA
>JAJRDU010000279.1 GCA_028748685.1 Methylococcaceae bacterium
CGCCTTCTATTTATATATTCCGCGTAAGGATCAAAGCAATATCCCCATCTTTGATTCCTCGCTTTACGACACCAATTTCTACAGTCTGTTTCGTGAAAACCGTTTCAGTGGCGGTGACCGTATTCAGGATGCTAACCAGATTACCCTGGCAGCCACCTCGCGATTTATTGATTCGACGACCGGCCTGGAGCCGCTCAAGCTCAGTCTAGGGCAAATCGTTTATTTTCAGGACAGGACCGTTAGCCTGACGGATATATATAATCCCAATTCGATCAACTATCCTGTACAAACCAGCAGGACCTCCAATTTTATCGGCGAAGTGAGCGGGCAGATCAACCGTAACCTGTCTTATAACACCGGCGCGCAATGGGATCCCGAGGCGAATAGTCTGGCGCGAGGACAGGCGGTGTTGAAATTTCGGAATCAGCCCGATGAAATTTTCGACATCGGCTACCGCTACCGCCGCAGTACCGAGAATGGCATATCGACGCAGACACCCACCACGATTTCTCAAACCGATGTCTCTTTCCGCTGGCCCTTGTTCGCACAATGGTATGGATTTGGCCGCTGGCAATATTCGTTGAATTTCGACAAAACCACCGAAAGTTTCATAGGATTGGAAAAGGAAAATTGTTGCTGGCGTTTCCGGATTCTTGGCCGGCGATATATCAATGGTGCCAGTAATACCGCGATTAACCTCGTTGATGCCAAGCCGGAAACCGCGTTTTTCGTGCAGTTGGAACTGAAAGGCCTGAGCAGTTTCGGCGACGCCGTCGACACCTTCCTGCAGACCAACCTGAACGGCTATCGTAAGGCCGGTTATTTTGACTAATACCAACATGATTAAGACATTTTTTATCGCCGCATGGCTTTGGATGGCTCTATTTGGCGCGGAAACGCAAGCCAGGGTGCTGGATCGCATCGTCGCCGTGGTCGAGGACGACGTGATTCTTGAGCGGGAACTCAATACGGAAGTGGAGGCCATTACCGCAAAGCTAAAAAGCGGTAATGTGATGATTCCGCCCGATTTCGTGTTGCGCAAACAAGTGCTGGAGCGGATGGTGGTCGACAAACTGCAACGCCAGTTGGCCGCAAGATCGGGCATCCAGGTTAGCGACGAGATGTTGCGCAATTCGGTTGGCGAGATCGCCGCCCGGAACGGCATGTCGGTGGAAACCTTCCGCCGTGAGCTCGAGAAGCAGGGCATGGATTACAAGAGTTTCGAGGACAATATTCGTAACGAGATCGTCATCAATCAACTAAGAGGCCGGGAAATAGGCTCTCGCGTCAAGGTGACCGATGCGGAAGTGGCGCATTACATGGAGACACAAAGCCAGGCCGGGCAAAGCAACGCCCAATATCGCCTGGGTCATATTCTGATCGCGGTTTCCGAGGCCGCTTCGGCCAGTGCGATCCAGAAGGCTAAGGAAAAAGCCGATCAAGTCGTGGCCGACTTGCGGGGGGGAGCGGATTTCAAGCAAACGGCCATCAGCGTCTCCAATGATGATAATGCGCTGAAAGGCGGTGATCTGGGCTGGCGCGGGATGGGGCAGATTCCCACCTTGTTTGCCGACACGGTCACCGGCATGAAGCAAGGCGATATTTCCGATCCGATTCGCAGTCCCAGCGGATTCCACATTATCAAGATGTTGGAGATGGAAGGCGCCGGACAGCACATAGTCACCAAAACCAAGGTCAGGCACATCCTGATCAAAACCAATGAACTGGTTGACGACGCCGAAGCGCAAAAACGCCTGCAGGCGTTGCGAGAACGGATTAAGGACGGCGATGACTTTGCCGCGCTGGCACGCGCCCACTCCGACGACAAGGGGTCTGCCATCAATGGGGGCTCATTGGATTGGGTCAGCCCTGGTGCGCTGGTACCGCCTTTCGAAGAGGCTATGCACAAGCTGGGGATCAATGAAATCAGTCAGCCGGTGCAAACCCAGTTCGGTTGGCACATGATTCAGGTGCTGGGCCGAGAGGACCAGGATAACAGCGACCAATTCAAAAAAGACCGGGTCAGGGAAGAAATCCGCAAACGCAAGATCGAGGAAGAGACCGAGTTGTGGTTGAGGCGTTTGCGCGATGAAGCTTATGTTGAAATCGATTTGGACAGATTATAAATGGATGCCACCGATGTCTCGTCGGCCGATAGCCGCATGGAAGAAGCGCTTGAAAAATATTTGCAACAAGTAATCCGCGAGCGGAATCTAGCCGCGCAGCGCGAGTTGATCCAGCAAGCCGCGGCACGACTCAACCTCAGTGTCTTGGATTGCGCGGCGGCGCTGCTCTACCTGAGTCAGCCCTTGCTACTGCCGCCGCAGGCAAAAAGTTCGGAAAGCAAGACGGAGAGCTTACCCAAACCCGGTTATCGTTCCGTGCGTTATCGGCTGGACGTAGGTAGTCAACACCATGTGAGCAAGGAGCAGATTCAGGCGGTATTGATCGAGGAGTCGGGTGTCGACAAGAAGCGGATTGGCAGGATCGACATTCGGCATAATTACACGCTGGTGGAATTACCGGACGGCATGCCGGCCGACATCTTTCAACTGTTGTCTGAAGCGACCATCGGTGAGCGCAAACTGGCGATCAAACGCGTCAAGGCTAACCGGCGCAGGCCGAGAGAGACTAAGGACGGGGAGTAGGAAGGTGGTAAGTGGGGCGCAAAAAACACTTACCACTCCCCGTATTCTTTGATAGAGAGCGGTCGCCCGCAATCCATCGCAAGGCAACCACATTATTGTAGAGGCGAATTTATTCGCCTCGATGGGCTTAATATCGGAGCCCAAAGGGCGAATAAATTCGCCCCTACGCTTCCTTTATCTGCTTACATCGTCAGGCGTATGCCTATCCAGGCCGCTCGAGGTGCGCCAACGCCGACGAAGCGGCTATTAAGGCCGTTCAAGTTGGTATCCACCCCATCCAGTACATCGCCGGTGTTGCCCCAGGTGCCGAAGTTGGCGTATTCGCGGTCGAACAAGTTGTTGACCCGGCCGAACAGCGCCACGTGCTGGTTGAAGCGGTATTCGCTACGCAAATTAAATACTACGAAGGCCGGTAGCTTAGCCGTCAGATTAGCTTCGTCGCCCCTTAGGTACTGGCTGCTGTTGTAGTTCATGTCGAAGCCGAGGGTCCAGGCCGAGATGATGTCGTAATCGGTGCTGAACTTGAACTGATGCGCCGGTATGCCCGGAATCTTGTCGCCGGCATGAACCTGGATATCGCCGTTGCCATCGGCGGCCGGATTGTTGGGACTGTGCGATAGAAAAGGTGTCTCGAAGCTGGCATCGATATAGGTGTAATGCGTCGACCAGCGCCAGCGCTGATAAAAATTGCCGGATAACCCCAGTTCCACGCCCTGGCGCAGGGTCGAGCCTACGTTGGAGAAGTAGCCGGTATTGGCAACCACGCCGCCGGTGCTTTGGAAGATGATGTCGTTGTTGTTGATGGCGCGAAACAGACCCAGATTCCAATCCATATAGCCCGGCAGCAGATTTTTCAGCCGTCCGCGCAGGCCGGTTTCGAAGGTATTGGCGACTACCTGTTTCAATGCCGGATCGGAAACGAAGGCGTTGGGTAGTTTACAGGGAGCATTGGGGTCCGCGCAGCTCAATTCCATTGGCGTCGGTACCCGGGAGGATTCGCTATAGTTGCCGTAAAAGGTCAATTCCGGCATGAAGGCATAGGTCAAGCCGGCGGCCGGATTGAAGCGGTCGTAGGAATGCGTGCCGTTCAGATCGTTCCCGAAGTGATCCCTTAGTTTGATATGCGACTGGTTGTAACGCCCGGAAACCGTCACATCCAGTTTGTCGGTCAAGGCGTAGGTGTCGGTCAAAAACAGGCCGTAGTGATCGGTTTCGGCCGTCAGGCGTACATGGGAGTCTTGCAGCAAGATGCCGGAGCCGGCCACGCCTCTGTCTGGGGTCAGGGCACCGAGTTCGGTGTCGGCATGGTAGCGGGCTATGCCGTGATCGAAGCTGGCGCCACCGACCAGATGGTTGTCGCGGCCGAATACCTTGTGATCGAAGGCGTTCTGTAGAGCGAAACCGAAGGATTGCTGCAGGGTTGACGAGGTGTTGATGGTGCCGCCTTCGACGGCATCTTCGGCGGCTATGCCGGCGCCATCCAGTGCCAATAACTCCTCATCATCTTCGTTACACAGTGCATTCGGATCGGCCGTACAGGGGCCAAACTCGCTGCCGTCGCCGTTGTAAGTGTTGATTTTGTTCCGACGGTAATACATGGTGCCGGATAACTGGTTGTGATCGTTCAGCCAGGTGTCGCCATCCAATGAAACCAGCAGCATCCGGTTGCGGGTGATGTCGGGATGAGTGAACACTTGGTCGCGGCCGTAAGCCAGCATTTCCTGAGGCAAGGCGCCGTTGCCGCGCAGGGTGTTGTCGCTGCCGGCGATGCTTAAGTCCAGGCTGGATTTGACGCCGCGCCAGCTCAGGGTGCCGAAGCCGCGTTTGGCCTCTGTATCGGAATGATCGCGCCAGCCAGCTTCGGAAAAATAATTGCCGTCCAGGAAATAGCCCCAGGTGCCGTTGTTCCAGCCGCTGGTGATTTCCTCGGAATGCCTGTCCCAGGAGCCGCCCTGGGCTTCGAAGCTATGGCCGGGCGCGGAAAATCCGGTCTTGGTGTTGACGTTGATAGCCCCGCCCAAGGCATTCAAACCGAATGCGGGGTTGGAGGACGGTTGCAAAGCCATGCTTTCGATGGCACCTTGCGGAATCAAATCCCAGTTAATCATGTCGCCGAAAGGTTCGTTGAAGCGGATGCCGTTGACATAGACCGCCAGTCCTTGCGGCAGCCCCATCAAGGGCGATGCGCTAAAACCCCGGTATTGCACGTCGGGTTGCAAGGGGTTGTTTTGCGCATCGTTGATGTTGACGCTGCCTAGATAACGGTTCATATAATCCGCCAGCGACAGCGCCTGCGCTTCCTGCAATTCCTCGGCGGAGACGGTTTGGACGTTGGCGGGGATTTTATTGATGTCGACGCCGCCAAACTGCAAGGGCGACACGGCCACCACTTCCACGGTGTCCAACTTGTCGGTGATTTCCTCGGCAATCGCTTGTGCCAGCGGCAGCATGCTGAACCATGGCAGCACGCCCAACGCAACTTTTTTCATAACATGACCTTATGTAAAGCAAATTGAGCCGGCCATGGTAATCAAACTACGGATCGGTCTCCACGGCTGACAGATAAAAAGGAATTTTTCCTAAATGGGAGGTGGTGAGTGGTAATGATTTCGCCAAAAATAACCGTGCGCCGCGCAAAGGTGCTGTTTTCTAGCGGGCGCGAATCCCGCCCGGCAACTTTCGCTCCGGCCGGTAGCAACGGAAGCAGTCGTAGAGGTAACGAAGCGGCTGAAGCCTTCGGTGTAACGGGTTATAGAACACACGAAATCCAACCGTTACCGAAAGACGCATCAGGCAGAGTTTGTCGTTACGGACGAATAGTT
>JAJRDU010000280.1 GCA_028748685.1 Methylococcaceae bacterium
ACTCTCTCATCTCTGAAAGATTCTCGACATGTCAAGGGTAGGTAAGGTTCTTCGCGTTGCATCGAATTAAACCACATGCTCCACCGCTTGTGCGGGCCCCCGTCAATTCATTTGAGTTTTAGCCTTGCGGCCGTACTCCCCAGGCGGTCAACTTAATACGTTAGCTCCACCACTAAGTTCTTTAAGAACCCAACGGTTAGTTGACATCGTTTACGGCGTGGACTACCAGGGTATCTAATCCTGTTTGCTACCCACGCTTTCGTACCTCAGCGTCAGTTTTAGTCCAGGGAGCCGCCTTCGCCACTGGTGTTCCTTCAGATCTCTACGCATTTCACCGCTACACCTGAAATTCCACTCCCCTCTACTAAACTCTAGCCTGCCAGTATCAAATGCAGTTCCCAGGTTAAGCCCAGGGCTTTCACATCTGACTGAACAAGCCGCCTACGCACGCTTTACGCCCAGTAATTCCGATTAACGCTTGCACCCTCCGTATTACCGCGGCTGCTGGCACGGAGTTAGCCGGTGCTTCTTGTATGGGTAATGTCAGTCTACCGGGTATTAACCGGCAGGTATTCCTTCCCATTGAAAGTGCTTTACAACCCTCAGGCCTTCTTCACACACGCGGTATTGCTGGATCAGGCTTTCGCCCATTGTCCAATATTCCCCACTGCTGCCTCCCGTAGGAGTCTGGGCCGTGTCTCAGTCCCAGTGTGGCTGATCATCCTCTCAGACCAGCTATGGATCGTCGCCTTGGTAGGCCTTTACCCTACCAACTAGCTAATCCAACATAGGCTCATCTTATAGCGCCAGGCCCGAAGGTCCCCAGCTTTCACCCGTAGGTCGTATGCGGTATTAGCGTGAGTTTCCCCACGTTATCCCCCACTACAAGGCAGATTCCTATGCATTACTCACCCGTCCGCCACTCGTCGGCTCCCGAAGGACCGTTACCGTTCGACTTGCATGTGTTAAGCATACCGCCAGCGTTCAATCTGAGCCATGATCAAACTCTTCAGTTTAATTTTAACTTGTTACTAAATAAGATTAGCAACCAATCTTGGCTCGACTACAGAACATCGATTCTTGCGAATTGACGTGGATTCTGTGTCGACTATTTCTAACAGAAACAGTTCGTTACACATACCCACACAAATTATTTCGATTCATTTTGTTAAAGAGCCAAGGACTATCAATCCGTCCTGTTGAGCCGATGCATTCTACAGCATTTTCAGCTTTCGTCAAATCTTTTTTCTCGAAGCCCCGATTCAAACCACCGAACCGAAACAATCAAAACCACAACAAAGACCAACAACCAGCAAACCAAAAATGCAAAAAATCGCATCAATTCACTTCCGAAGCCAACCGACCTAAGTCCCGTCAACCCCGAAGAGCCGTGCATTCTACATCAACTAAAACCTTAGTCAAGAATTAATTCAATGCGGGCAAACTTTCTTTTACCCACCTGATACACATGCTTGGCTGGAGCCAGAATCATACTCCTCGGCTCTTCCAGTTTTTCACCATCTATCTTCACTGCGCCTTGCTTAACCATACGCATGGCTTCCGAGGTGCTATCCACCAGACCGGCCGCTTTCAAGACATTGGCTATACCAAGACCATGGGCATCGACCTTTATCTGAATCTCTTCCATATCGTCAGGAAGCGCACCGCGCTGGAATCTGGCCTCAAAACTTTCGAGCGCAGTTCTCGCCGCCTGCTCACCATGAAACCTTGCAACAATTTCCTGCCCGAGACCGACTTTGTAATTTCTGGGATTAGCTCCAGCCAAGCACTCCTGTCTCCAGCTTTCGATTTCAGCCATCGGCTTGAAACTCAATAGCTCGAAATAGCGCCACATCAACTCATCCGAAATCGACATAATCTTGCCGAACATATCATCCGGCGCATCGGCGATGCCTATATAGTTATTGAGGGACTTGGACATCTTCTGCACGCCGTCCAAGCCTTCCAGAATTGGCATTGTCAAGACCACCTGCGGTTTTTGGCCATTCATCTCCTGCAAATGCCGCCCCATCAACAAATTGAATTTCTGATCAGTCCCGCCCAGCTCGACATCGGCTTTCATCACCACCGAATCGTGACCCTGAATAAGCGGATATAAAAACTCGTGAATGGCGATCGGCTGCCCGCCCTTGTAGCGCTTATGAAAATCGTCGCGTTCCAACATCCTGGCGACGGTATGCTTGGCGGCAAGTTGGATCATCTCGGCGCTGGACATCGCCCCCATCCATTCCGAATTAAATTTGACCGCGGTTTTATCCGGATCGAGAATCTTGAACACCTGCTCCTGATAGGTCTTGGCGTTTTCTATTACATCTTCCCGACTCAAGGGCTTACGTGTGACATTCTTGCCGGTCGGATCGCCTATCATCGCTGTAAAATCGCCGATCAGGAACTGAACGTTGTGCCCCGCGTCTTGGAACTGCTTGAGCTTATTGATAAGGACCGTGTGCCCCAAATGCAAATCCGGCGCCGTTGGATCGAATCCCGCCTTAATGGTGAGCGGCCTATTTTCTTCCAGCTTTTTGATCAAATCCAATTCAAGCAAAATTTCATCAGCGCCGTAACGCAGCTGCGCCAAGGTTTCTTGTAACAATTTCTTCTCCCGTGAGCCTAAATTTTGGCGGACATTATATGTTAATGCTCACCGTTATCAGGAGAAAAATCCCTTTTAGTTGGCCTAATCCACCAAAATTGCCTACAATAAACCGCTAGACAAACAATGAAGTGTGATTACTGTGAAGAACAGAATACTCAAGTCGGTGCTGTTAGGCGCCTGCACCGTTGTTGCCGCGAGCGCAAGTTACGGATTAATCCCCCACAAAACCTACGAAGAACGAAAGACTTTAGAACAAGACAGATTGATCTCCTCCAAGATTAATCAATATACCAACTACAAAGAACCCGCCCCCCAGATACCTGAAGAAGACATATCCGAAGATCTGGAGCACACCGTCAAATCGGGTGAAAACCTTTCAAGCATCTTTTCCGACCTTGATTTAAGCCGGGAAGATTTACATAAAATCGTTCACGCCAATGCCGCCGGCAAACAATTTGCCGATGTAGCCCCCGGACAGGATTTAGTCGCCACCCTCAATGCCTCCGGCGAACTGGAACGTCTAACCTATACTAAGAATCCATTTGAAACACTGATTGCCACGCGACATGAAGACGGCTTCGACGTGGAATTGCTCAGCAAAAAAGTCGATTACCAAGTCGCCGCCGCCAACGCCACCATACACGCTTCGTTGTTTGAAGACGGCACTCAAGCAGGGCTACCCGAGAAACTGATCCTAAAACTGGCCGACATCTTCGCCTGGGACATCGATTTTGCCCTGAATTTAAGAGAAGGCGACCAATTTACCGTCGTCTATGAAAAGCTTTTCGTGGAAGGCAAGGAATTCGACACCGGCGAAATTCTATCGGTCGAATTCGTCAACCAGGGCAAGGCATATACCGCCGTTCGCTTTGACGACAATCAAGGCCACACCGGCTATTACACGCCGGATGGCAACGGCCTGCGCAAAGCCTTCCTGCAAACGCCGATGGACTTCGCCAAGATCAGCTCGCATTTTGACCTGCACCGCAAGCACCCTATCCTGAACACCATCCGCGCCCACAAAGGCGTCGATTATTCGGCGGCGATTGGCACACCGGTCAAAACCACCGGCGACGGCAAGATCGTATTCCGTGGAACGAAGAACGGTTACGGCAACGTAGTCGAAATCGAACACGGCCAGAAATACTCGACACTCTATGCTCACTTGTCCGCTTTCAAATCCGGCCATAAAGTCGGCAGCACCATCAAACAGGGTGACGTGATCGGCTATGTCGGCAAGACCGGCCTGGCCACCGGCCCGCATCTGCACTATGAGTTCAGAATAGGCGGCGAACACGTCAACCCCCTATCCGCAAAGCTACCTCGCTCCATGCCTATGGACAAAGCCTTGCTGGCCAAATTCAAGGCACAAACCCAGCCTTTGATGGCGCAACTCAAGCAAGCAAAGGGCGACGCGCTGGTTGCTCAGAACTAAGGACATGGTCACAAATAATATCCCGTTATGGCACCGCGAAAATTTTTCCGTTCGTCCTGAGCCTGTCGAAGGATGGATGGAAAAATTTCAGCCCGGAGCGTCAAGCCGATCATGCTTGGACTGTGCTCAGCACGAACGGCTTGCCGAACAACATTGCGATTTTTCGGGATGTTATTTGTGACGGAATCCTAAGCGAGTGTCCGAGCTTTACATAGGCTTGATGTCAGGGACCAGCCTCGATGGTATCGATGCTGGTCTCGTCGATTTCAGCGACGGCAAAATCCGCCTCATCGACTTTCATTACCAGCCGTTTTCAGCCGAGCTCAGGCAACATATTCACAAACTCAGCCAACCCGATCAAGCTATTTTGCTTAAAGACTATGGGGCGCTGGACGCCCGGATTGGCAGTTTGTTTGCCGAAGCCGCACAGGCGCTACTCCGCAAGGCACAAATTCCAGCATCGGCCATCAAGGCCATCGGCAGCCACGGCCAGACCGTTTACCATGCTCCCGAGCCGCCTTTCGGCTTCTCGCTGCAAATCGGCGACCCCAATTGCATTGCGGAAATCACCGGCATCACCACCGTTGCGGATTTTCGCCGCCGCGACATCGCCGTCGGCGGCCAGGGCGCACCATTGGTTCCGGCTTTTCACCGGGCGATATTTGGCGACAACACCCACGTCAGAACGGTGCTGAATATCGGCGGCATCGCAAACATTACCATGTTGGATGGCAGCACTGTTTTGGGCTTCGATACCGGCCCCGGCAATACCTTGATGAACCTATGGTGCGAACAACATCTCGATCAGCCTTACGACCATGACGGAGAGTGGGCAGCGAGCGGCCAAGTAAACCAGGCTTTACTGACTAATTTAAAAGATGACAGCTATTTCACACTGCCACCACCGAAAAGCACCGGCAAGGAATATTTTTCGCCGGCCTGGCTGCAACAAAAACTCAGCCGATTCGGCGCACTAAAAGCCGAAGACGTCCAAGCCACACTCTGCAGGTTCAGCGCCGACAGCATTGCCGACGCCATCCACCGATATGCTCCCGATACCGAACAAACTTTGGTTTGCGGCGGCGGCGCCCATAATCGGCAATTGCTGGATTTATTACGACAGAACCTGGATATACCGGTGCTTTCGACGGCGGAGCTGGGAATCAATCCTGACCATGTCGAAGCCATCGCCTTTGCCTGGCTGGCACGGCAAACTGTCAACAATCTACCGGGCAATTTGTGCAGCGTCACGGGCGCAAAAACGCCCGTGGTATTGGGTGGGATTTATTCAGGGAAAAACGGCTTTAAAGCTGTTTAAAGCTGATTACGCCGAAAAAGACGAACCGCAACCGCAGGTTGTAGTGGCATTGGGGTTACGGATCACGAACTGGGCGCCCGACAAATCTTCCTTATAATCGATCTCGGCTCCGTTCAGATATTGAATGCTCATAGAATCGATCAGCACCGTCACGCCGCAGTTCTCGATCTGGGTATCGTCGTCGTTAACTTCCTCGTCGAAAGTAAATCCGTATTGAAATCCCGAGCAACCGCCACCGGTAATGTAGACTCTGAGCTTGAGATTATCATTGCCCTCTTCCTGAATCAAACCCGCGACCTTTTGCGCGGCACTATCGGTAAACACAATGGGATCGGCCATATACCACTCTATAAGCAATTGAAAGAAATGGTGATTATGACTATACCCAGCAGAACAGTCAAGAATTGGCCTTATTAAATGCCACATGCTTCTGAAATGGCTAAAAAATTGAAATCAAGGAAGGCGCGGATTATGACATTAACATCCCATCATCCTTCAAATAGGGGCACTAATTCTCCGAAGCCTGAAGCCGTTTCAGATTTTCATTGGCCAGTTTGTGATAGGTCGGGGATAATGAAATCGCCTTCTGAAAATACTCGGAAGCGGCATGGGCATTGTCATTCAGCATATAAATATATCCCAGATTATTGTAGGCATCCGCTTCGTCCAGCACGTGCATAAACGCTTGAATGGCTGCCGCATCGTCGCCTTGCCTAGCATATACCAATCCTTGATTTAACCAGGCGGGATTATATTTTGCATCGAGTTTTGATACCGCATCAAACAACTGCATCGCGCCCCGCCAATCTCCTGAAAGATACTTGGAATACCCCAAGTTATTCACCAGCATGGGCATGTTGGGCTTGGTTTTCAAAGCGCTTTCATAATATTGCGAGGCATTCGAATAATCGCCATTTTGATCGGCAATCAAGCCCAGCCCGTTAAATGACCGCCACAGACTGGGGTCTACGGCCACGGCGGCGGCCAATGATTGCTTGGCTTCGGCCTGTTTGCCCGTATTCAGTTGAATGAGTCCCAAGCCTTCGAGCGCGGTTGCATTCTGTGGTTCCAGTTTCAATACCAATTGATAGGCGGTTTCCGCGGGCCCGTTATTACCTTGCCCGGCATGAATTGCGCCTATCTTATTGAGCGCAACCTTGTTCTCGGAGTCAAATTCAAGCACCCTGACGTAATAATAGAGAGCCTCGTCCTTGTTTCCTTGTTGTAACAACTGGTCGGCGCGTTTCATCGCCGACTGCGCGTCAACGGTAATTTCCCGCACCTCGTGAACGAGTGAGGATTTATCGTCAAATAGCCCGGTTATCCTGGGCTTTATCGTCACCAACTCAGACCCACAGCCGGTTAATAGCGCGCCTATATTCACAAACGCCAAACAGAAAAAAACACCGCGCAGGGCATGAGGCCCCTTTGCCAAGGTACTGCTTAAATTGATGAATTTAATTGATTCAGTCATGAAAGTTTCCATTCCAGATTATATGTACCCAAACAAAATGACTCGGCCGCCTTTGCGGCAATGGCAATTTAGAAACCGATGAATTCGCGCCGCGTCAAACACCTCTATCACAGTAACCCTGGAATAAATCGATAAGACCAGCATAACTCATGTTGCTTGTTATTATGCTCCGCCAACACGCGGTGTCACTTCCCCATGGTCGAGAAGACGGCTATCGCCTTAATAACGGCGGGGCCCACCGCAATGATAAAGAAACTGGGCAAGATACAAATGACCAGTGGAAATATCATTTTGGTGGCAAGCTTGGCCGCTTCCTCATCGGCCTTCTGCATGCGTTTGTCGCGAAACTCCTCGGCATAAATGCGCAGGGTTTGCGAAATACTGGTGCCAAAGCGCATGCTCTGCGCCAGAACCGTGACCAATCCCTTGATGTCCTCCACGCCGGTTCGCCGGGCAAGATTCGCCATTGCTTGCGTCCTGTCCACGCCCGCCCGCATTTCAGCGGTGACCAGAAGCAATTCTTCGGCCAAGGCCGGATGAATCTCGACGATCACCTGGGCCACGCGGAGTATCGCCGCGTTGAGCCCCAAGCCAGCCTCCGTGCAGACCACCAACAGATCGATCGCGTCCGGTAATCCATTGCGTATCAAGCGCTGCTGCCTAGCAATTTTTTTATCCAGGTAATAGCTGGGAACAATCATGCCCACCACGCCAGCCATTGCCGCGTACCAAAAGAGTTTTTGCGGTTCGACCTGGGGGAAAAGCGGATATGCCAGCAGGACTAGCGCCGGGAGTACGATTATTGCCAATGACCTTATAAAATAATAAATCACCAAGCTATTGCGAGAACGGTAGCCGGCATGGACGAGCCGATCCGCGGTACTTTTTTGTAGCTCCTGATTCGACGGAAGAAAGAAGTGAGAGAGGCGATCCAGTTTTTCCGCCGTTCGTTGCATGGCGGACACCTGCCCAGTGTCCTGAACCACAAGCCTTTCCAATCGCCCCTTCACCGGATCGAAGAATCGCGCCAATAGCATCAGCAAGACCATGCCGACGAAAAAAATGGCAACGGCCAACAGAATCACGGCACCATTCCTTGCGCCATTGGCATTACCCACTAAATTCAATAAACTTCCGAAAAAAGCTTCCATGGCGAATCAAATCTCCAAGGCGATCAGCTTGCGTATCCACAAGTTGCCGATAATCATCAATACGACGCCTCCCAGGATGATCTTTCTGCCGACCGGATCATGGGTCAAATTCCCCACATAATCAGGATTGACGATCGATATTCCGGCAAACAAAACGAATGGAACCATGACCAAGACCCAAGCCGACATACGCGCCTCCGCCGTCAGGGTTAGCACGCGGCGCTGAAACTTGAACCGCGCACGGATCAGTCGACTAATATTTTCGAAAGTCTCCGCCAGATTGCCGCCCGTCTCTCTTTGCACCTGAACCGTGGTGACGATGGCCATCAAAGACATGCTGGGGATGCGATCCACCAGGCCGCGGAGCGCCAAGGGCATGTCCACGCCGAAATTGATTTCGTCGAAGGCTATGTGGAATTCATTGGCGATAGGATCTTCCATTTCCGTGGCAATCAGGTGCAGGGTTTCATTGAAGGGATAACCCGCGCGCAAGGCGCGAGTCATCACATCCAGCGCGTCCGGCAATTGTTCTTCAAACTTGGCGAAGCGTTTGGCGAGATCGACCTTCATCTTCATGATCGGAAGCCCACCCAGAATCAGAATCCCGACGGGAACCATCAACCACCAGTGGCTCAGAAACCAGGCCAAACCTCCACCCAATAGTCCCATGAAAAGGCTGAGCAAGACCAAACGATAAGCGGGAAAACCGCCATGTCCCGAGCGTTCGATGAAGGTTCGGAGCCGCTTCATGGCCGACAGGGATTCGAGACGCTTTTCGAGCGGCGATAACTTCTTGAAATATTTGTCCCTAACCAGGGATATTTGCAGTTGCTCCTGATACTCGTCGGCCAGTATCCCCAGCCGTTGCTTGAGACGGCGGCTCTCTTGCCGCCCCGTCCCGAAGGTCGGCACCACGATGGACTGGGTCATCAAAAACACCGCGCCAAATATCAGCGCCAGAAAAACCAACAATGTGTCTTTATCCACGACTACCCCCTTTATAAGTCATCGCGATCGGGATCAAACAGCTCGAAGGGAAGATCGATACCCCGTTTCTGGAGTTGTTCGTGGAACTTGGGAACGATACCCGTGGCCTTGAACGTACCCAAAACGCTTCCGGCTTCGTCGACGCCCCTTCTCTGGAATTTAAAGATTTCCGACATGGTGATGATGTCGCCTTCCATGCCTTGAATTTCCTGGATACTGATCAACTTTCGCTTGCCATCTTCCATGCGCGACAATTGCAGCACCACATTGATGGCCGAGGCGATTTGCGCCCGCACCATTCTGGCGGGCAAGTCCAATCCCGTCATCGCCACCATGTTTTCCAGGCGCCCCAAGGCATCGCGCGGCGTATTGGCATGTACGGTACACAAGGAACCGTCATGCCCCGTATTCATGGCCTGCAGCATGTCGAAAGCCTCGTCGCCGCGCACCTCGCCAAGAATGATGCGGTCCGGGCGCATGCGCAGGCTGTTTCGAACCAGGTCTCGCTGCCTCACCTCGCCCTTGCCCTCGATATTAGGCGGCCGCGTTTCCAGCCGGACGACGTGCGGCTGCTGCAATTGCAATTCCGCCGAATCCTCGATGGTAATGATGCGCTCGTCCAGCGATATATAGCCGGTCAGCACGTTCAGCAGGGTGGTCTTGCCCGAACCCGTGCCTCCGGAGATCAAAACATTCAGGCGTGCCTTGACTATCCCTATCAGCATATCCGCCATCGTCCGGGAACAGCTCCCCAATTCGATCAAGTCTTCCATGCGCAAACGGTCCACGGTAAAACGGCGGATCGATAAAGTCGGTCCGTCTATCGCCAGGGGTGGAACGATGGCATTGACGCGCGAGCCATCCTTGAGGCGGGCATCGACCATGGGCGAGGACTCGTCGATACGCCTACCCACCGAAGAGACGATGCGATCGATGATATTCATCAAATGGGCATCGCTCTGAAAGCGCAGGGGCGTAAGCTCCAATTTGCCGTAACGTTCCACGTAGACTTTGCCGTAACCATTGACAAGGATGTCGGCGATGCTCGGCTCGCTCAACAGCGGCTCCAAGGGGCCGAGCCCAAGAATCTCGTCTTCTATGCACTTGGCGAGAAACTGCCGGGTCGAGACATTGAGCGGCACCGCCAATTCGTCCATGATGCGTTCCGCCAGCTCGCAAATCTGGGTTCGTGCCTGTTTTTGTTCCAGGCGCCCGATCAGGGAAAGATCGATCATTTCCATCAGCTTTTTATGAATCTTTTGCAGCCACTCCCTCTCCGGCTCACTGAGCGCCCTCACCATCAAGGGCTGAGCTTTTTCGCCCGGAGATTTGGGCGATACGCCCTCCCCGCCCGTTCCCTTGGGCAATGGCTGGCCTTCATCCTTGGAAAAATGTCCGATAATCCGGTTCTTCAGGTTCATCGCTCAGACTCTCCCTAATAGTTTTGAAAACAATGGTCCAAGCATCCCATGCTTTTCCGGACGTCTCTTGCCGGCCAGCGTCTCGGCCAATTTCTGGATTGCCAAAGTCGCCGGAGATTTAGGCGCGAGTTCGGCAATCGGGATACCCAGATTGGATGCCCTGTTCAAATTTTTGAAGTCGTTGGGGATGACGGCGATTGATTCCAGGCTTAAAACCCGTTCCACATCCCCCAGCCCAAAGCTGTTATTGCGTTCATAGCGATTGAGGACCGGCATGATTCGCTCTATCGGCAGCCCCAGATCTTGGGTGATGATGTGTATCATGCGCTGAGCATCCCTCACGCTGGAAAGCTCCTGTTGCATCACCACGATGACGTGGCTGGCTTGCTCCAGGACTAGGTTGAAAACGGGATCGATCAGGCGCGGCAGATCGACGACCAGGTGTTCGTAATAGGAATGCGCCAGTTCAATCAGACGTTTAAGGCGCATTTCATCGATTTCTCCGGGCAGGACGATCTCCCGCTCCGGCCTATTCAAAACATGCAAGCCGCTGGCGTGTTTTGCAACATAACCCGTCAAGGCGATTTCATCCATGGACTCGATTGACTCCAGCGCCTCCACCAGACCCTGCGGCGAATCGAGATTCAAGCGCAGACATTGCGTCCCGAACTGCAAATCGAGATCCAGCAGCAGCGTCTGAAGTCCCTCCCGAGTGGCCAAGGCGTAGGCCAGCGCGCAGGCGATGGTCGATGCGCCCGCCCCGCCCTTGGCGTTGACCACCGCCGTGAGCCCTCGCCGGGAGCCGCCATGGGTGTAGCCATCCTCCTGGATGATCTTGCGCAAGGCGCTCAAGGAATCCTCGAGCCACTGAGGCCCCATGATGAAATCCCGCGCTCCGGCCTGCATGGCCAAGCGCATCAGCCGGGCATCGGGCACCCCGTGATCGCTGACGATCAGCGTGGGACAAGACTGCCTGCCGTGCTTGGCCAGCGCCTCCAGCTCCATTTCCGCCTTGGCGCCCAGGAAATGGACCAGTATATCGGCGTCGATATCGGCGCCAGCCGTAAAATCATGCTCCGAACCGCACGGAACCCGAAGTTGCACCCTGACACCGGGAAGCTGGCTGACCGCGCCGAAAAGGCTTTTCATGCTGGCTTCGCCATGACCCGTCAGCAGTATCTGGGAAGATTTTTTCATGGCTCCCTCTCTTGATCACTGTTCATCCTAAAAAAATCAGTTGAAGCCTGTGGGAACCGTTCGTGGTGAGCCTGTCGAACCATGAGCGGTTTCCACACGCTAACCCATTTGGTGAGCCTATCAAAACCCCGCCCACCCTTCGACTGGCTCAGGGCGAACGGAGTTTTGATAGGCTCGACTGCGTTTTTTAGGTTCATGGGCATTGCGTACTCCCGGCGCCATCGGGGACCGTGCCTAGACTTTCCCTCGGCAAGGTGGTTTCGAAGCTAGGGGCATTCAAGGTCATGGCCGGAAGGCCGGGGAGCAATGCCGGAATCAGCAGCGTATGCTGAAATCCCACGATGCTGACCCTCACATAGCGAATATCGTTGAAATTGGCTGTCGGTGCGCCGGCCTGATCCAAATAGTCGGTAACGACGTTCGAACTATCCAGGCCGGCCACTATCGGGCTGGCGCCGTCGGTTCCGGGCGCATTGAATACAGTGACATTGGCGATCGAAGGATGATCCAGGGGGCAAACCACGGCCAGGCGCGCGCCTCGGCGCGTCGCCTCGGTAAGGCTGTTCCAGACGAACAGCGCCCTGGCAAACTCGATCACCCCGAACAACAGCACGAAAAACAGCGCGGCCACCAAGGCGAATTCGACGATGTACAAGCCATTCTGCCGGCGTCTCATATCGCCCTCATGGTCGTGGTGGCGGTCAACACGAAAGGATCGGGCAGCGCGGAACCGAACAATCCGAGTATGCCGTCCAAGGGGTTTCCCGGCAGAAAGGCAAAGGCGTAGCTGGCCGATACCGTCACATAGGTGCCCGTCGCGTCGATCACGGGAGCGGGGATGTTGACCGTGGGTAGGCTGCCAGGCAACAGTGAGCTACCGCCGACTGTCTGGCCGTATTGCACCAGATGGACGGCTCCGGCGACGTCGTTGGTATTCAAAACCGAGCCGGAATAGTAGCGCGCACCGTCCCGCACGGCCTTGGACAAGGTGTTGTATTGAAACAGGGCGCGCCCCAATTCGGCGACCCCCAATAGCATCAGCAGGAAAATGGGCGCGACGATCGCCAATTCGACGGTGGCTATGCCGCGTTGGCGGCGAACAAACTTGGCCTCCGTTACGCCGCTCATGAGTCCGCCGCTCCGAAGTCTTTATAAAGGATGATGGTATGGGGCCCCGGCCCGATGACTGGATTGGGGCCGGGCGCCGAACCCAGGCCAAGGCAAGTCTCGCGAAATTCCCCATAGACTTCCTGACTGCCGTTGTGTTCGGCGGGCCGGGTCAGAAACATGCAGGCAAGGCCCAGAACCTTCACCGGACCACTCCCATTGACGGTTGTCGAGCAGTCGATCACCGGCACAGAGGCCAGACGGCGGGGTGGATCGAGTTGGGCGGTCGGAGGCTGAATATCCCAGCTAGGCGTGCTTCTATCGGCCTTATACTGATCGTAAGTGTCCGGGTAACCGGAGCCGCCTGCATCGGTGACGACGTCCGGTTTATAGGTTGAGGTATCCACGCCACCGCAGCCCGGCGGGGGGCAACCAAAGCGGGTATTCAGTCCCTGCGCGTTCGGACCCACGCTGCTTCCAGGTTTAGTCTGTATGGTATCGTCGGGCGATGTACAGCCTTGATAGGCTCCGGCCATATTATCCCGTATGCAAGCCCCCCCTCCTCCCTGGTCACACCCCAGATCGACATTCTGGTAATTGCCCGGCCCCAGCTCCCAGCCATTGGTGCCCTTACCGGTCTTCATGACCACCTCCTGCCCAAGCGTATAACCATAGTTAGCCGCGCCCGGCGTACCACAGGGCGCGACCGGTAGGATCTCGGGACAGGTCAAGGCGGGGCTGGGCCCCGCCACGGCCCTTGCGCCGACCGGAACATTCGCAAAGCCGATGACTTGGATCAGCCAGGAGGGCCGGGCGAAATCGGTGGCGGCCACCCCCGCACGCACGAAGCGGGGATTTGCGCCGCCCGGCACGAAGGGATTCAGGGTATCTGAAAACTCGACCAGGACATTGCCGATCGCAATGTCCTGAAGCTCGGCATTGCCCGCGGCGTTGGCATTCATCGTGAACGCCGTCAGTGCCGCCGTCGTTGCCTTTGCGGTGTCGCTGCTTTCATCCAGCGTCTTGGCGCCGCTCAGGGCGGCGGCATCCAGTGCATTCTGCAGCCGGGTCTTGTTGAGGTAGGCATGGCCCATGTCCAGGGCCAACCCGGCCATGGCCAGCAGGGCCAGCATGCCGATCGCGACCAGCGGCAGGATGGCGCCGCTCTGGGCCGCCGCGCCGCGCCTTAAGCCGAAACACAGGGCCATCCATTTATTTAAGTTCATACTGTCCTTCCCTCCCCGCCCCGACACTTAGGATTTCGCCAAAAATAACTTCCCAATTTTTGAAGGCTTTGTAGGGGCGAATTCATTCGCCCCTACAGTTCCCCGTGTGCCCATTTTCCGTAAGTTATTTACAACCATTTCCTAGCCATAGCCTACTTTGACGAACCGCTACCCGAACCACCCGACGTCCCCAACGGGCTGTGGGAAATGTCGGACGGCTTGCCGATGTCCTGGCGATAGGCCTTCTCCAGTATCGTGTCGGCCTTGTTGCCCTCCATGCCGTCGGGGGCCAAGACGTCCGGATTTTGGGCCTTGTCCTGATCGTAGATCTGATTGTTGACCAGGCTGTGTACCGAGGCGCCGTAATCGGCTTGCAGGCGCGCCGGGGCGCTGCCCCAACCGGCGCAGCCCTCCAGCAGCAGTAGAACTATCGCCGGGACTAGCCACGACATCGATTGATGGTGTTTTAGGTGTTTCATCTCATCCCCCTCTTAGGGTTGTTGGCCGAAATGGCCGCGCAAACCGCCGGTGTAGGGCTGAGCGGATTTAGCCCGCTCCGGCATCTTGCGAGCCTCCGTCCGCCCCATCAGGTAATATTCCGCATCGCTCGCTTCGATGTAGAAGTCGGTGGGCAGCCGGATATTTTCGGGCGATATGGGCTTGACCAGATGCGGCGTGACGAAAATCACCAATTCCGTCTCGTTCTTCAGGAACTGCTGGCTGGTGAAGAGTTGCCCGAGTACCGGGATGTCGCCCAGGCCCGGAAACTTCGAGATGGTTTCGCGCATGTTGTCGCTGAGCAGGCCGGCGATGCCCAGCGTCTGGCCATCGTCCAGCTCCAGCAGGGAATTGGCGCTACGCTTGGTCAGCGAGGGTATCACGAAGGAGGCCGTACCCGCCGGCAGCACCACGGCGTTGTCGGCCGAGATTTCGCTGACATCGATATTCAGTTTCATGCTGATACGCCCGGTATCTAGGACCACCGGCAGGAATTTGAGCATGACGCCGAAGGGCTTGAACTGGATCGTGATGGTGGTTCCACTGCTGCCGCCCATGTTTTGCGGCACTGGGACGGGAAACTCGCCGCCCGACAGAAAATCCGCATCCTGGCCGGAAATCACGGTCAGGTTCGGTTCGGCCAGAATCTTCGCCAGGCCGTTGTCCTTGGCGGCATTGATGACCGTCTTGACGGCGACGTCGCGGCCGATGAATCGGAAAAACACGCCGTAGGGGTTGATGGCGCTGGCCCCGACCGCCGTCAGATTTGCCAACGCATCCACCGCCGCATTGCCGCCCACCGCGCCGGCGGTAACCTGGTTACCGCCGCCGACGGCCGAGAAATCCACCTTGAAATTACGCGCCAGTCGGCGGTCGATTTCCGCCACGGTCACCCCCAGCATGACCTGCTGCGGCCCGCCGACCTGCATCAGATTGATGACCTGA
This sequence comes from Methylococcaceae bacterium, assembly GCA_028748685.1. GTDB lineage: Bacteria > Pseudomonadota > Gammaproteobacteria > Methylococcales > Methylomonadaceae > Methylomonas. Next base: position 15,377 of record JAJRDU010000280.1, read on the forward strand.
GTTCCCTGTCCCTGGGGCGCGGATTGACCGCCCACATTAACCGTCACCTGGGCGCCGGCATCGGAAGGCCCGGAAGACTGCCCGCCCTGAGACAAAAAGGTATTGGCGATCTTATGGATGGCGTCCATTTTCTGTACGCTGGAAACCTGGCCGGCCAGCACGATGGAGCCCTGGGAAGAAAGCACCTTGGGCGCCTCGTTCGGAAACAATTCGTGGAGCTTGGCCTTGAGCCCGTTCAGATCGTGGGTGACTTCCACCTGAAGGGTCGGGTTGCGGCTACAGGGCCCCTTTCCGCAGAGCAGGATCACATTGGTGCTCCCCAGCCTTTTCCCGACGATATACAGGTGGGTAGGGTCCAGGATGGTGACATCGGCCACCTCCGGATTCCCCACCGTCACCCGGTCGACAGCCGAAGACAGCGGAATGAAGCTGGTTTTACCCGCCACGACCTTGTGAACGTTGTCCGCCGCGGAAAGGCCGAAAGGCAGCCCCAGCAAAACCAGGGCGGCGATCAGCCCCGCGCAACCTGGGATGACACGGCCCTTAGCGCCGGCGATGGTCTTGATCAAGCTGGTCATATTCAAATTCCCTCACTCGTTATTGTTTGTCGTTATACCTTTTGCACATCAAATTTCGGCTCGTTGACGCCCTCGGCAACTGCTCCCGGCATTCATAAGCCACGGGAGCTTGTCGTAAAAGCCCCCTCTCCTCGCGGGAGAGGGTTTTGTTTTAACTTTTACGACAAGCTCCGGCATACATAAGCCGCGGGAGCTTGTCGTAAAGCCCCCTCTCCTCGCGGGAGAGGGTTGGGTGAGGGGAAACAAATAAGGTAAAACATCGATTTGCATACCCTCACCCTGCCCCTACAGGTCATCTAATATCCGCCCAGCTGTTCCGAACAAACGTTGCCTTGACATTGGATTCTGCTCTGACTCATGCCCCTGATCACGGTGAAAGTCTTGCCTCTGGGCAGGGCGGCTTTCGGCGCCTCGGCCCTCGGCTCGGGGAAGACTGGCGCGCGGGCGGTCGTCTCCGGTTTCTCGATCAGCGTCTTGTCGGTCGGATTGCGCAGGGCGAGTTGAATCGAACCTTGCTCCTCGGCCCTGAACACCGCTTCCGCCTGCTCCGGCGTCATCTCCAAAGTGACGGAGCGGACCACGATGGGCTTGTTCTTCTCGCTGCTAGCCTCCTGGTCCACGGCCAGCACCCTGACGTCCTGGACCAGGGTTTCCGAGTGGACCTCGTCGTTCATACCCGACGGCTTCCAGGAATGCAGCACGTCGACATGGTTGTCGGGTAGCAGAAATCCGCCCACGCCGCTGACGTCATTCACTCGCACCGTGAAGGCGCGCTTGTTCTCCGAAAACCCCAGCGAAAACACATTCCCGCCCTTGGGATCGACCACGCGGCGGGCGATCAGGGGTTCGTCTGTGAACACGTTACTTATGGCGACCTTGCCGACAACCTGGGATTTTTCGGTAAACATCTCCTTGGTCACGGCCTCCTTGGGCCAGTTCTTTTCGGTCACATCCTTCTCGCCGACGGTCTTCCACTGCGGAATGTCCATGCTGGCGACGACCACCCGGCCGTATTCCACCTGCTGCACGGCCCCGCCGCCCATGGATTCGACCCAACGCTGGGCGATCAAAACCGCGAAGACGGCCAATACCACCGCCGTCAGGAAGAGCATGAGCGTTCGACTGTTCATAATCTATTTCCTTAAATCAAGGGTTGAGAGGGGGGGCCGTCTGGCTCGCCGCGCGCGGATGCACCGGAAAAACCCGAGTGCCCCGAAACCGGCCGCACGAAATAACTGTTCCAGGCCCGCTCCAGACGCTCGTTTGTCAAGCGCTTAGCGCTGGCTTCATATCGGCACTGGTCCACGACCAGGCCCAACAGATCCCTGGGTTGGCAAGGCAGCAGCGGCCTGTCTTCCCGGCGGTAGAGCTCCAGGATGAAGTCGAAGCTGGCTTGGTCGAATTCCATATCCAACTTTTCGCAGACCTGGCGCCAGATGGCTTCGTATTCCGCCGAGTCCAGCACGTCGAAGCGCACCTTGTAACCTAGCCGGCGCAGGAAGGCCTCGTCGGCCAAGGCCAAGGGATCCAAATTGGTCGAGAAAATCAACACCACGTCGAAGGGCACCGAGAAGCGGGTGCCGCTTCCCACCGTCAAATAGTCCTGCTTCTGTTCCAGCGGCACGATCCAGCGATTCAGCAAATCCGTGGTATCGACTCGTTGCCGGCCGAGATCGTCGACCATGTAAATGCCGTTGTTGGCCTTCAATTGCAGCGGCGCGAAATATTGTTTGGTCATGGCATCGTAAGCCAGCTCCAGCATGTCCAGGGTCAGCTCGCCGCCCGTAACCACCGCCGGACGCTGGCAGCGGACGAAGCGCGGATCGTGACCGGCATCCAGCATCAGTTGCCCCGATTCTTCAGGGGCGGCCAAGGGATGATGGATGGAAGGATCGAAAAACTGCACCACGTAATCGCCCACCGCCAGCGCATAAGGAATCAGCACCGAATCGGCCAATAGGCCGAGCAAATGCGTGCCGATGTAGCTCTTGCCGGTGCCCGGCGGCCCATAGAGGAAGATGGGGCGGCCCGAGTGCATCGCCGGCCCCAGCTGGGCGAGCACCGATTCCCGGATCACGATGCCCTCGAAAACCCTGGCCATGATTTCCCGTGTCACGACGCTTTGGTGGATGGATTGTGCCCGCACCACCCGCTCATAAAGCGCCAGCGGCACCGGCGCGCAACCCGCGTAACCGCTCTTCAACTGGGCGTCCAGCGCCAGGCTGCGGCCGCGTTCCGTCAGGGCGTAACGCAACAGGCTGGAATTTTCGCTGGGGCTGCGCACTTCGATATAGCCGGATGCGCGCATGAAATTCAGCAGGGTTTCCAGCACCGGCCAGGCCAGCGCGAGTCGTTCTACCAACTGCTGCTGGTTAAGGACGCCGCCCCAATAGCAATGCTTGGCCAGCAGGTCGCACAAAAAATCCTGAGTCAATCCGGTTTCGGCGAGGTTGCGGGGGCGCGGCGCGATTTGCCGAATGGCCTCGTCGGCAATCGCCAGGGTGGAGTCATACATGAACAAAACTCCCTAAAATCTCAAGGAAAGGCGCCAGCCGCCCGTTCCAGACCAGCGTCGCCAAGCTGCCCAGGCCTATGGCCAGCGCATAGGGAAAAACCCGGGTCGAAGCTTCCCCCGCCTTGGGTGGTACATAAGCGCATCCGCCGGTGAGGAACAGGCATTTGGCCATTCCCCCGTAGCGGCGTAAATAATCGAGTAGCCCGCCTCGCGCGGCCAATAAGCCGAAAGCCGCGAGGGAACCCGCCCCGGTACTCAAGCCTACCGCGAGCAGGCTGTCCGGCCAGCCGAGAAAGCTTCCCACCGCCGCCATCAGCTTGACGTCCCCTGCCCCCATCCAGCGCAGGGCATAGAAGGGCAGGAATAACACCAGGCCCGTGAAAAACCCGGCCAGGCCGTTCAGTAGTCCGCTCACCCCCTGGAAGCCAGTTTGCAGGCCCAACCCCAACAGCGCGGCGGTCACGGTCAGCGTGTTGGGCAGGCGATGGCGGCGGGTATCGATCACGGCGGCGGCGATCAAGACCGCCAGCAGCACCGCTGTCGGCACATTATCCAGAGTCATGGCGATACCTTGGTTGATCATTCAGCGTCACTGTTCACCGTCCGCCAAAAAGTAAGTGGTTTGCGCCCTCTCCTGATGGAGAGTGTCGTAAAAATCAAAACAGAACTTGTAGGTGCGAATTCATTCGCACTGTTGGCCTTAAAGGTCGAATACCCGCTGTTATTTGTAGGTGCGAATTTACTTGTGCCCCGTGGGTATTCGCACTGTTGGTGCTAAAGGTCGAATGAATTCGACCCTACGGTGTGCGGCATGACACGGCCCGCCTTCCTGCGGCTTAGCATCCGAACTACGCCGCTGACGGGTCTTGAGTGTGTCTGAAAAATATTATTAGTCAAGCGGTATTTGCATGTTTCCCTATCAAAAACCCTGGAGCGCCGCCTCGGCCATGGACAGGGCGCACATCGCCCGGCTTACTCCCTGCCCTGTCCGCAAAAAGAAAAGGAGGAGGGAATCATTCAATCCCCTCCTCCTTCGATGTATTTCATTCAAGGCATCTCTTCTACTGAACGCTAGCTCGGTTTCTTAGGCAAGGCGGAAAAACCGAGTCCCGCTTCGCCACTGTCACTGGCTACTTGATTAATCTATATAGCCAATTATTACTCGAATTGCAGCCGCAATAGCTGCCCCTAGTTCCGTAAAAGCCGAAACTGCCGCCAAACATATCAGCGATCCAGCCACCGCGTATTCGACCATCGTCAGGCCGGACTCTTCTTGCCAGAAGGCTAGCAACATTTTGTTTAAAGTATTCATGCGTTTCTCCTACAAAAGCTATCGGGTCGACGCTTGTTCCCCATTGACGCGCGACCCGGATGCATCGATGGCTGTCCGACGAATAAACCGATGAGGTGTCATTCATCGGATTCGAATAGATGCAAGGAATGTATACATAATTGATGCCAAGCTTGAGAGTGCTGGCCTTGCCTTGAAACTCAGGCCGAAGGCTAGCTTAGGCCGCCATACTTGTCAGCGTTGTCAGCCATAGCTGACACTTATGTCAGTCATAGCTTATCAGAAGACCCGCTTTTGATTTTCCAAGCCGATTGCCTGTTAGCCTTTTTACCCCACTTTCAGGTGAGACTCGCTATCCATACGTTCATGCAGAACACGAACAATTTCAATTAGATCGGGCTCTTTTTGGCGGTAGAACACAAGATGTTTTCCGATTGGAAGCTTGCGGTATCCGGGCCGAATATCGCCACAGTCCCTCCCCATGACTGGATTAACTGCTAAATCATGAAAGCTTCTATCAACCTAAAAAACGCAGTCGAGCATATCAAAACCCCGTTCGCCCTGAGCCCTTCGGCTTTGCTCAGGAGAGCCCTGTCGAAGGGTGGGCGGGGTTTTGATATGCTCAGCCAATGGGTTGGCGTGTGGAAACCGCTCATGGTTCGACAGGCTCACCACGAACGGTTCCCACACGCCTCAACTGCGTTTTTTAGGATCAAGGAATGTTAAATAACGGTTTCGCTGCTCAACGCCCCATGTCTCTTGCGTGTAAAGACCGATGTTTTTCAAATCAGATTTGGCCGCATTGGTTAGCAGGAATCCCGGCATCAGTGGTGACTTTCGCTATCGAGTTCTTCAAGCAAGCCATTTAATGAATAATCGGCTGTACCACTTTCTTCGCCATGCTTCAGCGCAAGACGTAAGGCGGAAAGCTTTGTTTCCCTCTCTTCCAATAGCCGCAAACCTGCCCGGATTGCTTCACTCGCTGATCCATAGCGGCCATTGTTGATTTGCTGTGAGATAAATTGCTCGAAGTGTGCGCCGAGCGTAACGCTTGTATTTTTTTGCATGGCTCCACCTTTGCTCTGTTACTCAGCACTTTATAGCATCCAAATAATATGGCAATCTTAATATCCTCTTTTTGCCAATAAAGATATGGATACAAATAATTTCCCTGTTTTGGCTGATAAGGATTTTTCCGTTCGTCCTGAGCCTGTCGAAGGATGGACGGGAAAATCCGGGCTCTCGCCGCGCCAAACCGTTCATGCTTCGACTGTGCTCAGCACGAACGGTTTGGCGGGAACAGTTGATTCGGGAAGTAATTTTTGGCGAAATCCTAAAGATAATCCTCCCAAGCGTTTTCCGTCCAAGCCAGGGTTGCGGCTTTAGCCTGCTGCTTATTCTTGGTCTTCTTGTTTTTCATTACGCATCAACTCATGGGACTGCACTTTCCCTGCTTTAAGCTGTGCGATGGATTCCATCAAACGGCTGGCGTTTTTAGCCGAGCCGAGCAAATACATGGTTTCTTCGATACTGTTGTAATCAGCCAGCGATAACATCACGACATGTTCGCCGTTCATGCGGGTAATCACGGTCGGCTCGTGAGCCTTACACACATCATCCATCACTGTTTTTAAGCTTGCACGAGCTTCGCTAAAGGTTAAAACATTCATAACAGCAATCTCATAGACTGAAAACCTTATCGTACCAGATATTTGCCGGCACCCAAGCGCTTGCTTGGGTGCTCTCGCAAGGGCGAATAAATTCGCCCCTACTAGTTAAGCCGTTCGTGGTGAGCGAAGTAAGCCTCATTCGGCGGCATAGCGTTACCAAGAAACAGACGCTGTTTGAGGCGATTTTTATTTTTTTGCCCGCTTGTAAGCAATTGATTTTATAAGCATAAAAAAGCTGTTTCTTGAGAGCTTGTCGAACCATGGACGGCTTAACCATTCGCCCTGATTTAAGGACACCGAGAGGGAAATCAGCCCGGAGGCCAATGCATGCGCCTGCCGCCCAGCAAATGTATATGCAGATGATGAACAGTCTGGCCGCCGTCGTCGTTACAGTTGATCACGGTGCGATAGCCGCTTTCCGCGTAGCCTTGCTGCCCGGCGATCTTCCCGGCAATTTGCAGCAAATGTCCGCCCAACACGGCATCGTCGAGGTCGTTCAGGTTGGCGATGTGACGCTTGGGGATGATCAGCACATGCAGCGGCGCTTGCGGGTGAAGATCCCGAAACGCCAGCACCAAGTCGTCTTCGTAAACCACGTCCGGCTTGATTTCGCCGGAGGCCATTTTGCAGAACAGGCAATCGCTCATTGTTTTCTCCTAGTAGGGTCGAATTTATTCGACCTTTAGCGCCCATAGGGGGGAATAGGTCGAATACCCACAGGGCACAAGTAAATTCGACCCTACACCAAATTGGAGAAGCGTTTTTCAAACCAGCCTTCCCCATAAATCGTATTCGTCGGCTTCCTCGATTTCCACCTCAACCAAGTCGCCTACGCTCAGATGCGTGGCGTGGTCGATGAAGACCTGGCCGTCGATTTCCGGCGCATCGCTCTTGCTGCGGGCCACCGCGCCTTCCTCGACCACTTCGTCTATCAGCACGGTTTCGGTACGGCCGACCCTTTGTTGCAAGCGCTCGGCGCTGATCGCGGCCTGATGTTCCATGAAGCGCGCCAAGCGTTCCTGTTTGACTTCTTCCGGCACCGCATCCGGCAAGTCGTTGGCCGCCGCGCCCCTGACCGGCGAATACGCGAAACAACCTACCCTGTCCATCTGCGCTTCGCTCAAAAACTGCAGCAACTCCTCGAATTCCCGCTCGGTTTCGCCAGGGAAGCCGACGATGAAGGTGCTGCGTATGGTCAGATCCGGGCAAATGCCGCGCCAGGCGCGTATCCGCTCCAGATTATTTTCCGCCGCGGCCGGCCGCTTCATCAGTTTCAAAATACGGCTGTTGGCGTGTTGAAAGGGAATGTCCAGGTAAGGCAGAATTTTGCCTTCGGCCATCAAGGGCACCACCTCATCGACATGCGGATAGGGATAGACGTAGTGCATACGCACCCAGATACCCAGATCGCCCAGCGCCTCGGCCAGATCATAGAAACGGGTCTGACGCTCCCTGCCCCGCCAGATACGGCTTTGATATTTCAGGTCCAAGCCGTAGGCGCTGGTGTCCTGGGAGACAATCAGCAATTCCTTGACGCCAGCCTCGGCCAAGCGCTGTGCTTCCGCCATCACGTCGTCGATAGGACGGCTAACCAGATCGCCGCGCATGGACGGGATGATGCAGAAGGTACATCTGTGATTGCAGCCTTCCGAAATTTTCAGATAAGCATAATGCGCCGGCGTGAGTTTGATGCCTTGCGGCGGCAGCAAGTCGGTAAACGGGTTATGGGCGGGCGGCAAATATTCATGCACCGCCGATACCACTTCATCCGTGGCATGGGCGCCGGTAATTTTTAAAACCTGGGGATGTCGGGCCAAAATCTCATCCCGCCTCGCGCCCAGACAACCGGTGACAATAACCTTGCCGTTTTCCGCCAGGGCCTCGCCTATGCTGTCCAGCGATTCCTCCACAGCAGCATCGATAAAGCCGCAGGTATTGACGATCACCAACTCGGAGTCCTTGTAGTTGGGCGAAATATGATAGCCCTCGGAACGCAAGCGGGTCAGAATCTGCTCGCTATCGACCAGGGCCTTGGGGCAACCCAGACTAATAAAACCAACGCGATGGTTACTCATGCAAATCTCTCAAACAACGGGGTTATAAACAGGTAGGCGGCTTGGGCAAGCCGGCAATTTTACAGGCGTATTTCAACGGCCCTTGCGGAAACAGTTTTTGCAGGTAGCGGCTATTGCCCTTCTCTTCGCCAAATTGCTTGCGAACGGCGGCGACAAACATGCGGGCGTTGGGCAGATGCTTGAACTTTTGGTAATAGTCGCGGATGAAAAACAGGATTTCCCAATGCGCCTCGCCGAGCTCAAGCGCCTCGATTCTTGCCAGTTCTTCCGCTACGCTTTGATTCCACTGCCCGGCATCGCGCAAAAAGCCGTCGTCCGTGGTCTCCAGACATTGGCTGCCGATCATCAACACCATGTATGAATCAGCGGGTTCTTGACCGTCAAATCAACCAGTCCAGAGTAATCGATGATATTAACACCTTCCAAGACACGCGAAGATTCGATGCCGTTAACCTCCAGCATTTCCCGCAATACATATATCCGACTGGATTTTGCAAGTAGTTGCAACAGTTTGGCATTGTCGGCATGACCGCTTAGCGCAGCCCAAACCGTGCCCCGCTGCAACACCACATCGTCGCCGCCGACAATACGCTCGACAATCTCCTGCCGCAACGGCGCTTGGGAAACCAGATGCAGCATTAATCGACGTGAGTGAGCTTCAAACCGACTATGCCGATAACGATCATCATGATCGACGCCAGCCGTATCCAGTCCGCCGATTCCTTGAACAAAAAGATACCGATAATCGCGACACCCACCGCGCCCATGCCGGTCCACACCGCATAGGCCGTACCCAAGGGAAGAGTCTTGATCGCCAGCATCAGCAGATAGAAACTTCCGGCACCAGAAAAGCACGTCACCACGCTGGGCCATAATTTGCTGAAGCCCTCGTTATATTTAAGGCTTAACGCAAAAACAATTTCAGAACAACCCGCGGCAAACAGTAACAACCAACCCATCTAAATTTCCGTTCCATATACTAATGATGATCGTTATTTTACAATAGCCGCTTGTGTAAACAGCAATATTTAGCCGTCAATGGAAAAAGAAAGCGATTACCTGGTCAGAAATCCCAAACGCATCACGGAACATCTGACCGACATCTTCAAAAAAAAGTGCATTATTTCCGCACAATTCGGCGAGAACAACGCATCTTTCCTGACGGCCATTATCGCTCTAAACCTCAATAACAACACACTGACACTAGACTGCGCCCCTACCGAACTCTTGAATAAACAGCTATTGAATGCTGAAAAAGTGTTATTCCGCACCGAAATGGATGGCATCAAGATTTCCTTCAGTGGGAAGGATATTAGAAAATCGAAAGACGCCAATCAGGCGATGCTTGAGATGCCTATCCCCAACACCATTTTTTGGAGGCAGCGCCGCCAGTTTTATCGCGTAAAAATACCGCTTGCCCATGTCGGGAGTTTTTGTGAAATTTTTTTCAGCGCCGATCGTGGGGATGGCGGCAGCGATACCTATTCCGCCAAATTTCGGCTTACGGATATCAGCCTCTCAGGATTTTCGCTCTTAAATTCAGACGCCAAATTTGCAAGCCATTTCGAACTTAACAAACCTTTTACCCAATGCACCTTATATCTGCATGACGCTACCCACTCCAGCACCAGCGTCGTCGTCAAGGATATAACCAATATCCAAGCCAACGCCACCGCATCGCAACAAAGAATAGGCTGTTTTATTACCGACGTTACACCCGCTTTTGAATCCAGCATTCAGCGCTATATGCAGGATATTGAACGTAAAATAAAAAACATAGCGGGTTGATGATCGTCAAACAGCGCGGGAATTTAGAATATTTCATTTTTCATACCCCTTCAGACTTCCTTTCTGAATTGGAAAGAACTCTATTATCGATACACTTCGGCGAACAACAAAAAACCCGCTAAACCTTACGGCTTGCGGGTTTTAGTATTTCTTTAAATTTTTCCGAACAAAAATTTGTTCGGGACGGCGGGATTTGAACCCACTACCACTTGCCCCCCAGAAAAGTGATTACTTGTTTCTCCTTGTCCACAACAATCCAAAATAAGACATTTTATTTTTTATAAACAGTTACTTAACTTTTTATTTGTCCAGATTCGTCCGTCATGGTTTAATCAAAGCCAAAAAATTTGTTGTACCGATTGTTGTACCGGAAAACTAGGCAGGCAAACCATGGCAAAAGACAAAATTACCGATTTAGCATATCGGAAGCTGAAAGCCACTGACAAAGTGCAAATGATCGCTGACGGCGACGGACTCTACGTGCGAGTGCGAACTAAAGACGACGGCGGCGCCAAATCCTTCATGTTTGATTATCGATTTGAGGGCAAACAATGCCGCATCACGCTAACTGAAGCCAAATCACTGCCTGAGGCTAGGGAATTGCGGGATGCTTACAAAAAAATGGTCAAACGAGGCAAAGACCCCCGACTCGAACGTCAGCTAGAAAGCGAACGCAGCAGAGCAG
>JAJRDU010000281.1 GCA_028748685.1 Methylococcaceae bacterium
ATCTATAATGGCGAACGGCGAAAACACATAACGCATTTTTCTGAAGAATGCTTTTTTAAGCGCGGAGAATATGCTGAACTTAATATTCAGATAGACCGCTTTTTCATATTCCTCGATAATAATCAGCCGCGTGTCCGAACAAATCCAGAAACGCAATAAATATTCGACAATGAAAACCGCCAAAATGGCCTGCTCGAAATAGCCACCCATCGGTCCGGCCTGATGTTCGACGTTGTAGAGCAGAAATAATACGCTCAGCACGATCAAGCTTATCATCAGCATATCGAAATAGGATTTTAACGGGCTACGCGGATTTTCCAATAGATTGTAGAAAAACAATTTGGTGTTTTTATATGCCTCCGATGATTTTAAATAATAGGCTGAATAAACGATGAGTTTTGATAACATGATTGACGTTTATTTCTTGAATTCGATGACTTTACTGGGCGGATTAAGGTTGATTTCGTCGATCACGCAATGCGATCCGGCCTGAAGAATATAGCCGACCGCATCGGCAATGTCTTCCGCTTGCAATGCCTGCCCGGACTGTTTGCCGGGCCCGAACGACAAGGCATCAAAAAAGCCAGTATCCACCATGCCGGGATTGACTAGCGACACCCGCACCGAACTTTTACCACATTCATCGCGCAAGGCCTGAGTAAAGCCGCGCAACGCAAACTTGCTGGCGCAATAAATACTGCCGTTACGGCTGCCTTTCAGCGCCGCTTCCGAGCCGATATAAATCAGGTTGGCGTGCGGTTTTTGTTTCAGCCTCGGCAATAGCGCCCGCGTTAAATAGGCTTGGGCGGTGAAATTGACCGTCATCAGGCGTTCAATCTGTGGATATGAAAATTGCTCCAGACTGCCAAACTGACCATAACCGGCGGCGAACACCACCGCATCCAGTTCCGGGAAATCATCTTGCAAGCGTTTGGCGGCCGGCGGAATTTCGGCCAGATTGGCCAAATCCAGTTCTTCACAGCTAAAGCCAGGATGAGCTTGACTAAAGCGCCGGCAATCACGGGAGATGCCTATCACCCGGTGATCCTGGGTCAACAAGCGCCTGGCGATTGCCCGGCCTATACCCGAGCTGGCGCCAGTTACCAATATCGTGCGTTTTATAATGTGCATGGAAAAAACTTGGCCCCGGGAATATATTCGAGCAACATCGCCGAGCAATCAGCCATCATGGCCCGCTCCAGATCTGCACGGTACGACACCATGCCGGAAGCGGTTTGCAGCGGGCTAGCGAATAGTTTTTCGTCCGGATACAGCTTATGAATTTTCTTGAAGTATTGCTCCGGCAACCTAAACACGCCAAGACTGACGGAGTGCAAAGCATCCGCAGCTATCACCGAAAACACCTGTTCAAACAATTCGCGGTAAATTTGCCGGTAATCGTGTTGATAAATCAGGGGATCGAAACGCAAGCCAACGGACCAACCTTGTTGCTGCAGCTTGGCGGCGGCTTCGATGCGCTTGGCGACGTTCGGCGCCTTGGCTTCCACCTTTTGTGCGATCACGTCCGGCGACAGGCTGAAGGCCACCACGCAGCGCGGCACAACTTCGCGATTCAGCAGGCTTCTGATCTGGGTGCTTTTGGTGCGCAGTTCCAGCCAGGCGTTGGGCAATTCGGCGAAAACCGGCAAAAACTGCTCGGCGAATCCCGTCACAGGCTCGAAGGCCAGGCTGTCGCAATCGTAGCCCGAGAAAAAGTAAACCTCCTGGTCGGACGTCTCCCGGCAAATTTCTCGAATCCGTTGCTGAAAATCCTGGTAATTGACGAACAGCACATAGTTGGCCGATTGGTACATGCCCTGCAGGAAGCAGTAGCGGCAATCGTACAGGCAGTTAAGCATGTGCGAAAAATAGTAATTATGCCGGCCGCCGATGCCGTAACCGGCCGGCGCCGGCAACACGAATTTCTGATATTTCTCGGCCAGAATCAGGGACGGCCGCTGCTTTTGCAGCCGAAAATTCTGGGCCTTGGGATTAAACACTTCGCCATAGCGATCGCAAGAGACGACACGTGCATCCGGAAAGCGCTCACGAATCGCCGTTGTGCGGGGATGCCGTTCAATAGCAGTTTCGATGTAAAGGGTGTCTATCATTCAACGCGGGCGAGTAGAGATAAAAGAATTGAGAGGCATTATAAGGGATTCGGCATGGCTTCAAGGTTCAAGGTTCAAGGCGAAAGGCGAGGACCAGGTGTTTTGTACCTTGTTCCATGAACCTTGCACCTCTAAAGCTTGTTACTGATAAAATCCCTTTTTTTCAATCCGCCAACCATCATGCGCTTAATCCGGGGTCTTAATCATCTTGAGCCGTTACGAGACGGCTGCGTTCTGACCATAGGCAATTTCGACGGCCTGCATCTTGGACACCGGCGAGTCATCGAAAAGCTGGCCGAACACGGCAAGCGCCTGCAACTGCCGACGGTGGCAATGGTGTTCGAACCACAGCCGCTGGAATATTTTCTCGGCGATCACGCCCCTTCCCGCCTGACCCGTTTGCGCGAGAAAGTCATCCAGTTTGCCAAGCTGCCGGTCGACGAACTGCTGGTGTTGCCGTTTAACCGCATATTGGCCGATTACGATGCCGAGCAGTTCATCGCCGATATTTTGATCGAACGCCTGCGCGTCAAACATCTGGTAATCGGCGACGACTTCCACTTCGGCAAGGCGCGGCGCGGCAATTTTCCGCTGTTGCAGCACTGGGGGCAGGAATACGGTTTTGACGTTGAGAACACCCATTCCTTCGAGCTTGAAGGTATGAGGATCAGCAGTACGCTGATCCGCGATGCGCTGGGCGAAGGCCGGCTGGATCAAGCCCGTATCATGCTGGGCCGCGATTATTCGGTGTGCGGCCGGGTGGCGCACGGCGATAAACGCGGCCGGCAGCTGGGCTTCCCCACAGCCAATGTCGAGATGTTCCGAAAAAACACGCCCATCGTCGGCGTGTTTGCGGTGACGATGACCGGTCTGGACGGCAATGAATACCAAGGCGTGGCCAATGTCGGCACCCGTCCCACCGTGAATGGCGGTTCCCGGGTCGTGCTGGAAACCCATCTGTTCAACTTCAATGCCGATATTTACGGCCGCTATGTCGAAGTGCATTTCAAGGAAAAAATCCGCGACGAAATGTGTTTTCCGACGCTAGCGGCGCTACAGAGCCAAATCAGGGAAGATGTGGTAATCGCCAAACAGATCCTGGCGCGGTTGAGTGAATCGGCGGAAGCATGACGGCTCCGCAACCCTCCATCCCTTCGCCCTGCGTCAGAAACTGCTGCCTGAACCAGGACAACATCTGCCTGGGCTGTTTTCGGTCCCTGGACGAAATCTGTCAATGGTCGCAAGCGGACGATCAAACCCGATTAACGATTCTCTGCAATGCCGACCAGCGCCGATTGCGGTCTTCGCGTCGCCAGGCTAACCCGTACCGATTAAACCGAACTGACGGCTGAAAAAAGGAATTCGATTGATAGTCGCTGTTCGCCCCCAGGTCGACGGATCGACGAAACGGCCATGCCAGTGATTAACGGCAAGACAGATTTCGCGGTTTAAGCTGAACCTAGCGTATAGGGCATTCATGGCTTAGGTGGCGGGTATCGGCAAATGGTAGACATAAAATTGTTCGTCGCGCACCCAACCGGCGGCTTGATAAAGCGACCGCGCCTCGGTATTGACGACTGCCGTCGACAGGGTCAGGCGTATCGCGGCCAGGGCCGCCGCGTATTCAGCCGCCGCATCGAGGAGGCGCTTGGCCACACCTTGTCTGCGGTATCTTGCGTCGACGAATAGGTCGTTGAGAATGAAGGTCCGAGCCAGCGATACCGAAGAAAAACAGGGGTAAAGCTGAGCGAAGCCCACGGCAATAGACTCTTTTTCGGCGATAAACAACACCGATTCGCCGTGGTTAAATCGATCCAATAGAAACGAGCACGCGGCTGTCGGATCGGAAGCTTTTCCGTAAAACTGGCGATAGTCGTCAAACAGCGGAAACAGTACATTCAGATCGGACAGCACGGCTTGGCGGACGGTCAGTGTATTCATGTAAATTTCGAGAATTCGAGATAAGTTGGGATTTAGGTGTTTGGGCCGGCAGCGACTAGCGCCGCCATTTCCGGTTGGTCGAAGTCGTTCAAGCCTTTGATCACGCCGATGCGGTTTTCCGGCGGCTGGTTTTGACTGACTTTCCATTTGCCTAACAAACGTGTCACGTTGATTTCGATACCGACTATCTGTCCTATCAGCCGCTCGGTAAAGTCGTGCGGAGCGTCGGCGACGGACCATGGCTCCGGAAACGTCGCTTCCCGTTCCATCGTCAAGGCTTCGAGTTGTTGGCGTAGCCAGGCCGGATCGTCGATCACCTTTAACTGGCCATAGGCGTGCACGGCGGCGTAGTTCCAGGTCGGCACGACTTTGCCGGATTCCCGTTTGGTGGCGTACCAGGATGGTGAGATGTAAGCGTTCTCGGATTGAAAAATCGCCAGCACCTCCGTCTGCTTCTCGAAGTCTCTCCAGAGCGGATTGGCCCTGGCAACGTGCCCGCGCAAACTGCCGTAATGGGAGCCGTCATCCGCCGCCAAATGCAGCGGAATATGGTTGGCGTTGAGGCCGTCGGCTGACAAGGTCACTAAAGTCGCCAGCGGATGATCGCGAATCAATGCCTGCATGACATCGATGCGGGGTTCTTCGAAGTGTTTGGGGATATACATAAGCGAATCGGATGGGTAAACAAAAGTGCCGTAATGAAACGGGTTAGGTCCGTTCCACGTACGATTTAAGCTGTGTCAGAAGATAATCCCAGATGCCAGCCATCTTAGCCCGGCGTTCTTCGGTCAGTAAGTTTGCATGCTCAAGTATCAGCCTGGTTCCATCTTCGTTACCGCTCAAAAGATATTGAATAGACATATGATTCTCGGGAAGGCGAGCAGTGCCGTGGTTATCGCTCCAGTAACTATATTTGAATTCGCGGGGACGATCGAAAACTTCGATGACGCCGTAATCGGTAAAGGGGGCCTCGCCGATTTTTCCTTCAAAAATAATTTGCCCACCGACTTGGTTATCGGACCGGACGGCTTCGATGGGGTAGTAGCTAACGATCTTGTTTGGATCGGTGATTGCGTCATAAACCAGGGTTGGACTTGCAGTAATGTGTATCTCTTTTTGAATGGTTAGAAGCATATTTGTCCTTCGGTGAAAGAGAGAATCCGTTTAGCCTTTTAGACTACAGCCACCAAAAAGAGGTTTTGCTGGTGGTTTTATGCCGTAACGAAAAGGTATTTCTGCCTCGGTTAGTTTGAAGTGTCGATCGACATGCATATCGTCGGGGCGCTTCGATACAGGCAGGAATAATGGGAAAGTCCGTCCTGTATCGTGATTTTCGAGCAGTTGGGCAGCGCCGACTCCAGATAAACCGCCATGGAAACCGGCGACCAATTGTCTTCCGCGCCATGCCAGATGACGGTATCGACGCTGATGTCTGCCATGGACTCTTTCCACGGTTGAACGTAGGCCTCGATGTCGCGTACATAGGCTTTCGGACGGCTAAGGCAAGTCTTCAGCGCCCGGCTAATGGTCGTGCGAAACGCGCCGTCTGCGACTAGTGCCTTGTCTTCACCGGCGGCGCTGGAAAATAGCAACCGAAACAACAGGCCGGGAGAGACGCTAGCTAGCAAACCTTGCAGACCAGCCAGCCACGAAAATGCGGACGGATGGTTTTGAGCGAGCCGGAAAACAGCCTTTCCCGCCGCCAAGTCGATAAAGTTGCCGGCGTCCAGCGGCGCGGCGGCGGAAACCAGGTGCAGGCTACGCACAGACCCGTTCATCACACGACAGACTTGCAAGGCTATGAAGGCGCCTATCGAAAAACCGATAAAGTCGACCGCTTTACCGGCCGCTCTATCGGTAATCTCATCGGCCAGGTATTGGTAATAAGCGCTGCCATGCAACTGCGGATCAATAGCCGAGCGGTCGTAGCAAACGATGCTCAGATTATGAGTTTTCCCGTAACCATCGAATATTTCGCATTCGTCGGGCGAGCCTGGCGTACCGTGGAAATAAATCACCAGCCGGCCATAGTCGGCGCCGACTTGCCGATATGCCAAGGCTTGCCTTAATGAGTGCATAACGGCGGCAGCTTGTGTTTCCAAGGTTCGGCTTGTTCGAGTTGGGCAGCCAGTTGCAACAACAGGCGATCATTGCCCTCGGCGGCCATGAACTGCGCGCCGTGCGGCAGGCCGCCGTTATCCCAATATAGCGGCACCGACATCGCCGGCTGGCCGGTCATGTTGGCTATTGGCGTGAATGGCGTTTGGCATACCGCCTTATCGATGATGGGATCAAGCAGGAGCATGGGAAGTAGTTTTTTCGCCAATCCGCTTGCCAGCAGTCCGCGCATCAAGCACTTTTCGAGGACATTGGGATCGAGTGCATCGGATGGCAACGGCGGCGTGGCGACCGTCGGGGTCAGGATCGCGTCGTAACGTTGATAAAACTCATCCAGCCGAGTGGCCGCTCGCCGCCATACCGCCAGCGCCCGTTGGACCTGTTCGTCGGCTATACCTTTACCAAAAGCCGCCATGAAGCGGGTATTCAACTCGATAGCCAGCCTGGATTCAGGTATATCCAGCAGTTGCGCGATGTTGCCGACATCCCGCGCGGTATAGTAGAAAATCACGGTCAGGAAGGCGCGCATCAGCTCGCGCCCGTCGAAACTCCAGGCCGACTCTTCCACCGCATGGCCAAGCGCCTCGCAATGTTTGGCGGCCAGCGTGGCGGCTGCGAGGCATTCGCCATGCACCGGGGTGCCGGTCGGCGCTTGTTTGATGAACGCAATTTTTAGCGGTTTCGGCGCTTGTGTCGTGGCATACAAATAAGACCGCGGCGGCGGATTGCTGATGGAATAACCCTGATCGGTATTGCCGGCGACCAGATCCAGATAGGCGGCGCTGTCGCGCACACTGATCGTAAGCGCGTGGCTGACCACCGCCCCACCCCAAGCACTGGACAAATCTTCGAAGCGATTCAAGCCTCGAGACGGTTTGAAACCGAAGACGCCGCAATAAGAAGCCGGCAGCCGAATCGAGCCGCCACCGTCGCTGGCATAGGCCATCGGCACGATCCGAGCAGCCACTGCTGCGGCACTGCCACCGCTGGAGCCGCCCGAGTTAAGGTTCAAATTCCAGGGATTGAGGGTTTTACCGAATACGGCGTTATTGACTAGAGCCGATGCGCCGAGCTCGGAGGTGTTGGTTTTGCCAAAGGTAATCAGGCCGGATGCGTTTAATCTTTCGGCCATTTCGCTATCGGCGGCGGGACGGTAATCCCTCATCGCCATGCAGCCGTTCGACATCGGGACGCCTGCGAAGCGCAGCATCAGGTCTTTGACCAGAAACGGTACGCCGGTAAACGGCCCGCGGCCGGCCAGATTCTCGAGCAGCGATTCCGCCAGTGTATCCATGGGCGTGACGACGGCGTTGAGATGCGGATTGAACTCAGCCAGACGCGCCTGGGCCACCGCCAGCAATTCGCCGGCCGAAATCTCGCCGGATTGAACCAGCCGAGCCAGGCCCAAGGCATCGTATTGCGGATATTCGCCGAATGGATTCATCCCTTAACTGGTGTTGTTGTTTTTACGGGCATACCAACCACCAACATCAACGCGCCGACGACCACGGCCACATCGGCGACATTAAATACACCGGTGCGGATTGGCCCGATGCCGATATTGATGAAATCCACCACGTAGCCGCCGTACATCAGTCTATCGATCAGATTGCCCAAGCCGCCAGCCAATAACAGCGAAAAAGCGCAGATCGAGGACGGTGAAACCGATTTGGAAAACAAGATATAGCCCAGCAACATCAGTAGCATCAAGGCGACGCCGCCGGAGAATAGCCCGTCGCGCACGGCTTGCGGCAGCGAGTCGCCCAGGCTTAGAAAAGCGCCGTGATTATGCGCCAGTTGCAGGCGCAAACAGTCGCCCCAAAACGACCAGATTTCGGTTTCGGACAATAACGATTGGGCAACGGCCTTGGTGGCCTGATCGCAGCCCACGCAGGAAACCAACACGGTAAAGATCAAGATAATGCGTTTTGTAAGGCTCATCGGCACCTCAAAGTAGCCACGGATAAAAAATTTCTGAATTTGAAAACCACTTCATGCAAGGTCCGGATTAATTTGGCCATCGTTTCGATTGGGGCCAAAAGCCATACCTCTATCTTCGATGCAAGGCCCTTGTGGCTGAATCTCCAGGCGTGCGCAGAACGGCAGTGCGCTTATCGTCGAATCAACCGTTAACATCTTGATCATTACCGGATGGGCTGTCAATTTTCGTATCGATAATGCCGCTACGAAGTTAAATGCGGCCTGAAAAATGTCGGCGACCCTTAAAACCGAGATGCCTGGCTTATCGTAAAAGCCTTCGGATAAACACCATAACCGGTTCGCACCGACTTCATCGTAGCGGGACGATTTGGCCGATTTTGACGCTGCCTACGAGCCGGCATGGGCAATACTTTTAAAGAACACTGAACAATTTGATGCCATTCATGGTTCGACACGTTTGTCCCGAGCGAAGCCGAAGGGCTCGCCACGAAAGGTAAGCGTTGAGCGTATCGAAGGATTTATCGGAACGGCCTTATGCCGACAGATCACCGCTGGCACGGTTGCGGCCGGAATCCTTGGCCAGATACAGCATTCGATCGGCCTCATCCAGCAACGCCGTCGGCGCTTGCTCCTGTTCGGGAATCAGCGCCGCATAGCCGGCGCTGATCGTAACCCAACAGGAAACGCCGGACCCGGCATGAGGAATTTGCCGAGACTCGATGCGCCGGCATAATTCTTCGGCTATTCCTCGCGCGCCATCGGTGTCGGTTTCCGGCATCAACATCACGAATTCCTCGCCGCCGTAACGCGCCACCAGATCACCGGGTCTGCTCACCGAGGAGGCCAGCACCGTGGCAACCTGTTTCAAACAAATGTCGCCCGTCCCATGTCCGTGGCAGTCGTTATAGGCTTTGAAATAATCGACATCCACCATGATCGCCGCCAGCGGCTTCTGATTGCGTTGCGCGCGTTTCCACTCGTTTTCCAGCACCTGATCCAAACGCCGGCGGTTGGGAATGCCCGTCAGACCGTCCATCCAGGCCATGGCCTCCAGCATGTCGGCCATCTGTTTGAGACGAATATGATTGCGTATCCTGGCCTTGACGACGGGCAGGTAGAAAGGCTTGGTGATGTAATCCAGCGCCCCGAGATTGAGACCGCGCTCCTCGTCTTCGCCGCCATTCAGCGCGCTGACGAATATCACCGGGATAGCGCTGGTTTGTGGATCATTTTTCAGTCGGCGGCACACCTCGTAACCGTCCATGTCCGGCATCATCACGTCCAGCAGGATCAAATCAGGCGGACCCTGCAAGGCAATGGCCTCCAAGGCGGCCTCGCCGCTGGCTGCTACTTTGACTCGATAATCCTTGATCAGATTTTCCGCCAGCACCTGGATATTGGTGGGTGTATCGTCGACGATCAGGATCAAAGGCTTGGAGGTTTCGGAATTCATGGCCATCCTCAGTGTATATGGCGTTCTATGATGGTTTCCAGTTCGGCTAGAGTCGCTAGCGCCTGCCGGTAGTCGATATTGTCGATCTGTTTTTCTATTTGTTGCAGCAACTGCCGGGTATGCCGGCCGGGCAATGCGTTTTTCAACATTTCCAGTGACTCTCGAGGCACGAAGTCGCTGCCTTCCAACAATGTCCACAATTGACCGGCAAGCTCCCTGGCCGCGGGCCAATCGCAATTTTCATCGCTGCCTTCCTCGCTAGCTAGCGATCCTCTCAAGCCGGCGATGGTTTGCAAGGTTGCGGTTAGACAGTGTTCGAAAGACCTTCTATATTCGTCGACCGGCATACTCTGACTCAAACTATCTTCCACTCGTGCTGCCGCTTGGCTTAGCTCGGTGGCACCGAGAACGCCGGCGGCTCCCTTCAAAGTGTGTAGGCATTCCGCCGCTTGATCGATTTTTCCGTCACTAAGGAATTCGCGTAAGCGCTCCGCCGAGTCGGCGAACATCTCGCTGAAGCGATCGAGCAAGCGCTGCAATTTAACGCCGTCGTCGCCTATCGTGTTCCGAATATAATCCAGATCGAAACCGGGTAGCTCGGCCGGTAAACCGAAACTTGAACTGGGGCTTACCGCAGCGGAACCGGCCGGTAACGATCGAACACTTGGCTTGATGCAGCGCACCAGCGCCGCCATCAAGCTCTGCGGCAAAACGGGCTTGCCCACATGATCGTTCATGCCGGCGGCGTAGCAATCGTCACGGTTCCGTTCCTGAACGGCGGCTGTCATCGCAATGATGGGCAAATTGGCAAAACGCGCATCCTGGCGAATGATTCGGGTCGCTTCGATGCCATCCATCTCCGGCATTTGCAGATCCATTAACACGGCATCGAACACGGCTTTTTGGACTGCTTCCACGCCTTCCCGGCCGTTATTGGCCAGCGTAACGATCAGGCCGGCGTTCTCCAGATATTCGCGCGCCACGATCTGGTTGACCTCGTTGTCTTCCACCAGCAGGATGCGCGCGCCGAGGATGGGCGCCGCCATGGCGGCGAGCTGGGGACGGGCTTGTTCGCCAACCTGAAATATCTTGCCACCCTGCAGACGCGTCAGTGCATCCAGCAGCATCGAAGGCATCACCGGCTTGACGAGAATATCGTCCGGCACGATATCGGCGGCCGCCCGCATCAGCTTTTCGCGGCTGAACGCGGTGACCATGATCACCACAGGGGCGTGGCGAATTTCCTCCCTACTCACCATATCCCTAATCGCACGAGTGACCTGTATGCCATCCAGGCCGGGCATTTTCCAGTCCAGCAGCACCAGCTCGAAGTCCTGGCCGGCGTCGTTGGCTGTCCGCAGATGCGACAGCGCTTCCTCTCCGCTAACCGCTTCCTCGACTTGAAAGCCCCAGGCCTGCAAGATGTCACGCAGCATTTGCCGGGAGATGTCCAGGTCATCGACGATCAACACCCGCATGCTTTGCAGATGGCCGGAAATTTGACCGGCTTTCTCATCTTCCGCGAAAGGCAGCAACAGCGTGAACTCGAATGTGCTGCCTTCGCCGGCCTTGCTGTGCACGCTTAAATCCCCGCCCATCATTTCCACCAACCGCTTGCTGATGGTCAGCCCGAGACCGGTACCGCCGAAACGGCGAGTAATCGAACCGTCGGCCTGAGTGAAGGCTTGAAATAAATTGGCAATCTGGTGCTCCGTTATGCCGATGCCGGTATCTCGCACCGAAAAATTCAGCGTCGAATAGCCGTGCGCCGAGGCCAACTGCCCGACCTTGATGTGGATTTCCCCAGCGTCGGTAAACTTGACGGCGTTGCCGACCAGATTGTTCAGCACCTGCCCAAGGCGCAACGCGTCGCCGACCAAGCGTCGCGGCGCGGCGGGATCCAGTTCCATCACCACTTCCAAGCCTTTTTCCTCGGCGTGGACGATGAATAGATTAAGGACATTTTCCAGCACTTCCTCGAGACAGAACGGCTCTCCCACCAACTCCATCCGCCCGGCTTCGACTTTGGAATAATCGAGAATATCGTTGGTAATCGCCAACAACGCCAGCGACGAGGTGTGGATTTTTCGCAGATAATCCCGCAGTTTGGCTGGCGGATCAGTGTTCAACGCCAGATCGGACAAGCCGATGATGGCGTTCATCGGCGTGCGGATTTCATGGCTCATGTTAGCCAGGAACATGCCTTTGGACCGCGAGGCGGCTTCCGCTTCATCCTTGGCCTGCAGCAACTCTGTTGTACGTTGCGCTACCTCCAATTCCAGGCGATCGCGGTGCCCCGTCAGATTTTGGTCCCGAAGTTGAATCTCGCTCAACATGGCATTGAACGCCCGTACCAGATCGCTTATCTCGTCATGGCCGCGCGGCTCCACCCGCAGGCCGTAATTTTTATCATCCCTAATGATACGGGTGGCTTGGGCTAATTCCTCTATCGGTTCCGAGATAATCCTTTGCAGACGGTTTGCCAGAAGATAAACCAATATCAGCGCCAGCCCGGCGGCGCCCAGCCCCTTGCCCAGATCGGCCAATTGATTGTTCCACAGTTCAGTGAAATCGGCTTGCAGCAACACAAAGCCAATCAGCTCGGAATTTTTGATCACCGGCGTGAACAACTCGGCGCGGCGGCCCCAGAAATCGGTATCCAATGCGCGGGACTGAGCCAGGTAAACAGCCGGCATATCACCGGCATTCCCACGCCGGCTCCAGGAAGACAAGGCCACGCCATCAGCGGATAGCATCCAGGCGGAAACAATTTCCGGATGATCCTTCAACGATTCCAGCAGCCGACGGGCTTCGCGCCGATCGGAAAACACCAACGCGGCTTGGCCGTTTTCCGCCAACACATCGGCCATGCTGGACAATTCGTGCAGAGCATCCTGGTAGCGGTTGACCGCCGAACTGACCACCATCACCGAGAGGCTGACGAACAGACACGCCGCACAACTCAACATGATGATGGACACCAGTTTTCGGCGTAGCGACCAATTTGAAAAACCGGATAAGTCAGGCAAAGAACTATCTCCCGTAAACATAAGATGCGATATTCA
Source organism: Methylococcaceae bacterium (assembly GCA_028748685.1). Classification (GTDB taxonomy): domain Bacteria; phylum Pseudomonadota; class Gammaproteobacteria; order Methylococcales; family Methylomonadaceae; genus Methylomonas. The sequence continues at coordinate 12,630 of JAJRDU010000281.1, forward strand.
ATAGTTGGCTCGGCAAATGCAGCCGGGCGTTACGGATAGTTTCCAGATTGATTTCGAACACCACCTTGTTGTCACGAAACAGCAGGCCGACGTCGCCGCCTTTTTCCGCAAAATCCGCGATGTCGGATAGAGTCAACACCGGTGCATCGTTCAAGTTTTTGAGGATAACCAGGAAACGCTGTTGCTCGGAGCTACCGATGAACAACAGATGGCAGCCGGCCAACGTAAGGTCGGAGTAACTGCGTTGAGCGACGCGCAGCTTGCGCTCGCTGGCGTTGCGCCCGTCCAGTGCATCGAGTGCGCCATCCAGCACGTTATTTCCGACGACGCACAGTAAGATTTCGGCGCCGGCCGGCAAGGCCTCCACGGGCCATTCCACGAATTTAGCGAAGTTATAAATGTAGGCCGCCTTGATCTGCCCTTCCGATAGTCCGTCCGCCGGCAGTAATTGCCAAGCGCCCGGCAACAGCAAAACCATGGGTAGACAGATCCTGATCAATTGACGGCGAGAGGTTTGAAGAAAGGCCGAAATTCCGGCCAGGCATCCGCTGACCATGGCGCGCTGCACTCTAAACCTGCGGTGCAGCCGGTTTAACCAGGCCGCTATGTCTGCTGCGCGCTGTCCTTGATGCTTCATGAGTGAGGTAAGAATAGACTCGGCCGAAAGGCTATGAACGGTAGTTTAAAATCCGTAATCGCGGTGCTTGGCGGCTATGCGTGCCGGCGTGGCGGGAACGATAGGCCGGCTCCGCTGCTCGAACGATCTCTGGCGAACATCGTCTCCGATCGGCCGACGCTAGCGGATAGGTAATCCGGCATCGGCGAAAACCCTGTGACCGGCATTTCCCTAGATACCTTTAAGCGGGCAGCGGCAATAACCGTTGAGTTCCACATAAGCCTTGCCATTAACCGCGCCACCGACGCTGCACGCGCCCTCCCAATAGACCGGGCCAACCCAAAACAGATGCTTAGCGTGCAATTCCTGATCCTTCAGCAGAGGTTGGACGATGAATTTTTCGCCTCTAACCTCGACCTCCCATCCCGATGGATAAGTGCAGCCGGTATCCGGACTGGTCCATTCATCGAGTACGGTGACCTGAAACTCGTGCGCGGCCAACTGAACGGTACGACCTTCGGCATCGGTAATCGAACCGGACTTTTCCACCGCCGAATCGTTGCCCTTGAAATCGAACAACATGATCTGCCGATTGTCGTCCAGCTCGATGGCAAACCATTGCCAGCCTTGCTGAATAGCCTGATAAAGCTCGCCGTATTGGCGGTCGAACCAGCTGTTGCCACTGACATGGAAAGTCTCGCCGGCTATCGTCAGCGTACCGCTGGTTTCCATTTTCGGCCGCGAGTAATAATAGGTATAACCGCCGAAACGATATGGATGGGCGTCGCCGCCGTAATGTAAGGCCGGCGGTTGTGTCGCTTCCAACGTAATATCGAGCACGTATTCGCCCACTTGGGCGTGCAAGCGGTCATGGCCGTCGCCACCGACGGCGGTGACTTTGTCGCCGGCACCGGAGCTGAGATTGAAACCGTTCTTGATCCGCTTGGGAAGATGAAATTCGACGAATTCCTCGAATTTAAAGCGTTGGCCATCGACATCGGTGATGGCGGCCTGCACCAGTTGATCGCGCATGAACAGAAAACTGTCGAAGGTAAAGAACACGATTTCGAAGCCGAAACGCCGTCCATCGTCGCTGTGCAAATGTCCGGTCCAATACCACCATTGCACTTGTTGCGTCGGTAAAAAGGCGTCGTCCGCGGGCAGTTCCACCGGCCCGATCAAACCTCGTTTCGGCATGAACAGACAAGCAACGACCACCGCCACCAACAATGCCCAGGGCAGTAACGACGGCACCAACAGTCCGATCAGAACCAAGATCCCGGCCAGTATCCAGGGCAGTTTTTTCCAGAGTTTACTCATCGTCATTACTCTCGAGCGTTGAAAAATCAATAATTCAAAGTGATCTTGCCGTAAATTGAACGCGGTATTTGCGCTGAATAGTCGGTCAACGAGACGGCGGGGGCGTCCCTAAATTCCAAATGTTGTGGCGAGAATAGGTTTTGGGCAACGACGGACAATTCCATGCCGGAATACGGTTGATAGGCAAGCCGCGCGTCGAAAGTAGTATAGGCCGGTACGGATTGGCTGGACGAGGCGAGCCGACCGACATGCCTCAAGGTAAGATCCAGCTTGGTCCGCTCGACCAAATCCATCTGCCAACGCAAGGAACCGTGATGCTTGGGGCTGAGACCGGCCGTGTCCGGATTGTCGGGATCTAAAGGTATTTCCATTTTCAGGTAACTGTAGTTGCCAATGAATCGCATCCAATCAAAAACCTGCCAATCGGAGGAAAGCTCTATGCCACGTGTGGTGACGTCGTGCGTGGCGTTGTACCAAACCTTGGGTTGATTTATAAGCAACAACATTGGTGCTGGCAATGCCGAAGAATAGGGTTCCCCTCGGCGGAACATGATCAGGTCGGAGTATTGATTGCTGAATGCGGTCAGGTCGGTTGAGAACCGGCTGGTCCATTGGGTCCGGTAGCCGATTTCCGCGGCGAAGACTTTTTCCGCCTTCAGGTTAGGGTTAGGTTGCGCCATCACTTGAACCTGAACTTGGTCAAACGGAACAGGAAGGCCCGCCGGCCCTCCGCCCAGAGCTACGTTAGCCTGCGCTTCGCCGCGCGAAGGGGTGCGGGAGGCTCTGGAAACCGAGGCCCATACCGTGTGCTTGTCGGCGGGCGTCCAGAGCAGCCGGGCATTGGGTTGCACCTGGGTGTTGCCGAAACGGCTTTCCTCGAGTTTGCTGCCCAGAATCAAGCGCAAGGTATCGTCAATTAACGTAATGTCGTCCTGAACGAACACGCCCCCGGCGTGATAGCCAAGACTGTTGGGCGTAAACCCAATCGCCGAGCTGTTGCCCGTAGTACTGTGAATGTAACGGTAATTTGCACCCCACATCAAATCGTGGCTGGCGCTGGGATGCAGACGGTGCTGAAAATCGATGTCCAACATGTTCTGGTCGTCGGATAGCCCCGGGGCAACAAAATTGACGCAGTCATAATAGCCTTGCAACATGACCTCGGAACCATCGCTGAGATTGCCTTCCCAGCGCGCCAGCAGGTTGGCGCCGTCGGCATGGTCGTCGACGTTGTAAATGGTGTTGAAAGGTGGCAGGACGGTGAGAGGAGTAACGGTACTGCCGACGTTTTTCCGGTAGACATCGCCTTGCACGGTATAGCGATGATCGCTGGATAAGCGGTTGTCGATGCGGAATCCCGCTTGAACGGAGCGCCAATCATCATGCAACCTCTGACCGGCGGTATCGACGAAGGCTTCCCGTTCGAAGGTTTTGGCATAAACCCGGTAACTGCCATCATCGCCCACCTGACCGCCGTGCCGGTAGCCGGCGAAGCCGCGCTCCTGGTTGCCGCCGCCAGCGGCGAACAGATTGCCCAGGGTGTCCTTGGCTTTCTTGGTGATGATGTTGATGACGCCGTTGACCGCATTGGCTCCCCACATCACCGCGCCGGGACCGCGTATCACCTCGATGCGCTCGATGTCTTCCATCAGCGTATCTTGCAAATCCCAGAACACCCCGGAAAACAACGGTGTGTAGACCGTACGGCCATCCATCAGCACCAGCAGCTTGTTGGCGTATCTGCCGTTGAAGCCGCGCGCGGTAATCGCCCATGAGCTTGAGTTGATCCGCGCCACTTCGATACCGGGCGCCAAACGCAAGGCCTCCGGTATGCTGGTCACGCCGGAGCGGCGAATGTCGTCCTGGCTGATGATGAAGGCAGCCGCAGCCGTATCCGACAAGGTCTGCGATTTTCTGGACGCCGACGAAACTTCCATCTGCATCAGTTCGTTAATCGACAAATCCTCGATGTCCGGCGAAGCCTCATCGGCCGCCGCGCCGTTTACAACACCTGAGATGGGAAGACATAAAAGAAAAAAGCAAAGGTAGTTTGTTGCTAGCCTTTGTAGCCGGCAATTTAGCCGCATCGTTGATTCCTATTTATTTTTTTTATTATTTAGAGTGCGAAGCATAGTCGAAAATCCGATAGGCGATATTCTCACAGTAAACCGCCCATAAGCTAGCCCCCTTTCGAACCCGAACAAGGTCCCTGGGATAGACTATCATCACAAAACCTGTTGCATTTTTGGGGAATGGGCGCTATCCGCCCGATGTGAATACTGAGCGGTCTAAGGATGCCGGCCAGCAGGAAGCGAATTCATGCCGGATTGACGAAGAAGATAAGAGGTATGATCCTAAAAAGAGCAGTTGAGTCTTGAAAAATACCGTTCGTCCTGAGCTTGTCGAAGGATGAGCGGGATTTTTCAATCACCCTATGGGTGAGTGTGTTATAGGCCGTCCACGCTTCGACTTTG
>JAJRDU010000282.1 GCA_028748685.1 Methylococcaceae bacterium
TACGTTAGGGCAATAGGAGCCGTCCCATGTATGAACAGGCTAATGAAACAATTAACCAAGGGCTAAGCCTCGGAGCCAGAATTACTCTTGGTGTTATTTCAGGCCTGTTCGGTGTTGTTATGCTTTTGGTTGCACCGCCAACTGAAAAGGCAGTCTATTTCTATTTGTTTGGTGCATTTTGTCTATTCATCACCATCGCATGCTTTACAAAAGGCCGTGTCAGACAGTTTGTCGGAAGCACAATTGGCAGCGCTATCTTTATCATGGGTCTGGTTTACTTAGTCTCCGAATTACTAGGCGGTATTTTTTGGACAGGCAGGCGTAGCGAACCGTCAATTTTCAACGCGCTGATGTATCTCATCTTCATTGGTGTTCCTGGAGCAGCATATGCATTTAAAGCACGCTTTGGCTTTTCCAAAAAGCCCTAACCCTTCGCTCAAGTTCGCTCCCTCCGGTCGCTGGGACGCGCCTTCGGCGCGCCCCTTAGCTGCACGTTAGGCCGCATTTTGAAGACTCCGGAGAAACGCCCTCTCTACCGAAAGGTAAACACAACTGCCCATGGTGTGCATCACGCCAGCGGTGGTGACTACCGGGACGATCGGAACTCGCGCTCGAAGACGGATGAAGAACCTTCCCGCGAGTCCATGCATGGCCGCAGAAGACGAGGACTCGACTACACCCCACTCTTCAAATTTCTTCTCTCAAAACGTGGGCAGAAATGGAGTGATGTGTATAGCGAGGCCGTAGCGCGCCTTGATCGGTCTGAACCGATCTTCTGGCTGGTCGCAAATAGAGAGCATGAGCGCCAGCGATATGTCCGCTACGGAGAGTCAAGCTTCTTTAGCGGCATGTACGTTGATGAAGCGGGGCTTCTTCAGGTTGTAGATCCTTCGCTCGGCCCATCCAGCTTGGTGCCATCCTGCAAGTGCTGTACGCATACATTCAATGGAGTTCCATTCACCAGGCCGTTTGCTGGGCTAGGAAAGCCGCTTGAGCCGGAGGGCGAGAATGCTGCCTAACCCGGCGCTCAACCCCGCTCCTTTCAGTCGCTGGACGCTGCGCGATAAAGCCGCGCAGCGCCGGTTAGCTCTACGTTAGGGCGCTCAATGGAAAGTGACGCACCGCGTACTCGGCGGTACTTATTTCTTTACCGTCAATCTTGCCAAACGCAAACACAACGATTTATTGATTCGCCATGTCGAGACGTTGCACGAGGCTTGCCGATACGTGCAACAACGGTATCCGTTTGTGATTGAGGCCTGGTGGTGTTGCCGGAACATCTGCACTGCATCTGGACACTGCCGGAAGGCGATGATGATTTTCCATTGCGCTGGCGTCTGTTGAAAGTCTTCCACATCGGGTTTGATCCAAACCCGATGTGGAATGGTGGTGACAGGACATGCTTAAAATTCAAGCTTCCTGCATGCATTACTACTTTGTTTTACAGACGGCACTTGTCTCGATTACTCTGTTGCCTAATGCATCGGTAATGACTAGATCTACCTCGCTGCCTATGAATTGCGGATTAATGGCTGTCTTGCCTGCCAAGATATCGTTGGGGTTGCTGTTGAAGTCCACATTAACGACACCAGCCACATCGGCTGCCGTCAACGCAAATGCCGAGTAATTACCAGAACTGACGGTTGCTGTATACATTGCGCCCGGGGTTAGGTCTTCACCTTGTACGGAAATTCTGGATACTGCGGGTTTTGTTCTTTTTTCGCACTTCAATATTTCTCCGGCGTTAGACTCGCTGATGGTCAATGACAAAAACAAAGCGCAAGATAGTGTGGATATTAGATAGCGGTTCATAAGGGTATCCTCGTTGAATTGTTATGAAAGATAACGAAAGACGACAAGAACACTACGGTGCACCGGGTGAGCTATAAATTCGTCATCAGTTAATTCTGGCGACGAGTCTATAGGTTCAATTGCTGGAAAAAATGATTTGTTGTCCAACGGTTGCGGCTAAACGGTGGGCGGAAAAGCATTGCCCACCCAGGCACAAAACGGAGGCTGGCCTCGCAATCATGCGAATTGCCTAGCATGGCGATCAATCGGGGCGCGAAAAACTTAAGGCTGAAACGTCGAAATTAATGTGCCAAACGCCGACTGGCGAATGCCTACGGGTCAAGCATAGGCATACGCCGAATGCATGACTACCCGATTGCGGCCGTCCTGTTTGGCCCGGTACATGGCTTTATCGGCGGCGGTGATCAGTGAACTGAATTCCAGGCCGGCATGAGTTGAATCGGCGATGCCGATGCTGACGGTGCCGCACATCGCTTCATCGCCGGCTACTCTAGCTTCTCCGGTAAACATGTCTCGACCAGCCTGACCCAATATGTCGCCCCCAATGGCAACAGTTCGTCATTAAAGTCGTAGCTGCCATTATGCAGGGTGCAAGGCCCGGCTCCGTGTCCGGTGCTGCGGTGGTCGCCGTCGCCATTGCCGATGAAGCAATAACAGCCGGGAGTCTGCTGCAGCATGAAACCGAAGTCTTCCGCGCCCATGGTCGGCTGTTGTGGCAGTACCTGCTCTTCGCCGACGATAGAAGCCATCACCCGCCGCGCGACGGCCACCGGTTGTTGGTGGTTGACGGTGGTCGGGTAATTGCGGGTGAATTCGAAATCGCAGTCCATGCCATGCGCCAGACAAGTGTATCGGGCGATTTCTTCCATCCGGCGTTCGATCAAATCCAATAATTCGCTGGAAAAGCCGCGCACCGTGCCGGCCAGTTCGCAGGTGTCGGCGATGACGTTGCTGGCCTCGCCGGCATGCAGCATGGTCACCGACAGCAAGCCGTTTTCCAGGGGATGGGCGTTGCGTGTCAGGATGGTCTGAAAGGCCGTGATTATTTGCGCCGCCACCGGCACCGGGTCCAAGCCTAAATGCGGCAGCGCGGCATGGCAACCTTTGCCGCGAACCACGATACGGAACAAGTTGCTGGAGGCCATCACCGGACCCTCGCTGATGGCAAATTGTCCCACCGCCAGGCCCGGCCAGTTATGCATGCCGTACACCGCCTGCATAGGGAAACGTTCGAACAGGCCGTCCTTGATCATCTCATTGGCGCCGCCGCCTTCTTCTTCCGCCGGCTGAAAAATAAGGTAGACCGTGCCGTCGAAATTTCGATGTTCGGCCAGATAGCGGGCCGCCGCCAGAAGCATCGCGGTATGGCCGTCGTGGCCGCAGCCGTGCATCTTGCCGGGATGCCGCGAGGCATGGTCGAAACGGTTTTGTTCCTGCATCGGCAGCGCATCCATGTCGGCGCGCAGGCCGATGGCGCGTTCGGAGTTGCCGGCTTTGAGGATGCCGATCACGCCGGTCTTGCCCAGGCCGCGATGCACAGGAATGCCCCAGTCGCCGAGTTTCGCCGCCACCAGGTCGGCGGTCCTATCTTCCTCGAAACGCAATTCCGGGTGGGCGTGAATGTCGCGGCGCAGATCGCGGATGCCGGCTATGTTGGCGACGATGTTGGCGATTAAAGCGGCGTGCTGCAAACCATCCGTGATCTGCTCCCTGGGTAGCTTTGTTGCCTCACTCATTTATTTCCTCGTTCAATGTTTTTAACAGCTCAGCATTTTATCGAGCAAATCCGCGTACGATCAAAATGGATGGCTGTGGTCAGTGACCAATAACTTGGGTTCCAGCATGTCGAACATGGCATATTTTGGGCCTTCGCGGCCCAGGCCCGAATCCTTCACGCCGCCATAGGGCATGTGATCGGCCCGAAAGGTCGGCACATCGTTGACGATCACGCCGCCGACCTGCAGATTCTCGAATGCGTAACGAATCTTGCGGCTGTCGAAGCTGAATACGCCGGCCTGCAAGCCGAAGCTGGAATCGTTGATCGCCGCCACCGCCTGCTTAAAGTCGGTGAAGGGTTCGATTACCACCACCGGAGCAAACGCTTCCAACTTGCAGACCTTCATGTGGTTAAGGGTATTGGTCAGCACCGTCGGCGCGAAGAAACTGCCCTGGCGTTTGCCGCCCGCCAGCAATATCGCGCCATTGCTGACCGCGTCGTCGACCCAGCTTTCGATACGTTTGGCATTGCTTTCGTTTATCATCACCGAAAGGTCGGTGGTTGGCAGTTCCGGATCGCCGACCTTGAGTTCCTCCAGTTTTGAACAGAACCGGCTGGCAAAGGCATCGAACAGCGACACCTCGACATAAATGCGCTGGGTGTGGATGCAGGATTGTCCTGCGTAACTGAATGCGCCGGTCACGGCCTTGGCCACGACTAGTCCGACATCGGCATCCTTGTCGATCAGCAGCGCCGCGTTGCCGCCCAGTTCCAGCACCACTTTCTTTTTGCCGGCGTCGCGTTTCATTTGCCAGCCGATCGCTGGCGAGCCGGTAAAGCTCAACAAATTAAAGCGCGGATCGGTTACCAGACGGCTGCCGGTCTGTCTGTCCATAGGCAGCACGGACAGCGCGCCGTGCGGCAGACCGGTTTCGTGGATGATCTTGGCCAGCAATAGGGCGCTGATAGGCGTCTTCGAGGCTGGTTTCAGTACCAGCGGACAACCGGCCGCGATCGCCGGCGCGATCTTGTGGGCGACCAGATTTAGCGGAAAATTGAACGGCGAAATGCCCGCGACCAAACCGATAGGGAAGTATTTGACGATAGCGTCCTTGTTGGCGGCGGAAGGATGCCAGTACATGCTCAACACCTCGCCCGGCGGGCGTTTGGCTTCCTCGGCGGCGACTAAAAAGGTCTGCGCGGCGCGTTCCACCTCGATCTGAGCGGTTTTCCAGGGCTTGCCGGCTTCGCGGGCCATGATAGTTGCAAACTCGTCGCGGTGCGCAAGTACGCCGGCCGATACCTGCTGCAATATCCGGTAACGCTCGAAGACCGGAAGCTCCCTTAGCGCTGATTGCGCGGCTTGAGCCGCCTTGACCGCCGCCTCGAATTCAGCCGGGCCGGCGGTGTAGGTCTGATAAACACATTCGCCGGAATAAGGGCTGATCACCTTCAACGGCGTCGATGTGGTTTGAAATTGACCCGCCAGATAAATCGGATATTCGCTCATAGGTTTTTCCTGTGCAGTGGCAGACGACGATTCTTAAGGAAAGGTTGAATAAGTTGATTCCGCTCATGGTTCGCTCATGGTTCGACAAGCTCACCACGAACGCAATCAACTGCTTACCGTTTGTCCTTAGTCTGTCGAAGGACTTGATCAGCGTTTCCTTAAATAATGCAGGATTTTTCCATTAGCTCTTAGGTGAACACCCGGTTGTTTTCCGCGTAATCTATCGGCACCTCGATGACATACACGCCCGCTGTGTCGATGCAGGGGCTCAGCAAGGCTTGCAATTGTGCCGTGCCTTGAACCTTTTGGCCCCGCGCGCCGTATGCTTCGGCGTATTTAACGAAATCGGGATTACCGAAGTCCAGGACGAAATTGGCGAAATGCGAGCCTAGCTGTTTCCTTTTGAACATGCCCGAAACCGCCGTCGCCGCTGATGGCGATGACATTGAGTTCGTGGTGGATCAATTTGGCGGCAATCGTCGACGGTAACGGCGCAATCGACTCCACTTTTAGACCTTCGCTATTTGTTTGTCAAACGGTGCGGAGAATTGGACAACGGTGCGGCAAGGCACGGCAAAAAGCAAAATGATTGAGGTATATTTTGCCGTAACTATTCGACGATTAAAAAAGGTATCGTGTTGTCGGAAGGGCATTGTCCACGATCGAAAATCTCCGAGCACGGCCAATGCCCTTCCGACAGACAGACAAGGGAAGATAGTCAGGACGATTTTAGAAAAGGGTGGGTATTT
>JAJRDU010000283.1 GCA_028748685.1 Methylococcaceae bacterium
TTTTGGCATGGATGGTGGGGACGTCGGTATGCAGCTTGCCAGCGTGGTTGAGTTCGGCCAGAATCGCCATGATGCCGCCCGCACGGTGCACGTCTTCGATATGGTATTTGTTGGTGTTGGGCGCCACTTTGCATAACTGCGGCACCAGCTTGGACATGCGATCGATATCCGCCATCGTGAAAGCGATGCCCGCCTCTTGGGCGATGGCCAGCAAATGCAAAATGGTGTTGGTCGAACCGCCCATGGCGATGTCCAGGGCGATGGCATTTTCGAAGGCTTTAAACCCGACGGAACGCGGCAGTACTGATACATCGTCGTGTTCGTAATACTGTTTGGCCAGTTCAACAATACGTCGCCCGGCTTGTTTGAACAGTTGTTCACGGTCGGCATGGGTGGCGACCAGCGTACCGTTGCCCGGCAAGGACAGGCCCAGTGCCTCGGTGAGGCAGTTCATGGAATTTGCGGTGAACATGCCCGAACAAGAGCCGCAAGTCGGGCAGGCGGAACGCTCGACTTCCGCCAGATCGCTATCGGAGACTTTGCTGTCAGCCGCCATCACCATGGCGTCGATCAAATCCAGCTTTTTGATTTCGATGGCGTGGCTTTGCGGATTGGTCAGATTGGCTTTGCCGGCCTCCATCGGGCCGCCGGATACGAAGATCACCGGGATATTGATGCGCATCGCCGCCATCAACATGCCGGGGGTGATTTTGTCGCAATTGGAAATGCACACCAGCGCATCGGCGCAATGCGCATTGACCATATACTCGACGCTATCGGCGATCAGGTCGCGGCTGGGCAGGCTGTAGAGCATGCCGTCGTGGCCCATCGCGATGCCGTCATCGACGGCGATGGTGTTGAATTCTTTGGCCACTCCGCCGGCTTGTTCGACTTCTCGCGCCACCAGCTGTCCCAGATCTTTCAAGTGCACATGGCCAGGCACGAACTGGGTGAAGGAGTTGGCGATGGCGATAATCGGCTTATCGAAGTCGCCCTCTTTCATCCCGGTGGCGCGCCACAATGCGCGCGCACCTGCCATATTGCGGCCTTGAGTGGTGGTATGAGAACGATATGCAGGCATGGTAATTCCAACTGAACACAAAAAGCGGCACTTAAACTGCCGAAGTGGAAAGGGCGGATATAACCGCGGGGCAAACCCGCGGTTATATCCGTTAAAAATTAAAAACTGTCCCAGCTGCTGGATCTGCGCCGCCAGCTGATCTTGGGCAGGATGAAGCCCAATATTACGCCGAACAAGGACAGTCCACCGCCGTAGAGGAACCAGTCCTGATTACTGCTGTCGGTCAAGGCCTGATTTTCACGTTTTAATTGTTGCAGTTCGCGCTGTGCGGCGGCTAATTCCTCCTGGAGCAGATCGCTTTTTTGCTTGAGTTGTATCGCGTTGGCGGCGGTCTGCTGCAATTCGCTGAGTTCGGTGCTGAGTTTGTCGCGTTCCTTGCCGATGTCCTGGTTGCTGGCTTGGGCTGTTTTTAGCAGTTTGTTTTCTTCTAGCATGGCTTCCAGCTTCTTGTTGGCCGCTTCCAGTTGACTACGGGCGCTGGGCTCGCTAGTCATGTAGCGTGTCAGGATGAAGCCTTCGGCGCCATTGCCGGCTTGGACGTAGGTGTAGCCGTTTTCGGTATTATCTCCCAGCACGGTCAAGGGTGTGCCATTGGCCAGCATTTTGACGATCTTGGTGCGCTCGCTTTCGCCGCTACGCAAGGGAATGTCGACGCTGTCGGTAACATAAGCCGTTCGGGCATTTGCCAAGCCACTGATGCTGAACAGAACAAACACACAGGCGAGTGATCTTTTCACTGTTACGCTCTTTGAATGATGAGTTAAACGCATAATTTTAGCGAAATTATCGGCAGATGAGAAATTCCAGCAGCGCTTTTTGCGCATGGAGACGGTTCTCCGCCTCGGGAAAAATCGCACTTTGAGGTCCGTCGATGACTTCTTCGGTCACTTCTTCACCACGATGAGCGGGCAGGCAATGCATGAACAACGCATCCTTATTGGCGGCCCGCATGGTCTGGGCGTTGACTTGGAAGTCGCGGAAGGCGAGCTCGCGTTTTTTCTGCTCGTCTTCCTGGCCCATGCTGGCCCAGACGTCGGTGACTACCAGATCGGCCTGCCGGGCCGCCTGTTCTGGGGTATCGAAAAAGGAAACTTTATTGCCGGCCGCGTCGACGATGCTCTGCACGGGCCGATATTCGGCGGGGCAGGCGATGTTGAGTTTGAAGTCGAACTGGCGGGCGGCATTGATATAGGAATGGCACATGTTGTTGCCGTCGCCTATCCAGGTTACGGTTTTGCCGGCGATGTCGCCGCGCAATTCGAAATAGGTCTGCATGTCGGCCAGCAATTGGCAGGGATGCAGCAAATCGGTTAGGCCGTTGATGACGGGGACCCTGGAGTGTTGGGCGAAGGTGATGACGGTCTCGTGTTTGTGAGTCCTGAGCATGATGCAATCGACCATGCTGGAGATGACCTTGGCGCTGTCTTCCATCGGTTCGCCGCGGCCCAGTTGCGTATCGCGCGGCGACAGGAAAATCGCGCTGCCGCCGAATTGCGCCATGCCGGCTTCAAAGGAGATGCGGGTGCGGGTCGAAGATTTTTCAAAGATCATCGCCAGGACGCGGCCTTTCATGGGTTGAAAATCGGGGTCGCGGTGGTTTTTGAGCTCGATGGCGCGGTGTATCAGGGCGCGCAGTTCCGTGCTGGATAAATCCAGCAGGCTGATGAAGTGTCTGGGTTGCATGGTTAATGTTACCGGGTGTATTCCTGAATAAGCTCTGACAGAATATTGGTCAGCATGACAATTTGTGGGCCGTCGATCAGTAGTGGCGGCAAGAGGCGTACGGTGTTGTCGGCCGTGACGTTGATCAGCAAGCCCTTCGCCAGCGCCTGTCCGACCAGTTCGCCGCAAGGCCGGTCGAGTTCTATCCCTATCATCAGGCCTAGATGGCGAATGGCGACGACGTGCGGATTGCCGGCGGTTTTTTCGTTGATTAGCGTGCAAATTTGTTGGCCCTTGCTCTCGACATC
>JAJRDU010000284.1 GCA_028748685.1 Methylococcaceae bacterium
GGTATTGGGTGGTCAGCGAGCGTTTGGGGTAGACGCTGCGGTCGGCGAGTTCGTATCGCCACTGGGGGTTGAGCTTGCCCTGCCCTTGGTAGCTTTGGAAAAGGCTGTCCAGGATGTCGAATACGGTCATATCCTGGTAGATGGCGCTGTCGCGGTTGTAGGCCAGAAAGGCGGTCCAGGGTTCCAGGGTGAGCCGGTAGCGCGCTAATCCGGCGTTGCTGCCTTGCATTTCGATGCGGGTGATGTGGCCGTGAAAGGGCCGCAGTTCGCTCCGGCTTTGACTGGTCATCAGTTCCAGCAAGGCGGGCTGGCCGATCAGGGTCTTGAGTTCGATGTGGGCATCTTCGCTCAAGGCGGTGATGTGGAAGCGAAAGCCGTCACTGAGGTTTTCGATGCCGTGTAGGCGTTCGGCGAGGAGTTTGTCTGCGCCAAGCGGCGTGGACAGCCTGATGAGTCGGTCCTGCTGGGTCCATGGGTCTGCGTTAAGTGGCATCGGTGTCATTCGGTAGGTGTGTTCACGGCGCCGGGTTGGCCGCTGAAGGCGGCCGGGGCGCGTTACTTAATGCTGTATTTAAATTGTCCTTGTTTGTTGGCGCTGACCTTGATCCTGGCGATGGCGCTGCTGTCGGCCATTTTGACCAGCACGCTGCCGGCGATCTCGGGTAGCAAGGTGCCGTTGAGGATGTTGTCGATGTTGCGCGCGCCGGAATCGACTTCGGTGCAGCGCGACAGAACGGCGTCGATCAGCGTGTCGTCGTAGTTGAACTCGGCCTTGTGGTTGGTTTTGATGCGCTGGCGGATGCGTTCGAGCTTGAGTTCGATGATTTGCGCCAGCACGTCGTCGTTGATGGGGTAAAACGGTACGACGTTGAGCCTTCCCAGGAACGCGGGCTTGAAGCTTTTCATCAGGTAGGGGCGCAGTTGTTCGGCCAATGCATCCGGGCTGGGCAATGCGTCCGCCGGCTGGTTCAGGCAGGTCTGCATCAGGTGGCTGGAGCCGACGTTGGAGGTGAGGATGATGAGGGTGTTCTTGAAGTCGACTTCGCGGCCTTCGGCGTCGTCGAGCACGCCTTTGTCGAAGACCTGAAAGAACAGTTCCAGCACGTCGGGATGGGCTTTTTCAACTTCGTCCAGCAAGACGACGCTATAGGGGTTGCGGCGCACGGCTTCGGTCAATACGCCGCCCTCGCCGTAACCGACATAGCCCGGCGGTGAGCCTTTTAAGCCGGAAACGCTGTGCGCTTCCTGGTATTCGCTCATGTTGATGGTGACCAGTTTGCGTTCACCGCCATAGAGGACGTCGGCCAGGGCCAGCGCGGTCTCGGTCTTGCCGATGCCGGAGGGGCCGACAAACAGGAATACGCCCTTGGGCTTGTTGGGGTCGTCGAGGTTGGCGCGTGAAGTGCGTACCCGCTGGGCGACGGCCTCAATGGCGTGGTCTTGGCCCAATACCCTGGCTTGCAACAGGTTTTTCAAGTTTAGGACGGTGTTGATTTCATCGGTGACCATCTTGCCCAAGGGGATGCCGGTCCAGGCGGCGACGATTTCGGCCACGGTGTGGCCATCCACTTGCACCGGCACCAGCGGAAACTCGCCTTGCAGTTCACGCAATTGCGCGGTCAGTGCGGCGAGTTTTTCCAGGTCTTGCGATGTCGGCTGTTTTTCGGTTTTTTTGGCCTTGGCCTTGCTCGTCGTTTTTGATGGTTCGGATGTTGGCGCGGGATTTTCCAACGCGGCCGGTGCGGCTTCCAGGGTTGATCGCAAGGCCTGGATTTGTCCGGTCAAGTCTTTTTCTTGCTGCCACCTGGATTGCAAGGCGTCGTATTCGGCGGTCAGTTTGGCGGTCAGATCGTGCAACTCCTGCAACCTGTGCATATGCTTGGATCCGGTGCTTAGCTCCCGTTCAAGCAAGGCGGTTTCAGCGCGAATCCGCTCCAGCTGCTTGTTGATGTTTTCCAGTAAAGACGGGGTGGCATTTTGGCCTAAGGCTACCTTGGCGCAGGCGGTGTCGAGCACGCTGATTGCCTTGTCGGGCAGTTGGCGGCCACTGATGTAGCGGTGCGATAAACGCACGGCTTCGGTGATGGCTTCGTCATAAATGCGGACATTGAAGTGCTGTTCCATCAAGCCCGCCATGCCGCGTAACATGGCGCAAGCCAGTTCTTCGGTAGGTTCTTCCACTTTAATAACCTGGAAACGACGCGCCAAGGCGGCGTCCTTCTCAAAGTATTTTTTGTATTCGCTCCAGGTGGTGGCGGCGATGGTGCGTAGTTCGCCACGCGCCAAGGCGGGCTTTAATAAATTAGCCGCGTCGCTCTGACCGGCCTGACCACCCGCCCCAATCATGGTATGGGCTTCGTCGATGAACAGGATGATGGCGTGGGGGCTTTTTTTGACCTCCTCGATGACGGTTTTCAGCCGGTTCTCGAATTCGCCTTTGACGCTGGCGCCTGCCTGCAATAAGCCCATGTCCAGGGTGTGGATCTCGACGCCTTGCAAGACTTCCGGTACGTCCTGCTGGGCAATGCGCAAGGCCAGGCCTTCGACCACGGCAGTCTTGCCGACGCCCGCTTCCCCGGTGAGGATGGGATTGTTTTGCCGCCGGCGAATCAGGATGTCGATGGCAAGGCGGATTTCCGGGTCGCGGCCAATAACCGGGTCAACTTTGCCTTCGCGGGCACGCTGAGTCAGACTGGTGGTGTATTGATCGAGGGCGGGCGTTTTAGACGGCGCTTTTTTTGCCGTCAGGTCACTTATCGGATCGCCGTTATCGGGTTGGTGAGCGCCGCTTGCGTCAGCGGGTTCGGCTTCTTGCGATCCGTCCGTCAGTTTGTCGAGGTTGTGCTTTAAATCATCTATCTTGATCTCGGCAAAGAGTTTTGAGCCACGGTATGCGAGTTGGGACAAATTGATTTCGGTTAACAGCGCCAGTAGTAAATGACCGCTACGGATTTGCTGGGCTTTACCCGACTGCGGAGCATCCAGGGACGCGATCAGCCAGGCATGTTCAAATAATTTTGGCAAATAAGGCGAAAATACCGGCGTACGCGAGTTGCCGGCCTTGAAGTCGTTTATTTTAGTGCGTAAGTCGGTTTCAAGACGTTCTGTATTAATACCGCTACGGCGGACGATAATTTTAAAATCTGATTTCGGCTGCTCGAGCAAGGCTAAAAAGAAATGTTCAATGTCAACCTCATACTGGCCCCGCTCCACACATATTGTGGCCGCTCGGGTAGCGGCGGTGCGGGAAGTGTCGTTAAGTTTGCCTATCAATGTCTTCAAATTGGTACTCATCGTTGTAACGTTTCCTATTTATTATCGGCTTCCCAGGCTTATCTGATCGATTCCTCAACAATTCATGTCACTATTCAGCACCCGTTCAAAGGATTTTGTGCTTCGTGCTGAATAGTTACCAATTTATTGGTATGACAAGCTAACTCTTTTAAGCATTGGTAAAATTTTCAGGTAATTGTTTTTAAAATATCTGCTTTCAGTATTCTTAAATAGCGGAAATTGCCGGAGGCACCCGTTTTGCAGGCACCGACGATGTCATAACGCGTGAATCTCATAACGAACATCGCCGCGATCCTCCAGTGCGCTTTCGGTCATAAGAAAAGCATCCCACCCCAGTTTTCCAGCGTTTGATTCGCTGGAAAAGCACATTCCCTTCACATCAGGTTTAGCTAGCACTAATTGTATTTCGTATTCAATACTAAAATTAGTAAACAGGGTTAACATTTTTTCCAATGAGCGTGCGGCAACCCCTCCCGGAAGAAAACTTTCAAAATCCGCCCGAGTTAGCGGGCCAATCACCACGCGCATACGCAAGTTTCGATGCCATACTCTGGCGCCGACCAAGGCTTCTGAACCGAGTACGGCGTTGGTCATTCCTATCACCGTCCGTTGTGCAGTCGGCACTTGATACCAGCAACCTATAAATTGTTTGATGACAATCGGTAAGGCAAAATATTCGCTCAAAACAGACTCCATATACTTCGCCGAAGCGGGACGCTGCCTGAACGCCGCGGCATACAATCCCAACGATTGGTCAAGTACACCGGACTTGTTGACCACAAGCCTGTCCTGCAACTGTTTATAGCCAATCCCGGCAAGCGATAGCAGTAATGGTAAAAAATGATCTTTACCATCGAGTCCATATTTAAACTCAAGCCGATATTTGCGCCAAGCCCGATAAAACAAGGCCACAGCCCGATTCGAAAAGGTATCCAGAAACGCCTTTGGCCCGACATCGCGCTCGTACAGCATATGAGTTGCTATACGTTCTGTGTAATGAGCCGGCAATGCGCCGTTACCTCCCAAAAAACCCATGAATGGGAGCGTGATGTCGATATGGTTCAGTTCCCCGTTTTGCAAGGCGACCAATAAATGCTGAACGGTATTTTCTATAGTGGACGGATAAAGTTCCAACGCTTCAAGTTCACTGGCAGGAAAACTGAGTGACGTGCTATTTCGAAAACGCAAGAAATTTTCAAC
>JAJRDU010000285.1 GCA_028748685.1 Methylococcaceae bacterium
AGCTATGGCCCCTCAATTGAGTCCGCTCATTATACCGATATTTTTCCTTTTGTCTAGGAATTATAGGATTTCTTGATAAATTGAATGGCGCGACTGATTCGATCCAGCGTCTTTTGCTTGCCTAGCAAGGCCAAAGTCGCATCAATCGCCGGCGACACCCCGCTACCACACACCGCAATGCGTAAAGGTTGTGCAACCTTGCCAAGACCCAATTGCAATTGTTCCGCACTATCCTGCACGACTTGATGCAGCGCCTCAGCCTCCCAGGCATCGACAGTATTGAATTGATTCCACAAGTGCAACAGAACCTCATCCACACCCTGCTTAAAGTTCTTTTTCACGGCTTTTTCATCGTAATCGGCGAAATCCTTGTAGAAATAAATACTTTCCGCCGCCATATCCACCAATGTCTTGCAGCGCTCCCGCTGAGCCTTGACCACCTCGACCGGCGAAGGCCCCGTTGACGGATCGATACCCAGCTCGCCCAAATGCCAGCTCAGATGATGAGCCACATGCGTCGGGTCGCTATTCATCATGTATTGATGGTTCAGCCACAACAATTTTTCGGTGTTAAAGGTCGATGCCGAGACATTGACCTTTTCAAGCTCGAAAAACTGAATCATTTCATCGATACTGAACAGCTCCTGATCGCCATGCGACCAGCCCAACCGCACCAAGTAATTCAGCAACGCCTCGGGCAAATAGCCGTCGTTGCGATACTGCATCACACTGACCGCACCGTGGCGCTTGGAAAGCCGGGCACCATCGGAACCCAGAATCATCGGCACATGCGCATAAACAGGCAAATTCGCACCCAACGCCTTCAGAATATTGATCTGCCTTGGCGTATTGTTGACATGATCGTCGCCCCTGATGACATGAGTAACCCCCATATCCATGTCGTCTACGACCACGGTCAAATTGTAGGTCGGCGTTCCGTCGGAACGAGCAATAATCAGATCATCCAATTCCTTGTTGGAGACCACTATACGGCCTTTGACAAGATCATCAATGACCACCTCGCCCTGCTCGGGATTTTTGAAGCGCACCACCCGCTCGCCGTCGCCATTCACACCTGGCCGGCATTTTCCGTTATAACGCGGCTTTTCCTTATTGGCCATTTGCTGCTCGCGCAATGCTTCCAACTCTTCGCGACTGCAATAACAGTAATAGGCATCGCCCTGATCCAGCAATTGCTGGATCACTTCCTTGTAACGATCAAATCGATGGGTCTGATAAAACGGTCCTTCGTCATACTCCAGCCCCAACCAAGTCATGCCTTCCAATATCGCGTTAACCGATTCCTGACTAGAGCGCTCCAGATCGGTATCTTCAATTCTTAGGATAAATCTGCCACCATGTTTACGGGCATACAACCAGGAAAACAAAGCAGTTCTAGCACCACCGACATGTAAATAACCGGTAGGACTTGGGGCAAAGCGGGTTCTAATACTCATCTTTATTATTTCGCTGTTAAAAATCTTTTTGCATATTCAGTGGGGATTGATCGCGCGGCATTAAGCCGCATCGCCTGGTAATTAAATTGCACACTGCCTTGGGCCGCATCATTTTTGCCAAGTATGGCCAATGAGGTGCCATGGCCTTTAGCCGCTGCTTTTTCATACCATTGAGTGGCCTTGTCTCTATCACCGACAACACCCATGCCTTTGTCGTACATGGCCGCCATGACCACCTGCGCATCGACCAAGCCCTGATTTGCGGCTTTTTCCATCCATTCGGCGGCCAACTTTTCATCTTTTTCGAAACCGTCCCGGCCCAATAGATAAAGCGATGCCAACTTGGCTTGAGCCTGCGCATCGCCCTGTTCCGCCAATTGCTTAACGGCTTCCGAAGTTTGCGCGAATAGGCAAAAGGACTGCAAAAGCAGCAAACAAAGATATAAAATTTTGCGCATGGCATCGTCTCCAAGGATTCACATTAAAGCCAATGCACATTATTTCACGCTATCTTCAATAGGTGAATGAACTATTAAAAAAATCAATTAATGCTAGACTAGCGTCTCAAGGCAAAGTAGCAAGTCTTGCCGTTAATTAGAATAACAGTCCGGAGAAGCATCCCATGAAAAAAAACCTACTATTCACGGCCACACTAACTGGAGCACTACTCTCCGGTTGCGCCACGCAATCGAGCAACAATTTTCAGGCGTTTCAGGCCGAGGATTTAAATGCATTGGTTAAATCCGGCAAACTGGTACAGAAAACAGACAGTTTTTTGGTCATCAACGATTCATCATCATCGATGAGCAACACCTATATTGATTCTGCTGAATATAGCGGCACCAAATTGGATGTTGAAAAAAACTTGTTGAATAAGTTCAATAAGACCATTCCCTCCATTCCTCTGTCCTCGGGTTTACGGAGCTTTGGCTTCGGTCCTTGCCTTGACTGGGGAAACACCAAACTGAATCAACCGCTGCAAAAATACAGCGCCTCCGGATTTGACAGCGCGATTACCTCGTTGACTTGTTCGAGCGGCGGCACACCGCTCGCTGACGCATTACATGAAGCTAAACACGATCTAGCCGGCGCTCCCGGAAACATCGCCTTGATTGTGCTCAGTGACGGCAAAGATGAATCCTCCCCGGTACCGGCCGCCGAAGCATTGAAAGCCCAATACGGCGACAAATTATGCATCTATACCGTCTGGGTCGGCAATGAAGTGGATGCCGACGGTCAGGCCAACCTGCAACAAATTACCGATGTTGCCGGCTGCGGCTTTGCGAGCAATGCCAACAGCCTTTCAACGGCTCAAGGCATGAGCGATTTCGTCAAAAACGTATTCCTCAAGCCGGGCATACCACGAGTCGCGGATTGCTCAACACTGGATGATGACAAAGACGGTGTCAATAATTGCGCCGACAAATGCCCGGATACTCCTAAAGGCGCCATCGTCGACAAAGACGGCTGCTGGGCGTTCCACGGCGTTTTATTCGATTTCGACAAAGCCGAAATTAAATCAAAATACCACCCTCTGATCCAAAACGCGGTTGAAGTCATGAAACTCAACCCTAGTCTGACCGTTGAAGTTCAAGGCCACACCGATAGTTATGGCAGCGACGCTTATAACCAAAAGCTGTCCGAGCGCAGAGCAACAGCCGTTAAAAACGAACTCGTCAAACAAGGCGTTGACGGCAAACGTTTAACTACTGTCGGCTTTGGCGAATCGGAACCGGTTGAAACCAATGAAACCGACGAAGGCCGCGCTTACAACCGCCGAGTGGTTTACAAAAGAACCGATAAATAAACCTCGACAACCTATAAAAGGGGGGCTCCTCGCCTCCCTTTTATGTTTTAAATGACGTTATGAACATGTCGAATTGACCGTGACATAATACAAAGACTCAGCCCAATAAACGCGTATCGGACAACAAAAGGGAAACAATGCGTCAGTAACCCCGTATTCGGAGCATTTTTGCTAAGCCCCCTTTGTCCTGGATTCCGTTGATAAGCAAATTAACTAAAGGAATCAAGGAACGACGATACGATATTCAAATAGAAGTTACCATTGCCCACGGCTCAAAAATCTGGGAAACTCATTAAAAGATTAGGACGCTTAAAAGACAATATGATTAAGGTGTTACTGGTTGACGATCACGAACTGGTGCGTAGCGGTATTGAAGCATTACTCAATGCTGTTGAGGATATAACGGTTATCGCGGCGTGCGATTGCGGAGAGCAGGCGCTCGAAGTCATCGATAGCGATGCGCCGGATGTAATTCTCATGGACATCAATATGCCGGGCATGGGTGGTTTCGAAGCTTGTCGGCGTATCTTGCATACACTCCCCGAAATTAAAATTATCGGTTTGTCCGTGCACAACAATGGCCCCATTCCTCAACAACTACTTAAGCTCGGCGTAGAGGGTTTTGTATCCAAAGGCTCACCGGTAAGCGAGATGGTTAGGGCGATTAGATCGGTGATGTCGGGCAAACGCTACCTGTGCCAGGATGTGGCCAGCAATATGGCGTTTCAATCCTTGCCGGGCGCCGAGAATCCTCCATTCGCCAAATTATCGCAACGAGAAGCGGAAGTAGTACGCCTGATTCTACAAGGCAAGAGCATTCAGGAAATGTCGGAGGCATTGCAACTCAGCGACAAGACAGTCAACACCTACCGGTATCGCCTATACAGCAAGTTAAAAATCAAGAACGATGTCGAATTAACGCGTCTTGCGGTGAAATTCAACTATCTCGACGCGGTATGACAGAGGCTTGCAATGGCTTGCAAACCTCGAAATTAAATCAGACCAATTTGCGCGCCATACCGAAGGCTTCACGAAAATCGATAAACAGTGGCGTTTCAGTCTCCAACATAGACTTTAGCAACTCGTGCTGTAGCTGATATTTGACATTACCTACCGCCAGCGCACCCACACCAACGGCACCCGCCGATTGCGAAGCCTGAACCAAAGGCTCGGCAAAATCATTGACTTTTACACCCTCGATACCTGACGGTGGAACGGCATTCACATCGCCCGCCACCTTCAATTGCTTGGCCTGGGCTAATACCGCGGCATTCAGAACTCTAATGCCGGCCTTGGCGGTACAAAAAACAATATCCGCCTCGGCGATCAATGCGGCTTTTTCATCATCGTTACGCGCCACGCCACCAGTCATCCGCGAATTAAAACGGCGATTGTATTGCTTGACCGCATCATTTGCGCTGTCGACCGACAAATGATCAATCAAGACCGTATCGGCTCCTTGCAAGGAAGCAATCACGCCGGTGGCGATACCGACCGGTCCGGTACCACCAAAAACTAGCGCCTTACAGTCTTTTAATTCCTTACCGTGCTTGTCCTTCAACGCCTTTTCCACACAGGCCACCAGCGCCGCGGCAGTGGTGTAGGCGCCGCTAGGGTCGGCAAAAACCGAAACCTGAAAAGGCGGCACCATAGCCGGCTTGCAGGCCTGCAACATGTCGATAGCCATCCCCATATCGCGCCCACCGATAAAAATTGCGGTTTTTTTGATCCCCCCAGGGCTACGCGAAAATATTACGTCCTGCGTCAGATTGTGAATGTTTTCCAGCTTGACATTGGAATAAGGCATCAGCACATCAAAACCGGCATCCAGAGCCATGTTGATGTCAAACGGACTATTGTTTGGCATCGGGTCGAACATATGGAGTATGCTGCGTTTTGCCATCTTTACCTTACCCTCTGTTACTGGCAGACTCTCGGAAACGCAAAGCCTGTTAATTAGTCGACTTAATAAATTCACGAGCCACTTCAAATGCGTGTTCAAAATGCAAGAACAACGGTTGATCGCTTTCCAGCATTCTTTTCAACAGCCGGCTTTGCGCCTGATATTTGATATTACCTATTGCCAGCGCGCCGATTCCGACCGCACCGCTGATTGACCCCGCAATCGGCTTACCGTTGTCGAACGCATCGACACCGGCAATGCCTGATGGTGGCACGGCATTGACATCGGCGGCCACCTTTAATTGTGGCGCCACCGCAATCAGCTCGGCACTGAGTAATTCAATACCGGCAGCCCCCGTTGCAAATACCACATCTGCGGTTTTCATATATTCCGCCTTATCTGCATCGGCACCGGCCGTCACGGTAATTTTACCGTCGCCGAATTCTTCGCTGCACAGCTCTGCCGTGCGCTGTGCCCTATCCAGCTGCCTGCCGATGATTCTGACATTGGCGCCGGCTTGTGCCGAAATCACCGCTGCCGCTTGACCAACGGGACCGGTACCGCCCAAAGCCAATATGTTCTTGCCTTCCAACGTGGTATCGAATTTATCGGCCAACTCTTTTTCTACCGCCGCCACCATGCCGGCGGCCGTGGTAAACGCGCCGCTAGGATCGGCAAAAACCGAGACTTCGAACGGAGGCACCATGGAATTCTTAGCCGTTTTCAGCATATCCATAGCCTGCTTGGTTTCCCGGCCGCCAATAAAAATAGCGGTGCGTAACAAACCTTTAGGGCTACGCGAAAAAATCGCATCTTGCACCAAGCCCCTTACTTCGCTGGGCTCAACGTTAATGTAAGGGACTGCTGAAATCCAGCCGGCATCCATCGCCATATTGACGTCGAAAGGACTCAAATTTTTGGCTGTTGTCAGCATGTGAAGAATAAAGGGTTTTTCCATGATGGCCTCTTAGAATTTGTTTAGCCGTTTAGTATAAAAGAAAAGGCCAGTCGAGAACAATTTTAGGTCTATTGCTAGGGTTATTAAATTACTGCTTATTTCAATTTTTCGGTGACATGCGGCTCGATGGCGTGATACATCAATTGATGCATTCGCGGATTGCCGACAATAATATTGCCGGACTGCAGATATTTGTCGTTGAAGGAAAAATCGGTGGCGACGCCGCCTGCTTCCTGTACCAGTAACACGCCGGCCGCAATATCCCATTCCTTGACGCCGATCTCCCAGTAAGCATCCAGGCGGCCGCAGGCCACATAAGCCATATCCAGCGCCGCGGCACCCGCCCTTCTGATGCCGGCCGTATCGGCAGCGACCGCACGAAACATTCCCAAATAAGGCTCGATATTCTCCATGGTTTTGAAAGGGAAGCCGGTACCGATCAATGCGCCGCGCATGCTGCTTTGTTTAGTAACGCGAATCTTGCGGTTATTCAACATCGCGCCGCCGCCGCGCTCGGCGGTGAAAAGTTCGTCCCGGCAGGGATCGTAAATCACGCCCAATTCGAGTTTGTTTTTGTTCTTCAGTGCAATCGATACCGCATATTGGGGGAAACCATGCAGAAAATTGGTGGTGCCGTCCAAAGGATCGATCACCCACACATAATCGTTGCCCTTGTGTTCACCGCTCTCTTCGGCGAGGAAACCGTGATCGGGGAAAGCCGTGCGGATTACTTTAATGATTTCCTGCTCGGCCATGCGATCGACTTCGGACGCATAGTCGTTGCGGCCTTTTTGATCGATAGTGAGTTTCTCGATATTTTGGGAGGAGCGTTGAATGAGGTCGCCGGCATTCCGCGCTGCGCGGACGGCTATATTAAGCATGGGATGCATAGATCGGATTGGTAATGAGCAGTTAGAAAACAGCGATAGGATAACAAATCTTTTGCTAGAATCGCCGCTTTTTTAGCCGCCGAGCCTACCCCGTTGCTATCTAATTTTAAAGTCGTTCTGGTCGAAACATCACATCCCGGCAATATCGGCGCCGTGGCGCGGGCGATGAAAAACATGCGGATGAATCAACTGCGATTGGTTAATCCCAAATTCTTTCCTCATGCCGATGCCACGGCGCGAGCCTCGGGCGCCGACGACCTGTTAAGAGATGCGACCATCCACAACACGCTACAATCAGCAATAGCCGACTGCCAAATCGTACTGGGCGCCAGTGCCAGAGACAGAACCATCAGTTGGCCATCTCTAACGGCTCGGCAATGCGCGGACAAATGGGTTAGCAGCGCCGAGAGCACACAGAATATCGCCTTGGTGTTCGGCCGCGAAAATTCGGGCCTGAAAAATCATGAACTGGATTTATGCCATTATTTACTGCGCATTCCCTGCAATGCGGAATACAGCTCGCTGAATCTGGCGGCCGCCGTCCAGGTGGTCTGCTATGAACTGTTCGTCGCCTCCGGACACGAACAGGTCAGCCGCATCGGCGACCGCGGCGAGGATCCGCTGGCAACGGCCGAACAAATGGAGGCCTTTTATGTCCACTTGCAACAAACCATCGCCGACATCGGCTTCCTGCACCCGGATCGTTCCAAATCGATCATGCGCCGTTTGCGGCGTATATTTAACCGCATCCAGCTCGATACCAAGGAGTTGGACATCCTGAGGGGCATCCTGCGCTTCTCCCAGAATCACAACACCAAGTAGGCATTCATGCTAGCCAGACTCAAAGAAGACATTGCTTGCGTATTTGCCCGCGATCCGGCGGCGCAATCGTTTTTTGAGGTCATCACCACCTATCCAGGCATTCATGCCGTATTGATTCACCGTTGCAGCCACTGGCTTTGGATTCGAGGTTATCGCTGGCCCGCGCGTTATGCGTCTTTCTTGGGCAGATGGCTGACGGGCATAGAAATACATCCCGGCGCAGAAATCGGCCGCCGCTTTTTCATCGATCACGGCATGGGCGTCGTGATCGGTGAAACCGCGATCATCGGCGACGACTGCACCCTCTATCATGGCGTAACCCTGGGCGGAACCAGTTGGAACAAGGGGAAACGCCACCCGACTCTAGGCAATGGCGTGGTGATCGGTGCGGGCGCCAAGGTCCTGGGACCAATCGAAATCGGCGAAGGCGCCAGGGTCGGTTCCAATTCCGTGGTCGTAAAATCCGTGCCCGCCGGCGTAACCGTGGTCGGAATTCCCGCCCATATCGTCGACGCCAAAGCCAAACAGGAAAAAGCCCGACGCGACGCGATGGCGCAGAAAATCGGTTTCGACGCCTATGGCGCCACCGGAGACATGCCCGATCCTATCGCCAACGCCATCAATTTGATGCTCGACCATATCCACCAGATGGACAAGCAACTGGAAGACATGAGGCAAACCTTGAGGGCCGCCGGCCTCGAATGCCGAAATCAATCGATTTCTCCGCTGGATGGCTGCCAAATAAAGGATAAAAACTGAACAATACTTGACTAAAATAGTGGGTTTATTTATAGTTCCCCTTACTTTCATCGGGTTTATTTAGGGGGCTACCATGCGATTAACCACTAAGGGACGTTACGCCGTGACGGCGATGCTGGATCTGGCATTTCACAGTCAAACCAAACCGGTCACCTTGACCGACATTGCCACCCGGCAAACCATTTCGCTGTCATACCTGGAACAGTTGTTTGCCCGCTTGCGCAAGGCCGGCATGGTCAAAGGCGTCAGAGGTCCGGGCGGCGGTTATACCCTGAGCCGTAACGCCCAGGACATCAATATCGCCGACATCATCGAGGCAGTGGACGAACCCGTCGACTCATCCAAATGCGGTGGCAAATCCAATTGCCATAACGACCAACCCTGCTTGACCCATGATTTGTGGATGGGTCTTAGCGAACAGATCCGCACTTATCTGAAACAAATCAGCCTCGGCCAATTGCTGGAAAGGGATCTGGTCAGCGAAGTCGCGCAACGGCAAAACAAACAGGTTGAACAAGTCATCGAACTGCCTAGTAGACAGGAAAGACTATCCGCGTAAATGATCTACTTCGATCACAACGCCACCACGCCCGTCGACGAACGGGTACTGGAAGCGATGTTGCCGTACCTGAAAACCATTTACGGCAACCCTTCAAGCTTGTACAAACTCGGCAGAATCGCCCGTAGCGCGATCGATACCGCCCGAGAGCAACTCGCGGCACTAATCGACGCACAGCCCTCGCAAATCCTTTTCACGAGCGGCGGCACCGAAGCCAACGCCCTGGCGCTGGCCAATGCCGGCCACGGCTCTCTGTTCATTTCCGCCATCGAGCATCCCTCGGTTTTCGAAAACGCTCAAGCCCTGCGAAATTGCGTCACCACGATAGCCCTAACCCCATCAGGACAGATAAAGCCCGATGCATTGGACGAATTCGATTTACAACGCGGCGACTTCGTCTCTGTCATGCTCGCCAACAACGAAACCGGCGCCATTCAGGATGTTGCCGGCATAGTCGAAAGCTTGGCCGGACGAGGCATCACTGTGCACAGCGACGCGGTGCAGGCGCTGGGCAAGATACCGCTGTCGTTCAGAAAGCTCGGCGTACAGTTGATGAGTTTGTCGAGTCACAAGCTATACGGCCCCAAAGGCTGCGGCGCGCTGGTTTTTGCGCAGGACATATCACTACATGGCTTGCAACGCGGTGGCGATCAGGAACAGGGCTTGCGAGCCGGCACCGAAAATGTTGCGGGCATCGTCGGCTTCGGCAAGGCGGCTGAACTGGCCAAAGCCGAATTCGAGCGGCGGACCAGCAAGATACTGGCGCTCAGAATCAGGCTTGAAAGCCGGCTCAAAGCCATTCCCGGCCTGGTGATTTTTGCCGAACACGCGCCCAGACTGCCCAATACCGTACAATTTGCCATTCCAGGCATTAACGGCGAAATGCTGCTGATGCGGCTTGATCAAAATGACATCGCCGTCTCCAGTGGTTCGGCCTGTTCCGCCTCATCCGGCGAAATCAGCCCGGTATTAGCGGCGATGAGCATAGAGCCAACGCTGGCAAGAGGCGCAATTCGCGTCACTTTAGGCAAGGACAATCACGAACACGAAGTCGATCAATTTGTCAGCGTCTTGAAAACACTGCTGACGAAACACTGAAGGGGTAAAAAAATGAGTATCACCGTCACCGAAAATGCCGCTCGGCAAATTCAAAAACAACTGCAAAAACGCGGCAGCGGCGTAGGCCTGAGATTGGGCGTAAAGACATCCGGCTGCTCCGGTTACGCTTATGTGCTGGATTATGCCGATGAAATTGCCAACGATGACATTGTCTTCGACCAACACGGCGTCAAGGTCCTGGTGAAGGCGAACGACCTGGACAAATTGAACGGCATCGAACTGGATTATGCCAAGGAAGGATTTAACGAAGCCTTCAAATTCAACAACCCCAATGTCAAGGGCACCTGCGGCTGCGGGGAAAGCTTTTCGGTTTGAAGGTTGATAGGGAAGTGGGGAGTGGGTAGTAGTAAGTGGGAAGTGGTTTTTGACTTTCCACTCCCCACTCACCACTTCCCAAAATCGTTGTAAAGGCGAATGAATTCGCCCCTACAGTGGACTCGAATAAGGGAAACTCCCTTACTTCATATTGGCGCCGCAATTGCCTTCCATTTTTTTGGCATCGCCAGAAGGCGCGGGACTCGGTTTATTGCCGGCACATTTACCTTCCATCGCCTTTTTGTCGCTCGAAGCAGCGCCTTGCTTCATCGCCGCACCGCATTTACCCTCGCCGCAGGCGCCGTCTTTCATTTTAGTCGCACCGTCACCGCTAGGCTTGGCTTCGGCAGTCTGCATATAGCCGGAACCCAATTCCGACAAGGCAAACGGATTGGTTTCGGCTTGAGCCACATTAGCCGCCAACGGTAACAAGGAAGCGCCCATTGCAATCGCAAATGGGGTTTTATGGATTTTTTTCATGATCTCTCCTGATTGTTATAGATAGTTAAAGGATGAACAAATCGCTAACGGAAATTCCGTGTTTCTCGCCGTGACTCATAAGCTAATATCACAAAAAAGCGGATTAAAGTAAAGATGAGCAAACCCTAATGATCAGCAGTATACTGCCGCCGATTGCAGCTTCACCCTGCCG
>JAJRDU010000286.1 GCA_028748685.1 Methylococcaceae bacterium
TTACGACTTAAACGACGAATTATATCTCCAACAGCCGGCCTATGAAATGGGCGGCGCAGCCGTTTTGGTAGAAAGGCGTCCTTACTGTTTGTATAACGCCCATGCTTTTCGCCGCTAGTCATCTGGAACCTTGCTATTTGCGATGCGATATTTAATGTTGAACGCCTGTACAGCCGGATTGAGCATGGATTGTGCCGCGCATTGCCTGGGCTGGTTTTAAATCCTCCGAATCTTTTCAGCATATCGCCAGAATAAAATTGACAATCCGCTTAATCGGCCTAGAATGGCCTACAGCTAGAAAATATGATTTACCTTTGTTTACCGATTCGGCGTCTCTTCTGTAGTCACTCGTCCTGTTTTTCATTCAGTAATTTCCGCATTTACCGGCTAATTCGGCCTTACCCAAGGCTTCATCTCAATTTTTTTATAGGACTCATTATGTCTACAACACTGACTACCGGAATCGTTAAATGGTTTAACGCGGATAAAGGCTTTGGCTTCATCGAGCAAAAACAAGGACCGGATGTTTTCGTACACTTTAAAAACATCCTCAGCAACAATAACAGCTTCAAGACCCTTGACGAAGGCCAGCATGTGCAGTTCAAGCTAGGCCAAGGCCCCAAGGGGCCGCAAGCCGAAGAAGTCACAATCGTTTAACGACTTGACTAGTCACGGCCAGCCATCGTTGGCTGTGACTTAACTCAAGCAGGTTAAATACAATTATTCAGGTCGAAGCGTTTTTTACTAGAATTGTCTCCGGCTCTTTTCGCCTTTATCAAGCTTATTGATGGCGCCTGGATAAGCCAAACGTTAGATACCACACATCCTTGATAAGGATTAAGCCCCATTAATCAAACCACTGGCCCGAATTGAGCCTCCTTGATCGAATGTGGAATTTTCAAATCCAATCTATTACAAAAAAATGAACCATTCAATGCCAACACCCCGTACATCGCCACCGCCTCGCATAGGCTGGCACTACGACACCTATTTCCTTGAGCAGTTGCTTAAGCTAAAAAAGAAAGACACCACGCACTGAGGTTTTAGTGTCACCCCAAGCGCTAAATGGATATTAAGCGACATTTAAGCCAGCACGCGGAGAATCCACCGCGACTGAATCATTTTCCCAAGAGGAGTTTATATGTTCAGAATGGCAAAAATCGTTGTTATTGGTCTGTTGTTCGCCTCCCCGGTATTTGCGGATGACGATGATTGGGGCGAAGACTATCACCACGGATATCACCATCATTATCCTCGTTACCGTGAAGAAATCGTCTATGTTCCCGAACGGGTTGTGGAATATGTTCCGGTAGAAACTCGTTATTACGCGCCGCCCCCACCGCCACCGGTTAGCTATTACGGCTACGACCAGCGTTCACCCCAAGGTTTAGTCGGCGGCATGCTGGGTAGTGTGCTGGGCTATGAATTGGGACGGGGCGATCCTTTGGCTGCCGGCATCGGTGCCGCGGCAGGCGCATGGATGGGCAATGGAATGTATTAAAGCCCTATAAAAACACCCCTCGCCAACCCACGATTCTGCCTGATTTGAACTTTGTGGTTTATCAATCAGTCGAGGTAAGCGGTTAAGATGGTCGAAATAATTCTTGACCGTCGATAAAAATAATTTCATCCCACCAGGAGAGAATCCCATGAAAACTACACTCAAAATACTGACTCTATCTACCTTATTAGCATTCGGCAGCGTCAGCCATGCTGAACAAGCCCAGAAACCTGCCATGGGTGAAGGCATGGGCATGGAGCATGAGATGGGCGGCATGGATCCCGCCAAAATGGCCGAGCACCTTAAAGAGAAGCAAGAACAGATGCTGATGATGCACGACCTATCCAATAAGATTCTGGCTGAGAAGGACCCGCAAAAACAACAAGCCTTAAAAGATCAGCAATTGGAACTGATGAAAGCTCACCACATGAAAATGATGTCCATGCATCATGGAAAACACATGGAACATAAAAAAATGCAATAAACTCAGCATTACTTGTTCAAACAAAAAGCCGGGTAACACCGGCTTTTTTGTGTCTGTTTCAAATCATTTTGGAATTGAACAACTATATTGATAGATGGAAACGACATCTCGATGTCATCCGGCACGCTTTCATATCGATCTCTCCTTGGACAAAAATAACATTTTACAAAACCGCATCAGTAGATACTCACCAGACTTGGTTCGGACAAAACCGGCTTTTTAGGTATCATGACATTTTGTATTCTTCGGTCGGAAATCGCATATGCCATTACTCGCTTCGCTGTCCAGACACACCGCGCATTTGCCGGATGCATTGCAAGATATAGCAATCGATTTTTGCATGCAAATTAACGACAAGATTCCCCCGGAACATCTGTCCAGCTTCGACAACGAAGCCTTTGCAAGTTCGATTGTGAAGGTATGCACCTGCAGCCGCTTCGTCAGCGAAAGCTGGCTACGCAATCCCGAGTTACTGCCGGAACTGGTGACATCCGGCGACCTATTTTCCGCATTGCGCCGGGACGAATACACCGCCGCATTGCGAAACATGCCTTTTGACTCCGAACCAACGCTTCCCAAACAACTGCGCCTGTTCCGGCGCAGGGAAATGGTGCGCATTGCCTGGCGTGATCTGGCCGGCTGGTCGGATCTGGATGAAACCCTCTCCGATTTGACCGCGTTGGCCGAAACCAGCATCCAAACCGCGCTCGACTTTCTTTACCGGCAAGCCTGCCAACGCTGGGGGAC
>JAJRDU010000287.1 GCA_028748685.1 Methylococcaceae bacterium
GGTGTGCCTTCTGTCATTGAACATGACCGAACCGGATATTTATTCGATTTGAATGCCAATGGCGCCGATTACGCCCATACCATCACAGAACTTTGGCGAGATACCCTGCGCCTGGATACCATGGTAACCGCCAGCCGTGAACGTTTCAAAATACACTTAAATTGGGACGCCTGGGGAAGACAGGCCGCCAGCGTTATACATCAAGCAGCCGGCATAGTAACTCAACCGATTGAATAACCATTATCGAGAGAATCAAGAATGCCAAAATTTAGCAGAAAACGAGTTATGGTTACTGGAGGCGCAGGATTTTTGGGCTCCCACCTTTGCGAACGCCTGCTAGCCGGCGGAGACGATGTGCTTTGTGTCGATAATTTTTTCACCGGAACAAAGGACAACATCATCCACTTGCTTGACGACCCCCATTTCGAGTTAATGCGACATGACGTTACATTTCCTCTTTATGTCGAAGTCGATGAAATCTACAACCTGGCCTGCCCGGCATCGCCGATTCATTACCAGTTCGATCCCGTTCAGACCACCAAAACCTCCGTTCACGGAGCGATCAACATGCTTGGGCTTGCGAAGCGCGTCAGGGCAAAAATATTTCAGGCTTCGACCAGCGAAGTATACGGAGACCCCGACATACATCCACAAAAGGAAGACTATTGGGGACATGTGAATCCTATCGGCTCGCGTTCCTGTTACGATGAAGGTAAACGCTGCGCGGAAACATTGTTTTTCGACTATAACAGACAGCACAAGCTGCGTATCAAGGTCGCCCGTATCTTCAATACCTATGGCCCCAGAATGCATCCCAACGATGGCCGCGTCGTATCGAATTTTATCGTCCAGGCTCTTCAAAACCAGCCCATCACTATTTATGGCGATGGTATGCAAACACGTTCCTTCGGCTATGTCGACGATATCGTGGAAGCGTTTATCCGGCTAATGGATACTGACGACTCAATTACTGGGCCAATTAATTTGGGAAATCCAATCGAAATGACCGTACAAAATCTAGCCGAAACCGTCATTCGTCTTACAAGTTCCCAGTCGAAGGTAATTTTTCATCCTCTCCCCGCCGACGACCCAAAACAACGTCAACCGGATATTTCCCTGGCCAGAAGCACCCTCAATTGGGAGCCTACAACCTTACTGGAAGAAGGATTAAAGGCAACCATTGCTTATTTTGACAAGCATTTAGCTTCGCACAATATTACTCATGTGGACTCCTCCCGTTTTGCAAGTATTTCACCGTTGTTGGCTGATGGTACGACTGCACAGGTATACCCGGCCTGTCCATGAGCACTATTGGCTCGGGCCATAATGTGGGCTATTCGCGTGTTTGCTCCTTATCGCCCTAACGTGCTCTTGGGTTCCAGTCAATAATCAGGTTTTGCAAACGCCGGTTCGACCGGTGCCATCAAGTCGGTGTGGATTGCTCTTTTATCTCAACCGGTTTTGGCTTGAAAGAGCCGTAGGATGATGACATGGACTCCTCCCCCTAGAAGTGTCACAAATGCACCGGAAAATTTAAACGGGACAAAGAGGTTGCGTGATGGATAGCATCAACCCGTGTGCAACACACAAGGTTACTAGTGTGCGACGTGTGTAAGTAGATGTACAAGCGATCTGCAATTTAGCATTTCAGTGTATTGACTATTTCCGTCCACCTGGGCCGCCGGAAGCCGCCGGCGATGTTCTAACCCACAGGACCAAAAAAAGCGCCAGGAAAAAAACCAAGGCCAAAATATTGAACAGGGTATTGATGGTAAGTACTTCCGCTTCGCGCATCACCAAACCGTAAAGTTGCTTCAGCGCGGCCTGCTCGCTGTCGGCCACCGAGGCATCGCCAAATTTTTCCTGTAAACTGGCCAACAGGGTTTGCGTCGCTGTCGAACCGGGCGTCACCGCCTCGCGCAACGCGGCGTAATGCTCCTTGTTAAGGCGAATAATGAGACTGTTGGCGACAGCCAGACCAATCGCTCCCCCCAGGTTTCGCATCAGATTGTATAGTCCGCTGGCGTTTTTCACTTCTTCCGGGCGCAGAGAGCCGAAAGTGATGGCGTTTATCGGCAGGAAACAAAACATCAGGAAGAAGCCTCGCATGGCTTGCGGCCAGAAGAACTCCCAATAGCCGGCTTGATGGGTCAGATCGCTGTTCATCAAGGTGCCGATGCCGAAGCCAAACAGTCCCAAGGCCAGGGTCAGGCGCGGACCCAGGCTTTTGGCGATACGCCCGGCGATGAAGGCGGATGCGAACTGAAACATGCCGGTGACCATGATGTACTGGCCGATCTGCTGGCTGTTCAATCCCTTGACGGTAGCCAAATAGATCGGCATCAAGTAGATGATGGAGTAAAGCCCGATACCTAGAATGAAGCTTAACAGGCAGCCCACCGCGAAATTGCGATTGCGGAACGCCCAAAGGTCCACGACCGGGTGTGCTATGGTCAGCTCCCGATAAAACATCGCGATGCCGGACGCTGCCGCAACCAGGCAGAAGAACACGATTTCGCGGCTTTCGAACCATTCCTCTCGTACGCCCTCTTCCAGCACGAATTCCAGGCTGGCAAGAAATACGACGATATAGAGGATGCCTCGGAAGTCGATCTTCTTCAGCAAGGCCCATTCCGGCTCATCTACTCGCAGAAATAAGCCGGTGGTAATTGTTACCAATATGCCCGGTACTAGATTGATTAGAAACAGCGTCTGCCAGGACGCAGCTTCGGTGATATATCCGCCCAGCACCGGGCCTGCCGTGGGTGCTACCGTCACCACCATGGCGACCACGACCGTCATCGTGGGTTGAAGTCGGCGCGGAAACAAGGTGAAGGTTACGGCGAAAACCGTCGGGATCATCGCCCCGCCGAAAAATCCCTGGAAGCCGCGGAATACCACCATGGACGGCAGGTTCCAGGCCAGCGCGCACAGCAGGCTCATCAAGGTGAAGCCACCACAGGACAGGACGAATAGGTAACGGATGGACAGCGCCCGGCCGAGCCAGCCGGACAAGGGTATGATCGCCACTTCCGCGATCAGATAGGCGGTCTGCACCCAGTTGATTTCGTCCCGGGTCGTGGACAACCCGGCCTGGATTTGTTCCAGGGAACTGGCGACGATCTGAATATCCAGCACCGCCATGAACATGCCGAGCACCATGGCGAAAAAACCTATCCATTGCTGGGGGCTAACCGTCTTCTCGGTCGCGTCGTTCGCGGCCGGGGTTTCGGGTGGCTTGGCTGGCGACTGGGGCGAAGCGGGTTTTACCACCGCTACCATGGCAGCCTACCCGACCTTGATCTTGGCCACCGCTGAAAGCCCCGGCTTCAGTCGGCCCAGATCGGTGCCGGGTCTGAACCGGATCTTGACCGGCACGCGCCGCACGATCTTGGTGAAGTTGCCGGTCGCGTTCTCCTCCGGCAACAGGCTGAACTCGGAACCGGAAGCCGGTGCGAAGCTGTCCACCGTTCCTTCGAATGCACTTTCGGGGTAGGCATCGACGCGGATGTCCACCAACTGTCCCGGCTGGATGCGTCCGATCTGGGTCTCCTTGAAATTCGCTTCCACGAATAGCCCATCGCTCGGAATCAGGTAGGCCAGCACGCTGCCGGGTTTGACCAGTTTCCCCACCTGCACGCTGCGGCTCCCCATGATGCCGGCGATGGGCGCCGTAATGCGAGTATTCGCCAGGTCGATGCGCGCCAGTTCCAGTGCGGCCTGGGCAGACTTCAGCTTGGCCCTGGCCTCGTCGATCCTCGCCTCCATGGAAGCCAGCTCGCTTTCCGCTTCCAGCCGTGCCGAACGGGTTTTCTCTCGCCGAGCACTGGCCTGCTTATGCGAGGATTCGACGGCATCGCGGGCTTGCGCCGAAACAAATCCTGAAACCGCCAAGTCGCCAAAACGTTTCGTATCCTTGGTGGTGCGTTCCAGATCGGCCTCCGCGTCGGTAATATTAGCGTCTTCCTGACGGATCTTGGCGCTCTGGGTGCGTTTTTCGGTTTCTAGCGTCTTGATGTGCGCCGTTTCCATCAAGACTTGCGCTTCCGCCTGGGTGACCTTGGCCCGGAAATCATGGTCGTCGATGACAACCAGCAAATCGCCGGGCGACACCTTTTGGTTGTCCTCGAAGAGTACTTCCTTGACGTAGCCCGTCTCCTTGGGGCTGATCAGGCTCGGGTGCGATTTTAGATAGGTATTATCGGTGGTCTCGAAAGGGTGAATTGCCTTAAGCCAGTAAACGATACCAACCGTCAGCACCAATATAAGCGCAAGAAAAATCGGGATTGTTTTCGTAGGAAGGGAAATGCGCATGTTGTATTGTTGCCTTATCAAGCGGCGTGGTTTAGTTCAAAAAACAGAAATCCGTTAAACCCGATAAACGGATGCAAGGGCGACATTAATTATCCGCGGTTAAATGGAAGGCGAGGCACCTCTTCCTACTAGCGACGGAAGGGCATGAGTTCAACCGCGACTCGCCTCCGACCGTCAAGATAACAACGTTTCGTCAAGCTGATTTCAGCGCCTTTATCACTATCCGCACCTGCAGATACCGTGCCAATAGTCATAAACGTCCCTGGGCCGACCAACCGAGTTACAGCTGTAAATTCCGGCCTGGAGAAAATTCGCCGGTATAGGGAAACGAATCCGTAGCAACCGGCCAACACAAGCATGTTGGTAAAGGTATCGGAAGGTAAATATCCAACGCTTAAGTTGTCAATCGGGCATTTGTTATTTTAAGCGGATATTATCGAAATTACAGCCCAACTCATTCTCAAAATAAGCCAGTTAGGCCAAATAACCCAAAATATAAAATACGAAATAAACTATAAGTGCTTGTTTTTAACTGATAAATTTATTTAATGCGTCAAATCCCGCAAACGCGCTCGTTACATAACATAGTAGCTAGGCGACAGCCGGGTAAAAGCCGGTGAATACGCTAAAAAAATCCGAATAAATATGAACAAGTCATGCACGGGTGAGGCTACTTAAAAGCAATCCGCCCGCCAAACCTGGAGCGAAACTCATTTTTCCCCTGGCATACCTAGTATTGATCATCGGTTGGCACGGCAATTGCCAACGATTTAGAGATTCTTTCAAGCCACGAATACCAGTATGAAATCCAGTATCAACTCCAGTGAGTTTCAGACCCTTGCCGAGATGTGTAGCCATCAGGCCCAAGCGCGGCCGAATGCCGTTGCCTTCCTGGCAAACAACCATCCGCACACCTTCCTGCAACTCGAGCTCGGCAGCAATCAAGTCGGTCACGGATTGACCGAGGCTGGCGTCAAATCCGGCTCCAGGGTGGCGATATTCGGCAAGGACAGCGTGGCTCACTATGAGATTCTATTCGGCTGCGCCAAGATCAAAGCAGTGTTGGTGGACCTGAATTGGCGGCTAGCGCCTCCCGAGATACTTTATATCCTGAACGATGCCGAAACCGAAGTATTGTTCGTGGCTCAGGCATTTTTCCCGCTAGTGGAAGCCATGGTTTCGCAACTGACCAGCGTCCGTACGATAGTCGCCTTGGACGGTGAGCATCCGGACTGGCCGGCCTACGAGGACTGGAAAGCCGCGCGGCCGGATGCTCAGCCCTCTTGCGAGTACTGCCCGGACGATGTCGCCGTGCAAATGTACTCCAGCGGCACCACGGGCCGGCCCAAAGGCGTGCAACTGGCGAACTACAGTTTTTTCAGGCTGATGCAGGGCATGCGGGCGGCGGGCGATCCTTGGATGGAGTTGAATCCGGCTGATACCTTGTTGTTATCGCTGCCGCAATTTCACATTGGCGGACTGTGGTGGGCAATACAGGGTTATGCGGTGGGCGCTACCGGCGTCATCGTCGACACCTTCGTTGCCTGGCAGGCCTTACAGTTGATCGAGGGGCACAAGGTCACCAAGGCCGTGCTGGTGCCGGCGATGATCCAGCTGATGTTGGAAGAACCCAGCTGCGCGCAAACCGATTTATCGTCAATCAAGGGAATAGTCTACGGTGGCTCGCCGATCTCTCCGCCGCTGTTGCGCAAGGCCATGGAAACCTTCGGCTGCGATTTTTTCCAGATCTACGGCCTGACCGAGACCGGCAACACGGCGGTGTGTTTGCGCCCGGCTGACCACTTTCCGATCGACAGCCCTCGTTTGAAGGCGGCCGGCAAGCCTTACGCTGGCGTGGAAATCAAAATCATCGACGGACAAGGTCGAATCTTGCCGCCGATGCGCAGCGGCGAAATTTGCATTAAATCACCCAGCAACATGTTGGGCTATTGGAAGAATGAATCCGCTACCGCGCAAACACTGGTTGGTGGTTGGGTGCATACCGGCGACGTGGGCTACAAGGATCAGGATGGCTACGTCTATGTCTGCGACAGAATCAAGGACATGATCATCTACGCGGGAGAGAACCTGTTTCCCGCCGAAATTGAAGCCGTACTAAGCGAACACGAGGCGGTTGCCGAAGTCGCTGTCATTGGGATTCCCGATGAGAAATGGGGGGAAGTCGTAAAAGCCTTTGTCGTGCCGCGGCAGGGCGGCGAAATCAAGCAACGCGAGTTGATCGATTTCGCCAGAAGCCGTATCGCGGATTTCAAAGTGCCCAAGTCCATCACGTTTGTCGATGCCTTGCCGAGAAATCCGAGCGGCAAAGTGCTTAAACGGGTATTGAGAGCGCCGTTTTGGCAAGACCAAGACAGACAGGTTAGCTAACCCACAAACTAGACCATAGGAATAATCAACAATGAACGCAGTATTAGAAGAAAAAGTATCCATCACCGAGGCCGCGCCAGGGAAAATCGGCGCGGAAGTGAGGGGATGGGACGTTACGACATTCACCAAGGACTCTCCCGAACCCGAGTTGTTACGGCAATTGATCTACCGCAACAAAGTGGTGGTCATGCGCGATCAATACGAGCTGAGCGAACAGCAATATGTGGATTTTGCCCGCACGGTCGGCCGTCCGCAGGTCTATTTCCAACCCCAATATCATCATCCCGATCATCCCGAGATCTTCGTTTCGAATAGCCTGAACGAAGAGGGCAAAAAATTCGGCGTGTCCGGCACCGGCCGCTACTGGCATACCGATTGTTCCTTCGAAAAACATCCCTTGTCCTTCACCTGCGTGCGTCCGATTTTCTTCCCTAAATCTGCCCGGGAAACGTCGTATATCGACATGGCTCGCGTCTACAAGGAACTGCCCGATGATTTGAGAGCCTATGTGGATGGCAGGATGGCGATGCAGGAAGCGTGGCCTCGCTACAAAGTGCAAACCAGCGACCTCGACAAGTCGATCGCGGAACTGATCGAGAACTTCAAGGCCGAATGCCCGCCGCAACCACATCCGGCAGTGATCGAACATCCCGTGACCGGCGAAAAATGCCTCTACATCAGCAGCGGCTTCACCAGCGGACTGGTAGGCTTGTCCCATGAAGAAAACCAAAGAGTCATGAAGGAATTGTTCGAGTTCGTCGAGCAACCGAAGTACGTACACACCCATTTCTGGGAAGACAACGACTTGCTGATCTGGGACAACCGCTCGCTTATCCACAAAGGCTCCAAGGCCAAACCCGGCGAACACAGCCGCATGTACCGCATTGGCATCTACGACGATCTGCCGTTTTATGTGGGGATAGCGCCATGAGCATGCTAAGAGCGGTCAATCCGCGGGAAAAAGTCAGCCTTTCGGATATAGACGATGGTTTTATGACTCAAGTGCTGAAACCTTATTTCGAACACAGCCGTTATCTAAAGCGCGCCAGATTTCAGCAAGCGGAAAGTTTTGATCCGCAAAGCCTGATCATGAACGGAGAGTTTTCAATACCCGAGTCTTGCTATATCGACGACACCGGGCACTTTAACGCGGTTGAGTACAACATCTCCTTCAACCAAATTTGTTACGTGCATTTGGCGCATTGCATTAAAAACCGTCTGATACCGGAGTTGGCGGATTACGACATGGATACGTTTTGGGAAAAACAACTGCCCA
This sequence comes from Methylococcaceae bacterium, assembly GCA_028748685.1. Classification (GTDB taxonomy): domain Bacteria; phylum Pseudomonadota; class Gammaproteobacteria; order Methylococcales; family Methylomonadaceae; genus Methylomonas. The sequence goes on from JAJRDU010000287.1 coordinate 7,979, forward strand.
ACGTTCTGATCGCCAAACTGACCTCGAGCTACCAAAGCCAGATGAACGCCAAGCGTTTTTACGGCACTTATGGCATCAACGCGATTAAGAAAACCTCGAAATGTACCTTCATCAAAACCTATTGCCATTTTCACGATGACGGTAACGGAAAAAGCACGGGAGAAGTGACGCTCGCGATACTGCCACCTTAAAGGCCGACGCCGCGCCCATATTTTCAAGGGAAATTGATTCCATTCATGGTTCGACAAGGCTGTCCTCGGGGGAGCCGAAGGACTCGCCACGAACGGAATCACCATTTCACCGTTTGCCCCGAGCTTGTCGACGGGCGAACGGCTGATTGGCCTTTCCGTCATGTGGGCGGCGTCACGCTTTGCCATCACGGCCTAGTATTCCCGTACTTCTTCAACGCCTTGGTTTTTCAGAAAAAACAGCAAGCTTATGTATTCCAGCTCGATTATCGCCACCTTACAACTAGCTCAACCGCCTCAAAGAAAGCCGATACTGAACACTTACCTTCGCGAGTTATTGGCGGACTTTCTTGAGCTGGACAATCTGGAAGACATAAGCCCCGATCAAAACTTTGTCGAGCTGGGTACCGATTCGCTGCAAGCCGTCGGATTCAAAGCCAAACTCGAATCGAATCTGGATTGTTCGCTGCGCACGACTTTGTTATTCGACCATCCCCGCATGGATTTGCTGGTCGATTATTTAGTCGACGACATTTTGCCGCTAAACCCGACCTCGCCCCAGCAACCCGCCAGCTCCGAGGCAATAGCCCTGTCGCCCGCCGACGGTGCCCCGGCATCCGTCGCCCCCGCGCAAACTATCGCTATTGTCGGTTTGGCCGGGCTATTTCCCGGTGCCGACAACGCCGAATCGTTATGGCACAAAGCCATGAGCGGTGAATGTTTGGGGTTGGACGCATGCTCGCCGACATTAGCTTTCGGATACGGCCACATAGCCGACAGCGAATCAGCCGATGGCTCGGACGCTCTCGCCGATCGCCAATTGCGGCTTTTGAGCCGGCTGATTTCCCAAGTACAACACGATTGCCAAATTCCCGAGCGCATGCTTTCGGCGGCCACGACCGGCGTTTTCATCGCCGCTCAGCCGGTCAGCGATCGTCTCGATGGCGGCCAAGCGTACCGGGTCCCCATCGCCAACCAACTATCCTTTCAATTCGACTTGAAAGGCCCCAGCGAAGTGATCAATACCTTTTGCACCAGCGTCCATGTCGCGCTGCATCGCGCCGCGCAGAGCATCCGCTCCGGCGAATGCGAACAAGCCATCGTGGGCGCCGTCAACCTGATAGACAGCGAGGAATTCATGTCCGTCGCAAGTCATGGCCGTTACGATCAGTTGCTGAGCATCCGCAACCGGACGCGTAGTTTCGGCGAGGAAGCCGACGGCTTCGTCCGCAGCGAAGGCGCGGGCGTCGCCATCCTCAAACCCTTGGCCAATGCCTTGGCGGACGGCAATCGCATCCTGGCGATAGTCAAAGGCAGTGCGGTGCACCACGGCGGCCGGGGGTATTCGCTGGAAGCACCCAACGTGCAAGGCCTGAAGCACGCCATCACCAGCAGCATAGCCCAGGCCGGTATCGGTACCGATAGCATCGATTACGTGGAAGCCCACGGCATCGGCAATACCCTGGCCGACGCGCTGGAATTGAACGCGATCAACGACGCTTACCGGCTGCTGAGCGCGAATCCGGATAAGAACTGGTACGTCGGCAGCGTCAAGCCCAGTATCGGCCATCCCGAGGTCGCGTCGGGCATGGCCTCGCTGATCAAGGCCGTCAAGGCTCTGGAGCATAAAGCCATACCGGGCATCGCCGGCCTCGGCGAAATCAACCGCGATTTATCCGTTGATCACTCACTGATCCTGCAAAACCAATCCACACCATGGAAAAACGGCTCCGGTCCTCGCCGGGTAGCGCTGAACAGCTATGCGATAGGCGGCGTCAACGCCCACGTCGTGCTGGAGGAATATTGCGGACAAACGGCGGGCGATGCCGGTTCAACTTATTTTGTCCGACAGCCGGCCGGCACGATCGTTGCTCACGCCCCGCAATCCGCCGATTTGAGCGGAGATGTCGAGGCCGCGCTGGCCGATCTGGTTTCCGAGGTGTTCGGCATGGACCTGTCCGACATCGACCGATCGCTGTCGCCGGTGCATTACGGCTTCGATTCGATCCGGGTGATGCAATTCATCGGCCGCTTGAACGAATGCCTGGGTTTTAGCGTCAAGGTTTCCCAGGCGATGGGCGCCAAGAACTTCGGCGAATTTTTTGACCTGCTGGCAAGGCAAACGCCTAGCCCGGATTCGATTGCACTGGAAGCCTTGCAAACACCGATGGCTGTGCCGACGACGCCGCAACCCTTGTCGGAAACCCAGAAAGGTCTGTGGTACCTCCAGGAAACCTATCCCGAATCCACCGGCTTTAACGTGCCGATGATTTTCCGGCTCAAACAACCCGCAGACCAGGACTGTCTGCGCCAGGCCCTGCTAGTGGTGCTGGAAGAGCGCCCCTTGCTGCGTTGCCGCTACCAATATAAAAAAACCGCAACCGGCGACGACATCGTGCAAATAGTCGGTACCGCCGCTGACAATCTGATGGTTGAGCATCTGTACCTGTCCGCGGACCAGGAGACGGCACAGGTGTTGCGCCGATTGCTGCGGCAGCCGTTCAATCTGGAAACCGATCCGCCGCTACGGCTTTACACCTTGGAATGCCCGGACGATCAACGCCATTATGTATTCTTCGTCATACATCATGTCGTCATCGACGGCTTTTCCGGCATGTTGTTCGCCAATGAATTCTGGGACAAATACCACGTCCTGGCCGCCGGCGGCATACCCGCCGCGCGAGCGCCGGACACGGCCTTCTTCGATTTCGTTTCTTGGGAGCGTAACTACCTGAACAGTGCGCGGGCTAGGGAAGACTTGGCATGGTGGAAGGATAGACTGGCCGGCAATGCGGCAACCATCGCCCTGCCCTATGACACCCTGCCGCAGTCTGGCTTACCGGACCTGGGGATGGGCTGCGAAACGCTGACGCTGGACGGCGCCACACTGGGTGCGTTGAAATATCTGGGTTCGATGTTGAACCAGAACCTGTCGGCCTTATTGCTGGGCGTATTCAATATCCTGCTGCATCGATTGAGCGGGGAAGACGATATTGTCCTGAACATGCCAACGGCCGGCCGGCCCCTGCGGCGCCATGCAAACACGGTAGGATGCTACATCAACCTGCTGCTGGTCAGGACCCAACTCCGCCCGGACGAAACCTTTCTGCAACTGGTCAAACAGATAGGCACCAATCTCGCCGAAACTCTGGATCACGGCCATTATCCATTTGCCCGGTTAATGCCGGAGTTGGGCTTGACGCTGCTCAACCCGAGCGAAGTGCCGTTTTCGGTATCGTTCACCTACCAGAACATCTTCGACGGCATTCTCGGCAACGAACAGCGGCTGGGCGGCGTGGCGCTAAGCCACGATATTTATCAAGAAACCATGGACAGTTACATGTTGGAGGTCTACGACTTCCGCGACACGCTGGAACTGCACCTGAAGTACCAGCGCAATTTGTTCGAAGCCGCCACCATCCGCCGCCATTTCGGTTATCTGCAAACCCTGCTCGCCGCAATCCTCGAAGACCCCAGCCGGCGCTTGGACGAATATGACTGCTTGCCGGAGCAGGAAATTAACCAGTTATTGAATGACTTCAACGCTACCGCCAGCGAGTTTGCCAACCAATCTAGTTTTTACGAACTATTCGAGGCGCGGGCGGCCCAGTCGCCGGACAACACGGCCCTGATTTTCGGCGGCCGATCCATCAACTATGGCGATTTGGCGGAACGCAGCCGGCGTCTGGCGATTTATCTGCAAGCTCAAGGCATGTGTCCAGACAGCCTGGTCGCGGTGTGCATGGAACGCTCGGCGGACATGGTCGTTGCGGTGCTGGGCGTCTTGGCCGCTGGCGCCGCTTACCTGCCCATCGATCCGCATAATGCCGAGGATAGGATTCGCTACATGTTGAACGACGGCAAGGTTGGCCTGCTGTTGACCCAGAGCCATTTACGCGGGCATCTGAGCGAGGTCGTCGCCAGCTGCGACTGCCGGGTCCTCGCCGTGGACGATCCCGATTGGCTTAACGGGCTATCCGGCGATGCCGAGCTGAAACGCGAGGTTGGCCCCGAGCATCCGGCCTATGTCATCTACACCTCCGGCAGCACCGGTAAACCGAAAGGCGTGGTGATCGCCCACCGATCCTTGCTGAATCTTTGCCATGCGCTGACCGAGACATACGGGATTACCGAGAAGGACCGGATTTTGCAGTTCGCTTCGCTGAGTTTCGATATGTCGGTGGAGGAAATTTTCCCTTACCTCTTGGCCGGCGCCGGCATCGTCATCCGCCAGGACGCCGACATCGAGGTGGACAAATTCTACCGGGTCGTCGTCGATAACGGCGTATCGATGCTGAACCTCCCGCCGCAGTTCCATGGCGTGATCGCCGCGCTGGATGAAGAGCGGCAACAACGGCTGTTCGGCCAATTGCGCCTGATCGTCTTCGGCGGCGAAGCCTTGCCGGAGACAACATTAAAAGCTCTGCAAGACAAGGGCATCCTGATATTCAACGGCTACGGCCCGACCGAATACACCGTCAACGCCGCCATCGCCGAGCTGAGCGGCGGCCAAGCCTTGACCATAGGCCGGCCGATCGCTAACACCCAGCTGTACGTGCTGGGTAAACGGCTCGAATTGCAGCCGATAGGCGTGACCGGCGAATTGCACATCGCCGGCGAAGGGCTAGCGCTGGGTTATCTGAACAATCCGGCGCTGACCGCCGAAAAGTTTATAGACAATCCCTACGCACCCGGCAAGCTCTACAAGACCGGCGACCTGGCGCGCTGGCTCCCGGACGGCACGATTGCCTTCATCGGCAGGACCGACCATCAGGTCAAGATTCGCGGTTTCCGGGTGGAGTTGGGCGAGATCGAAAATGCGCTGACTGCATTGCCGGGTGTAAGCGGCGCCGTCGCGGTCGTCGCCAAATCGCCGAGCGGAGAACGCCTGGTGGCCTATTACACCGCCGCCGGCGGCATCGATGCCGATAAACTGCGCGAGCAACTGCGCCGCTGCCTGCCCGAGTACATGGTGCCGGCCGTGCTGGTTCAGCTTGAAACCCTGCCGCTGACTCGCAACGGCAAGCTAGACCGAAAACTATTGGAACAAAAACCGCTGGCATTCGAGGCCGGCGAGGACTACGCCGCGCCGCGAACGCCGGTCGAAAAACAATTGGCCCGCATCTTCGAGGATACCCTCGGCCTGGAAAGCATCGGACTGAACGACAATTTCTTCGATCTTGGCGGCCATTCCTTGCTGTCGATACAGTTGGTACACGAGATCAACCGGCAACTGCCTTCCTCGCGCGTCGGCGTCACAGACATCATCCAATGTCCGACGGTAAGGGATCTGGCCATCCGCATCGGCAATGCCGGCGGCGATGTCGCTATCGCATCGCCCCATGTGGTCAGTCTGCGCGACGGCATTCCGAGCTTCATCATTCCGGGCATGCCGGGACTCAGCGACGGTTATCACCAATTGGCGAGCCGAATCGGCGATTGCGGCCCGGTGTACGGCCTGCAAATGAAAGGTTACGCCGGCAGCATGCCGGCCGATTCCGTGGAGGACATGGCCGCTCACAACATCGCGTTGATAAAGGGCATCAAGCCGCGCGGTGCGATCAAGCTCTATGCCCACAGCTATGGCGGCACCGTGGCCTACGAAATGCTCAAACAGTTGCAAGACACCGAGATTCGGGTCGAGGAAGTGGTGTTGATAGACAGCGGCGTCGGCAATTGGCCAAGGCAAATCGACGAACCCGCAGTCATGGCTTTCTGCAATATGATCCTGAAAAATGCCGGTCTCGATCCGTCCAGCCAGGCGCCGGCCATTGCAGCCATTTTGGCGGACAAACCTTATTCGGCCTGGAAAACCGAATTGGCGAAGTCGCTGCAACAGGCGATGGGTCTTGCCCCCGACTATTTTCTGAGTTTGTGGAACGTGGTCGAAACATCGCTGGCCGTCGATTACCGCTACCCGCACGGCAAATTGCCGTACCGGCCGACCCTGGTCATCGCCGAGGAGAGCAGGTGCTGGCTAAAAACCGACTGTTGGGCCGATTACTACGACGAGGTCAGGGTCGTCCATGCCGGCGGCGAACATTACTCCGTCGTTACCGAACCTTATTGCGCGAACTGGATGAAGGAGCTGAAACATGAGTAAACAGCCTGACGTCTTGCCCGCGGGCAAGCGGAAAACTTGTAACTCGCAAGACACCGGGACATTTTATGGGTCGCCGTCAATTTATCAGGCTTGTCCAATCAGATGCTGGCCTCGCCCCTTTCACCAATGCCGTTCGAACAGCGGACAGCGAAGCATCGATAAAAACCATGGCGGAAATCGAATCCCATAAAGCCCTGCAAGCATTCATGGCGCTCGGCAGCAGGCAAACTGCGATCCACTCTATCCGGGATTCACCGCGATGGATTTGATGGGCTCTTAATAAAGGTATGTTTGAGGTATTGCATGTTGTAGGGGCGAATTTATTCGGCCTTTAAGGCCTAAAGCGGTTGCGTAAATTTAGTTAATAACGGTTTTCATATAAATTTAAAACAAGACAAATGGAGAGGCTGTCATGATTGATACAGGCGGAACGATTTTAAAAGAAAATGGGGTATTTTCTTCTTGTACGCAAAGACAGGAGCTTTGTGGATATGCGTGTTGTAAGTTCAGCAGCAGCAACTGGATTATGTTATTGCCTGGCGAATATGAGTTGGCTATACAACAAAACCTAAATCAAGACCATTTGGTTTTTGAAAATAGCAGCCGCGTTGTTTGCACCGCTCCGTGTAAGAAGGGAGATTTGAAACCCATAGATTGTTCCTGGTATCCGCTTTTCCCCGCTAATGCCGATGCCACAAAATTTCTAGTGGCTGACCATCGTAAATGCCCGATCCCAAATCATGAATTAATCGACAAAATGCTATCGGTACATGCCCATGCAGTGGCATGGGAGCAGCAGCATCCAGGCAGCCTGGCGCACATGGCTGCGCTGAGTCGCGGCTTCGTTGGCTATATGCCATTTCCCTACAAAATAGAAAATAACGCGGTGGTTGATATGGATATGCAAGAGTTGCGGGATATTGCTCTACCTATTGAACTACCCAAAAATTATGTCTGTAAGGAATGGACGATGTCCTCGCTCGGTTATAGTGCGACAGCTACACCGTTCGACGGTAGATAGTTAGCCTTTAATGGGATATTGATGTTACGCAGTCCCACGGGCTTTGAAGTTCAGTGGGGCAACTTAAGGAAAGGCTGAACAAGTTGATTCCGCTCATGGTTCGACAAGCTCACCACGAACGGAATCACCCACTTACCGTTCGTCCTGAGCGTGTCGAAGGACTTAATCAGAGTTTCCTTAAATCAAAGAGCTTGGCTCTTAGCGCAAAATGCTTGAGCTTGTCTCTCCTCGCTCCCACGCCGGAAGGTGTAGTCGTTAGGGCGCATACGGCTTAGGCTATGCGCCGTAAGGAAGCCGGCCTTAACATTCGGCGCAATACCTGTTGCTTATCGTGCCTTACGGCATTAAGGCGGAGCATCTAGTTGGATGGCATGTTCGAGGTTTTGCCTGCTGATATTGCAGTGGCGATATGAGTCCATCGGCAGGGGAGAGGTGGACTCCGCATATCTGGCCTAACCCGCGCTCCTTTTAGTTGCGCGCAAACGCCACCTGATAACCGCATAAAAAAGCACAGTCCTGCAAACCAGCCGCAATGGCCGGTATCGAAACCTTATGTTTACCCTTGGAAAGCAAAACCAGGTGCCATTCTTCATGATTTTCATGGCGGATGATGCTGGTGGAGCCTTCGGCCAGCCGAAAATCCAGGTCATCGATCAAAGCCCTGATCTCGTCGAGACAGGGCCTATGATCAGGCCGAAAATGCAAAATAACAGATGCCGCATGCCGCGAAGGCAACATGGTTTCAAAATAGCCGCCCCAGATCATGGTCGCGGAAGCAATCATCGTTAGCATGATCGCCGCGAAATAAAAACCCGAACCGCACAATATGCCGATGGCCGAAGATGCCCAGATCGAAGCCGCCGTGGTCAGGCCGCTGATGTTCATGCCTTCCTTCATGATCACCCCGGCTCCCAGAAAGCCGATACCGGTGACGATGCCCTGGATTACCCGGGTGGGATCGGCGGTGGACACCAAGGGCAACATGCCGCCGAACCAGTATTGCGGGAAACCGACGATCACCGTCACCGCCGCCGATGCCATGCACACCAGCCCGTAAGTCCGCATTCCCGCCGCGCGGCCACGATACGAGCGCTCGTAACCGACGATCATGCCCAACAGCAGCGCGCCGACGATGTTCATCAGGATCATGATGCTGGCCTCGACTTGCGGCGTCGACCAATAGGATTGCAATGTTTCTGGTGTAATCGGATTCATGTTTAGAATTATAGATTGCTTTGAGATGCCGTCAGGTGATTCGTAGCATTCGGCGGATGACGCAAGCTTATCCAAGGCGCTATCCCACCTCCAAATCACTCATTTCCATGGGCTCCCCCTTTCTCTAGCACCCTGTTGCTTTTGCGGTGTGTTTTATCCCCGAATTTCCGTTTTATAACCGTTCAAGTCCGATCCAACGTGCTTTGTGCACAAAGCCGACGGCATAAAATTTTAATCAAATTCTAATTATTTTGTCAGACATTGTCGTCAGTTTTTGGGCTAAGATTACGTGCAAGCCCTTATATGGAGTAAGGGTTTAATGATGGTTTGTGAGCAGTTTGGAATTGATCAAGGAGGGCGCCAGTTGGTTAGTAGGCTTATTTAGGCCTGTTGGGATGCGGCAAATACTGACGGCGGCGATCGGCAATCTCAGCCGTACACATTGCAAGGCTATACCTAACTACCGCGGGTTTCAATTCCCCGGAGTCACTTGGTTTTCACGGCAACCTTGGGCGAGCGCCCCGGTAACCGAATTAAGGACGGATTTATTTAAACATGGTTTTTTCAACAAGTGAGGTAACAACATGATGTATCTTAAACCCCTCCCCAGCGCCATCTCGGCCGCCCTCTTGCTATTTGGCATGGGCATGGCCGGCGCCTCGCAAGCCGCTGGCGTTCCAAACGGAGCGCCGCTTCAAGGCAAGGCCGCCGCTCTTCAAGCGCAGATCGCAAACTCGACCAATCGCATTATCGTAAAATATCGGCAACCGGCGACGGGCACCGCCGCCGTAGCCGCTATATCCAGCCAGGTTTCTCAACTTACCGGTTACAAGGTTTCTCATGTCCACAGCACCGGCACTGGCGCACATGTCTTTCAACTGCAGGACAATCTTCCCCTCGATGATGTGCGCGGCATTATCAGCGATCTCGCGGCGCAGCCGGAGGTCGAGTATGCGGAACCCGATATCAGAATATTCGCGCAATTCACACCGAACGACCCCCGATACAACGAACAGTGGCACTACTACGAAAGCACCGGTGGCATCGGACTGCCCGATGCATGGGATACGACTAAGGGTGAAGGTGTTGTCGTCGGCGTAGTCGATACCGGTTACACGGAGCATAAGGATCTGCTCCCCAACATCCAACTCCCCGGTTACGACATGATCAGCGACACCAGCATGTCCAACGACGGCAACGGACGCGACGCCGATGCACACGATCCGGGCGATTATTCGCCGAACTGCGGCATGAACCAAAACACCTGGCACGGCACCCACACCTCCGGTACCGTCGGAGCGGTGGGCGATAACAATCTCGGCGTCACCGGTGTCGCCTTTAAGGCCAAGGTGCTACCCGTTCGGGTACTCGGAAAGTGCGGCGGATACCTGTCGGAATTCGCCGACGGCATAGCCTGGGCAGCCGGTGTGCCTGTCAGCGGCACACCGGCCAACCAACACCCCGCCAAGGTCATCAGCCTGAGTGCGGGTGGCGACTCGAACACATGTTCCCAAACCATGCAGACGGCAATCAATTCGGCGCGTCAGAAAGGCGCGACCGTCGTCGTGGCTGCCGGCAACGCCTCCAAGGACTCCTCCGGCACCGAACCCGCCAACTGTAATGGCGTGATAGCAGTGGCGGCGACCGACCAGAATGGTCAGCGCGCCACCTTTTCAAACTATGGCAACAAAGTCGATATCGCCGCACCGGGTGTGAAAGTCCTCTCTACCTTAAACGATGGCAAATCGAGCCTGGGTAATGACACCTACGCACTCTATCAGGGTACAAGCATGGCAACGCCCCACGTCAGCGGTACGGCGGCATTGCTCTACTCCATCAAGCCCAGCATCACGCCGGACGAAGTGGAACAGATACTGAAAGATACCGCGCGGCCCTTCCCGGGAGCCTGCGATGGATGCGGCTCCGGTATTGTTGACGCGGCGGCCGCCGTAGCCAAGGTAAGTGGAAGCAATCCAAGCCCAACTCCAACTCCTAGCCCAACCCCGGTTCCAAACGATCCCAATTTGGTGGTATTGACAAACGGCGGCGCCAAAACCGGACTCTCCGGCCAAGCCAATACCCAGCTGAAATTCGCGATCGATGTGCCGGCCAACGCCACGAATCTCCAGTTCGCCATGAGCGGTGGCACCGGCGATGCAGATCTTCATGTGCGCTTTGGTTCCGAACCGACATTGAGCAGCTTCGATTGCAGGCCGTATCTGGAAGGTAACAACGAGGTCTGTCAAATCAAGCAAGTGCAGGCAGGCAGATACTATGTACTGATACAGGGCTACACCGATTTTTCCGGCGTTTCGCTGGTTGCATCTTATAAGGAAGGGACCGGCCCAGCGCCAACCCCCACACCGAAGCCAACACCAACACCAACACCAACACCAACACCAACACCAACACCAACACCAACACCTGGTGCGCAGTGCCCTCCTGTCTTTAACCCAAATACCGGGTGGCAGGACTACATGAATCAGTTGCAGGCTTGTTACGGCTGGTAAGCGAACAAACGGGTATGCGTCCTGGAAGGAAAAACTTCCAGGAGCCCAACTCACCGATGTCCCATCCCAGCCATCTCCTTCCAGAAGAGGGCTGGGATGGGGGGGAGTTGAAATACGCAAATGCTATATCGTTACGTATTTCGAGTCCGCCTACTAAGAGAATAAATGCTGTTTCTCTAGTTGGCAGGCGACGGAGTCGTTGAAATAGAGTCTGAAAACAAGGAGTTTAAAAAATGATTCACCATAAACCCCCCGGTTTGATTTCGTCCCGTCTTACGCTAAGACATCCTAATCACCCGTCAATAGTATTTCGACGAAGGGTACGCATGTTTACTCGTGTTCTGGCCGGAGAGGCGCTAGACAAGCACTCACACCGGCCCCCGGAAATGAATCGCCACGGATGGACCGTCAAGTCAACCACAAGCAGTTTAGAGAGGATCCCATGTATCTAAAGCGTCTGATATCAAACAATTGGTGCCGGCCTATATTGCCGAGCAACGGCTCAATTGAACATATGAATGTATCCAAAGGAGGTCAAATGAATGTATTGGGGGGGACGAGATTGAAAGCGTCTTGTTGTTTGTCTTTTCTGCTGTTTTCGGCGGCCGTTCCGAGCGGATATTGCTTTGCGGCCGATAGCGGCGACTTACAAGCGATGACACGGTTTGCAAGCAGCAATCTTTCGGAAATATTGAGCAATATTCCCGCCGGAAAGGAAAAAGATTACGGCTTTCTGAACCAGGATGAGTTAAAGGAAGCAACCCTGGGAATTCCTTACCAGGAATATGACATGGAAAAGGAAAAACCTACCGGATACTGGAGAGTTCCGGTGACGGTAGAAGGAAAGAACCGTGCCCTGCTCCGATTGAAAAGCACGGCGGACGGCTGGACTTTTTCCGGATTCGGGGGGGGCGGGCTGGCGCGGAATCTGGATGAGCATCAAAACAAAATGCTTCGTGAAGGTAAAAATCCCCAAACCGGAAGAATCGTACGGGATTTCTCCATGAAGTGCGACTATGTTCAGTTTGACCAGCAACCGGACGCCGCGCTGTCAGGCAGCGTATATCCATTGAAGTCTGCTTCCCGGTTCATTTCAACGTTCGGTGCCGCTAGCAGTGCCAGCGTCGGGAGCAGTGGAGGCTACGATCTGGACACGATCAAGCAAATGCGGTTGAAAGCTCGGGAAATGAAAGAGAATCCTGACTCCTTTGATAATTCCAATTTGGGGGGAAAATAATGAAAACAAATATCTGGATAGCGCTTCTGATATTTCTAATGCCGGTTTTCTCCTACGCCGAGATACTGGATACGCCCGTGACACCGCAAGAGCAGGACCAATGGTGTTGGGCTGGAGTCAGCGACAGCGTACTGAAATATTATGGAAACAAGAACATAAAACAGTGTCAAATTGCGGAATATACGAGAACGCATGCCACCTTTCATAATTTCGGTACTCAAAACTGTTGTGCCAATCCCGGCGGTGCCTGCAATTACTGGAACTACAATTATGGCGAGGCCGGCAGCATCCAAGACATCCTGAAAGATCTGGGAACGACGCCTATCACCAATGACGGCGTCGAAAAGATGCTCACCGAGCAGGAAGTGGCCGATAATATTGCGCAGAACCGGCCCTTTATCATCCGGGTCTGTTGCGGCGGGCACTTCATCGTAGGCAGGGGGCTGGAGAATGGCAACCTGTATTATATGGATCCTTGGCCTGGCGAGGGATTAGGGTTCGGTCCATATGGCAGCGACGTAAACGGAAGAACATGGACCCATACCAATGTGATGACCGTTAGCCCCAGTGGCGCTTCCCCGACTCCTACGCCTACGGCACAGCCGACGCCACAGCCTACGCCTAAGCCGACGCCAGGACCACAGCCTACGCCTAAGCCCACGCCTAAGCCGACGCCAGGACCACAGCCTACACCTAAGCCTACGCCCACGCCTACATCTGTGCCGCAGCCTACACCAGGACCACAACCGTTTCCTACGCCGAAGCCGTTTCCATATCCTGACCCTAGCAGTAATTGGCAGGATTTTGTGGATTGGCTGAGGAAACAGTTTGGTTGGAGATAAGTAAGCAAAGCATGCATCCTCGACGAGACTGTTCGAGGATGCCGCCCACAATTTTCTACCAGACAATCGCCCTCTCCCGTCGGGAAGAGGGTTGGGGCGAGGGGATTTGACCGATTGTTAATCCCCTTGCTCCGTCCTTTCATGGCCATGTCCGATTATCCACCAGGGAATGCGGACCACTCGGCGAGGGCCTTATCAACAGCGGGAGAATCACTTCCGCCAATACCGCCAAGGCAAATCAAAAGCCAGCGATTGTTAGCCGGCTCTTTAAGCGTTCCGCTGCGGGGAACCGTTAACATGCCGTTGTCTCTCAACTTTATGGCATTGCCGCAAAACAATCACACCTTCCGTTTAACCTCCAGAATATTGGGCAATTGGCTGATTCTGGCCAATACCAGACTGAGCTGTTCGGCATTTTCGATCTGGATTTGCAGATTGAGTATCGCCGACAGATCGTCATGGGTTTTCAGCGAGGCGTCGCTGATATGCACCTTGGCGGCCGCCAGCAATTGCGAGACATCGCTGAGCAGGTTTTGGGCGTTGAAGGCATGAATGATGATGGGCACGGTATGGCGCGCCGTCTGTTTGCCGCTCCATTCGGCTTCGACCAACTGCGCCTGCTGCTCGGCCGGCAGATGCTGAATGTTTTCGCAGTCACTGCGATGGATGGTGATGCCGCGCTTGTGCGAGATAAAGCCGACGATCTCATCGCCAATGACCGGCGAACAGCATTGCGCCAATGTTGTTACGACGTTATCGATACCCGCCACCGTCACCGTGGATTGGGGATTGGGTTTGGCGGCGGATAGTTTGATCGGCGGCGGCGCCGGTTCCAGCTCTGGTATCTTTAGCGCCGCCACCAGTTGCCGATTGTTGATGTCGCCTCGTCCCAGCGCCTCGTAAAGATGCTCGGCATCGGCCATCTTGAAATGCGTCAACAAGTCCGGCAGGTCGACCGTTTTCAGGCCCAGCCGTTTGCTTTCCCTGTCCAGCAAGTGTTTGCCGGCGGCGATGTTTTCGGCCTGTTGCTGTTGCTTGAACCAGCTTTTGACCTTGCCGATCGCCCGAGGCGTTTTCAGATAGCCCAGGTTGGGGTCCAGCCAGTTGTGGTTGGGTTGGCCGTTTTTGACGGTGAGAATTTCGACTTGCTCGCCGGATCGCAGTTTGTAGGTCAGGGGCTTGATCTGGCCGTTGACCTTGGCGCCACGGCAACTGTGGCCGATTTGGGTATGAATCGCATAGGCAAAATCCAGCGGCGTGGAGCCCTTGATCAGATCGATCAGCTTGCCGGCTGGCGTCAGCACGAACACCCGATCCGAAAACAGTTCGGTATGGAAGTTTTCGATCAGATTGTCGCCGTTGTCTTTATCTTCCAGCAATTGCCGTAGCGAGGCGATGTTCTTCTCGGTGGCGGCGTTGAATTTGCTGCCTTCCTTGTAACGCCAGTGCGCGGCCACCCCCAGCTCGGCGAATTCGTGCATGGCCTTGGTGCGAATCTGGATTTCGATGCGGTTGCCTTGCTCGTCCAGCACCACGGTATGCAGCGACTGGTAACCGTTTTCCTTGGGATTGGCGATGTAGTCGTCGAATTCTTTCGGGATATATTGCCACTGGCTATGAGCCAGCCCCAGCACCGTGTAACAAGCGGTCGTGGTATCGACAATCACCCGCACCGCCAACAGATCGTAAAGCTCGTCAATATCCAGCTGCTTGCGGTGCATCTTGCTCCAGATGCTGTAGATATGTTTGGGTCGGCCGTAAACTTTGGCGGCGATGCCTTCTTCCGCCAGCGTTTGCCGAAGCGTGTCCAGAAAGCCCTGAATGCAGGCCTCGCGCTGCACGCGCTTTTCGGCCAGGGCCTGGACTATACCGAAATAGTGTTCCGGATCGAGATAGCGGAAGGCCAGATCTTCCAGTTCCCATTTGAATTGGCTGATACCCAAACGATTGGCCAGCGGCGCATAAATGTCGAGGGTTTCCCTGGCGATGAAGCGGCGAATGTCCAGGTCTTCCCTGTTCAGATTGCGCAGCCGCTGAATCCGGTAGGCCAGCTTGATCAACACCGCGCGCACGTCGTGAGTCATTGCCAGCAACATGCGGCGCAGAATTTCCGATTGATTGGGCTCATTGGCCATCTCGGGGCTGTAGATGCTGACCTTGTTCAGCCACAATACATCCCTGACCAATGACGCCACGGTAGCGCCGAACTTTTCCTCGATGGTGGCTTCCGAAATCTGGCCGACCACTCGTGAATCGCTGAGCAAGGCCGCCAGTATGGTCTCCAGGTCGATATGCACGGCCATCAGGATGGTGGCCACGTCGATGCCCTTGGGCCTGAGGCTGGCTTGCCGAGAAGTTGCGTTGGTGGCCTGTTCAACGATAGACAGCGCCTTGTCGATTTGCGCGGTATCTTCCGCTGAAAAGCCGGGAAATACGCTTTGAACGAGTGCGGGATTGTTATTCATAAGTCCTAATTCGGCGATAGAACACACGCTGCCCAGGATGGAAGGGCTAGGCATTCAGTTCTTGTTTTGCCTGGTGCCTTTTATTACTGTCCAAAGCGAGCGCACGTCGGATTCGGGTTTGGTTAATAACAGGGTGATGACAATTTCTTCCAGAGCCGCCAGTAAGCAAAGTACGGCCGCAATTCGAAACGGCCAGGCCGGCCCGCCAAAAAACAGAATATACAAGGTCAACCCCATGGAAGCCGCCGCGAATTTTACCGCCCAGGTATGGTAACTGGTAAAGCAGCCGAATTTGCCGAAGCCGACGATGGCCGGCAGCAGAACACTGGCAACGACCATCTCCACGTAAAGCCATTCACGTTGAAAGACATCCGGCCATAGCCACCAGCAGCAGACGGCAATAGTCAGGTAGGTAATGACATCCGCCCAACTATCCAGCGTTGCGCCAAATTGACTGACTTGCCCGGTCCAACGGGCCGCCATGCCGTCCAATAGATCACTTAAAAACACGATAGCCAGCAATCCCATAAAGGCGAGCGGATAACCCAACCATGCCAGCCACAGCAGCCCAGGAGCAGCGACAAAGCGAAACCCGGTAAGCATATTGGGCAGAGTTAGCCTGGACGGCTGGGGGTGTTTAGCGTTCATAACGAAAAGGACGCCGCTAAGGGGGCGTGATCGGACAACATCCGCCAAGGCGAATGGGATAGGCGCTGGCACGATAACGGGGTAAACCCGCGATAATAAATGCGGTCCATCGGCAAAACAGGCAACCAGGCCGGAAAAGTGCGCGCATGCGCGCCATGCGTGGCGCGAAAAACCTCTTTTAAATCCAGATGATCGTAAAACTCGCGTTCGGCCCGCCCTAGCCAATCGTTGAAATCGCCGGCGACAATCAACGGTGCGTCATGGGGCACGTGACTGTCGATACGCTCGCACAGACTGGCCAATTGTTGTCGCCTCTCGATGCCTATCAAACCCAAATGAACACAGAGTATGTGTACATCCCGGTCATTGCCGGGCAGACGAATCACGCCATGCAATAGACTGCGGCTGGCCCAGGAAACAAGCGATACATTGATGTTTTCCCAACTTTCGAAAGGATACTTGCTGAGAATCGCATTGCCATGATGGCCGGCGTCGTAAATGGCATTCTTGCCGTAAGCATAGAAGGGCCATACGCCTTCCGCGATAAATTCGGATTGGGAAATCTCGGGCCAGTCCGACACGTTCTTTTTCTTTTGGCTATGCTCACCTTGCGTCTCCTGCAGAAATAACAAGTCGGCATCTGCGGCCACCAAGGCCTCCCGAATCTGATGCAAGACAAAGCGCCGGTTGGTCGTATTAAAACCCTTATGAATGTTGTAGGTTAAGACCCTTAGCGCTTTCTGTTTCATGAAGAATTGGCTTGTCGGTTAAGAATGATTTCTAGGTCAATAAGGCCGCAGCCGGATATGCCATTTATACAGCAGCGGCGATACAAATTCTTCCATTAAAAAAAACAGTCCGACGATCAGAATAATATCCAAACCGCTCAAGGCCAGCGAGCCTTTTAACACCCACACCGGCAATAGCGATTCCGGCAGCGTATCAAAACCTCTTGCCCTGCTGCTTTCAACTTTCCCTAGCCGGCGTTTGCAGTAACTCGCCAATAAATCCCCTGTCATGGACAACATCGCAAACATCCCCCCAAGAAAAGGAGCCAAATCCAGCAACCAAGCCATTACCGTCGTCAAACAAATCGAAGCCAGCAAACCGCGCCAGGTCTTCGCATTCCCGAACAAAGGGCGGCCATCACGGAGGTTAAATCCACAATCCACCGGAAAGGCATACCGATAACGGAGTAGCTTTCGGGCCAATATCGGCGCACCGTTAGCCGAAACCAGCAGTATCAGTGTGATGAAAATGCACGGAAAACACGGCGACATTAACGTCCTCGAATCAAAAGAGTTTGCACTTGGGCCCGGCGAAAATATTTCATTTTCGAAGCCCTATTCA
The DNA here is from genome assembly GCA_028748685.1 of Methylococcaceae bacterium. Taxonomy (GTDB): domain Bacteria; phylum Pseudomonadota; class Gammaproteobacteria; order Methylococcales; family Methylomonadaceae; genus Methylomonas. Next base: position 25,558 of record JAJRDU010000287.1, read on the forward strand.
GACAAGATATTCATACCGCTATTATTGATAGGCGGTACTTCATAAATCAACCAGTCAATAAGAACGCGGCAACATCCGCAAACATCGATTGACTCTTATCGGATGTTAGCTACACTCGAAAATACCAACTGGCTAGCAAAATTTTTGATTGCAAGCGCCTAACTACAATAAGAAGAAGGATTCAGCGGAAATGCCTATCTGCAATATCAAGCCTTTATGGGCAAAATCAGGTTACTGATGAGCACTATACCCGCTTCCTTCCGGCTAAACGCCGGTTCCGAAGCCTGGCAACCGGAACGGGTGCTACTGTTCAGCGGGCATATGATCGATGGCCCAGGCCGCACCTCGCAGCGGTTTCCGGCGGATAAGGAAGACATTGCCGCCAAACAAATTGCCGCAACCCTCGATAAACTCCAAGCCGGCCCCAACGACTTAGGTCTGACACAAGGCGCTTGTGGCGGCGACATTCTTTTTGCCGAAGCCTGCCTGCAACGCGGCGTCAAACTGCGGCTACTACAACCCTTTGAAGAATCGACATTCATCGAAAATTCGGTTGCCCCAGCCAACGCCGACTGGTTAAACCGCTATCTGATAATCACCCGTGGTTTGGAAAGTCCGCCTCTTGCCGTGCCCCAGGAAATGGCCGGCTTGCCGGCAGAGATGAATGCCTATGAACGCTGCAACCTCTGGCTATTGGCCAGCGCCCAAGCATACGGCCCCGAAAAACTGACCTTCATCTGCCTGTGGGATGGCGGTGGCGGCGACGGGCCGGGAGGTACGGCGCATATGGTTGAAGAAGTAAAAAAGCACAACGGCCGGGTGATTTGGCTGGATACCAGGGAATTGTGGTGAGCGCCAAGACGGCCATCATCGAAACACATGCAACTGGCAAAACACGCCGGTTCAATTGGCCGCGTATTTTCGGCTACGACTTTTTTATCTCGTTCAAGCTCGGTCCGCCTCCTATTGGGGCACAAAGTTATGCCTCAGATTTAGCCCGCAGACTACGCGAACTGGATTTCACTGTTTTCTTCAGCGAGGAAGAAGCCCCACCCGGTGCAAAGCTCGATTCAACACTAGTCAAAGCCTTACATAAATCCCGTATTCTGGTCGTAATCGCGAATGAAAGTTCGCTACTACATTCACCATGGATACGACGGGAAGTCGAGGAATTCAGGCGTAAACATCCTAGTCGTCCAGTCATTCCAATCAATGTCGATCATGCCATTGAAAAATTTGGTACTCAGGCCGATGCGGCTAATTGGCTTGCTCATGAAGGCAAGATTTGGCTTGATGAGAGGAAACGAGCAATTGAATCCGGCATCACGACTCCGGAAGTACTAAATCGATTGGAAATTACGCCTCAATTCATCCGCTCGAATACCCGGTTCAGGTGGGCTGTTGCGTTGGTCATCTTATTGTTGATTGGATTAGCCTCATGGGCCGGCTTTGCCGCGTGGGATGCTAAGCGAAAATTCAGAGATGCAACAGCTCTTCGTTTGGTTTCAGAGGGTGGAGCGATGACGGCAGGACTGCGACCGGGCGGTACTATAAAAGGCTTGTTCAAAGTGCTAGCAGGACATCGTCTTTCCAGATCGGCCAACACCGACGAAGCTTTGCAAACTGAATATCTCAAATTCAGGCAACTGATATTTTTGCGCCAACAATCAGCCCCCATCTTGGCCGTGGCCATCAGCCCTGACGGCAAACGCATCGTCTCCGGCAGTTGGGACAAAACCCTGCGGCTGTGGGATGCCGACACTGGCCAGCCCGTAGGCCAACCGCTCGCCGGACATTCGGATTGGGTTAACAGCGTGGCCTTCAGCCCGAACCGCCAGCGCATTGTCTCCGGCAGCTTCGATAACACCCTACGGCTATGGAATGCCGACACCGGCCTGCCCATCGGCCAACCGCTTGCCGGACATTCGGATTGGGTTTTCAGCGTGGCCTTCAGCCCGGACGGCCAGCGCATCGTCTCCGGCAGCAAGGACAAAACCCTACGGCTGTGGGATGCTGGCAGCGGCCAGCCCATCGATCAGCCGCTGGTCGGACATTTGGCCGGAGTTTCCGGCGTGGCCTTCAGCCCGGACGGCAAACGCATCGTCTCCGGCAGTTGGGATAACACCCTGGGACTTTGGGATGCCGACACCGGCCAGACGCTGGCCGGACATTTGGATCGGGTTAGCAGCGTGGCCTTCAGCCCGGACGGCCAGCGCATAGTCTCCGGCAATCGGGATGGCACCCTGCGGCTGTGGGATGCCGAGATCGGCTTGGCGCTAGGCCAGCCGCTGGCCGGACATTCGGCTTCGGTTAACAGCGTGGCCTTCAACTCGGACGGCAAACGCATCGTCTCCGGCAGCAGTGACAACACCCTGCGACTGTGGGATGCGGGCACCGGCAAGCCCGTCGGCCGGCCGCTCACTGGACATTCGGCTTGGGTTTCCGACGTCGCCTTTAGCCCGGACGGCCAGCGCATCGTCTCCGGCAGCGAAGACAACACTCTGCGGCTGTGGGACGCCGAAACCGGCGCCGCCATTGGCCAGCCGCTCGCCGGACATTTGGATCGGGTTAACAGCGTGGCCTTCAGCCCGGACGGCAAACGCATCGTCTCCGGCAGTGGAGAAATTTTAGGTAATGACAATACACTGAGACTGTGGCCTGTTTTTGAAAGCTGGGCTGACGAACTCTGCAAAAAGCTTGGCCACAACATGAGCCATAAAGAATGGCGCGAATGGGTTTCGTCGGACATCGATTACATCGAGCAATGTCCCGGTCTGCCTATTCCGCCCGATGAGCCGGAAACCAGTACTGCTGCGAACGAGCAAATCCAACCATGACCACCAGCCAGGAGCAACTTATGACGGAACCATTAACTCACCTTGACGACCGTTTCTGGAATCGCTTATTAAAAGCTGTCGAGGAAGGCCAGGTGGTGCCGGTTGTCGGTTCTCAGTTGCTCGGCTGGCCGGATCAAGGCAGGATACAAACCTTGCAGCAACGCGTCGCGTTGCGGGTGTTGGCGTTTTACCGTATCGATACCGCTTCGCTGCAGTTGACGCCGCAGCGGGAGTTACATGAGGTCGTTACCCTGCTTAAGAACACGGCCAATCTTCAAGACCTTTACGCCGATATTGCCGAGGCCTTGGACGCGGAGCTGAGAGAACCGGCTTTTAAACTGCCGACGGCGATAGAGAAACTGGCGGCCATTGCCTCGTTTCGTTTGCTGGTGACGCTGACGCCGGATACTTTACTGGCACAGGCCTTGCGCAAACGTTGCGCCGTCAACGAAATCATTCATTCGCCGAATCTGCCGACCAGCGAAGCCGGCGATTTGGCGGCCGACTGGCTGAAAAAGCCCGGCGAAGTCAATCTTCTGTATTTGTTCGGTAAGGCGCAGTCGACGCCGGTGTTTGCGATTCATGACGAGGATACGCTGGAATACGCCCATAATCTGTTGTCGCGCGGCAGCAATGTACCGCTAAGGTTTTTGGGCGAATTGCAGCAACGCGGTCTGTTGTTCATAGGCACCAATTTTCCGGATTGGTTGAGCCGATTTCTGTTGCGCTTGACCAATCAAACCCGATTATCAGACAAGAAAACCCGCGCCTGGCTGGTTAATGACGGTCAAACTCAACCGGAATTGTGTCAATTTCTACAAGGTTTCAGCCGGGAAACGGAGATTATTTCCGACCTGTCCCCGCAGGCATTCGTCGACGAGTTGTATAGCCGATGGCTTGCTCGCAATACTCCGTCCTCCGATCAAACCGGCAGCGAAAATCGTAATCCTTTGCCAGACCCCGCGAGCGTGGCGTTTTTTATCAGTTATTCACGGGCAAGCGATTTGCCGGCCGCGGAAAAGCTCTACCAGACACTGCGCGAAACGGGCTTGGCCGAAAATGAAATCTGGTTCGACCGCACCTCGATAGAACCCGGCGGCGATTTTCAACAGCTGATTTATGCCGGCATTCGTGGCTGCCGTTACTTTTTACCTTTGATTTCCACTGCCGCCGACCGGTTCGATGAAAAATTCTTTTACCGGGAATGGAACGCCGCGATAGACCGTAGCAAAGGTATCAGCGGCCGGGAGTTTGTGGTGCCGATCATTCTCGATGAAGAATACAACCCGCAAGCTTATACGAGGGTCCCGAAACAATGGGCGGATAACATCGATTTTGGTTATGCGCCGGGCGGCAGCGCCGATGCCCGCACCCGTCAACACCTAACCAAGTTGATTCGGGAGTTACGCAGAGGAGAACAGCCATGATACCTGCTCGGCAAGATTT
>JAJRDU010000288.1 GCA_028748685.1 Methylococcaceae bacterium
GATTCTTCTGTGCTTGGAACGGTTTTATCCATTAGGAGTGGCTATGAGTATCAAGGATTGGCCCGAAGATGAACGTCCGCGCGAGAAATTGCTGCAGCGCGGCGCCCAGGCGTTGACCGACGCCGAATTGCTCGCCATATTCCTGAGGATAGGCGTCAAGGGTAAATCCGCCGTGGATATGGCCAGGGATTTACTCGCCGAGTTCGGCTCGCTTCGGGCATTGCTGAATGCCGATCAGCACCGCTTCTGCCAAAGCCATGGCCTGGGCCAGGCCAAATACGTGCAATTGCAGGCGGTGCTGGAAATGGCGCGCCGCCATTTTTCAGAAATCCTGGAGCGCGGAAACGCTCTAACCAGCCCGGACATCACCCGTGCCTATTTAAGCGCCCAATTGCGCGGCCACAATTACGAGGTATTCGCTTGCCTGTTTCTCGACAACCAGCATCGGGTAATCGTTTGGGAAGAATTGTTTCGCGGCACGATAGACGGGGCCAGCGTTTATCCTCGAGAAGTGGCAAAACGGGCGCTGTTTCATCATGCGGCAGCGGTGATTTTTGCCCACAACCATCCATCCGGCATCAACGAACCCAGCCAGGCCGACCGGCAGATCACCGATAAACTGAAACAGGCTTTGGCCTTGTTCGATATTCGGGTTCTGGACCATTTCATCGTCGGCGATGGTGATCCTTTTTCGTTTGCCGAGCATGGACTGCTATAAGGCGGACCGAAACCTTGTTGCATGGAGCTGGCGATGGGACTCGAACCCGCTGATTACAAACCAAAAACAGATTTTAAAAGTCTTTTAATAACAATCGTCTACAGCGCTTGCTCTCGTCATGCCATAGTTGAATTATCAGTCAATTGCAAATCACCGGTACATAAAAGTGATACAAATTTGGCGCACATTGAATAGACGCTGGTATTCTGACAGATCGAATCTGATCCAGGCTGATGACATGGGCTCTCGCTCATTCCCCTTGTGACATAAAGCACCAAACGGTAGATGCCGGGACAAAGAGGAATCCAAGATGAACAATCATGTGGTGGGTTTTGATAACCAGCGAAACGGAACGATTCCTTTACACCGTGCGAATCACGCACCGCGCAGAGAGTCTCTTCTGGGTATGGGCATTAATTTCAAGGCGAGCATACGGTTTCCAAAATCATCACAAGGTCATATTGTCGAAATTACTATCCACTTTTGAGATGGTGTACCTCACGTCTCCAGTGTCGAATGTGTCTGCTGTCAGCTCTGCTTTCATTAGGCTAATGACTCTGAAACCCCCTTCGACCGCGCCATCAATTCTTTGTTTAGTTAACTCGATATAATATTCCGCAGTTCCAATCGGATTGTTCAATTGAGAGTGAATTAAATTCAATTGGAATCGAGCTCTAAAAATTATGGGGTAGCAAATAGGGTTCTCCACAACAAAACTTCTGGTCGGCCCGGGCGCGTCAAAAACAATTTTCCGACATCCATTCTCTATGACATTTTGCTGATCTGGACTGTCTGCAGTACCCAGATCTCCTGTCATGACATCGACCTGTTCGGGAGAGTTTAGACCCAAACGCGATAAGCCTGCCTGAAGCGGATCGGTCCATTTTATACACTGTGTACAGCGTCGGATAAATCTTGTATCACTAGTCGCTATTCCATCCAGTGTAAATGTTACCTGCAAACCATAACGAAATGGTTTTCCTTCGCCCTCGTCATAAACACCTAATCTTAGCGGTAACCGCGTGTTTTGGAAGCCGCGCTCTATGGAGGCTTGGCCGGTATTGATCAGAATGTTCGAAACACGCATGGTTTCTTCCTCCCATCTAGGGTGCTGGGCAACAAAGGTGTGGCAAGTGTGAGAAGCGGCCATAGGTACGCCACATAACAAATGATTATAGGCTTCTTTATAGCATCTATGATTGTTATGTCCTAATCAATAGTCTCAGGAGCCTTGTCAAATCCTAACGGTATATTTTCCATATCTAGGATCGTAGGCCGGGATGAACAAGGTGAATTCCAGCTTAACGCTTTGTTTCGCTACGCTCTTCCCAGTCTATGGACTAAAGCTGGCACAATATGTCGGAAAACCATTTGTCGCCACGTACATATCCGGGTGGTTCCCCGGAAAATTTCTCGTCCAGGATGGCCAAGGCGCTCATATCTGATTCATGAAAAATGCGCCATTTGGGGATATGTCCGGTGGCGCTTTTGCCCCTTATTTGATAGGCCCGTAACGCCTTCCGGCCGTTTTCATCAAGCCCATAAGTGGCCGGTTGGACAATACGAAGTTGTCCGTGATATAGAAATTGAAGAAGTTTCATATCTCGAATCGCATCACAAATAAGCATGGTCTTCTCCTACGTATCGATCTTGTTGTGTGTAGGACGTAGGCTGGGATGAACAAGGTGAATCCCACCCTAAGGGTTTATCCTTCGTTTTGGCCGGCCGGATGGTAATGGCTCAATACCCGTTCCGCCAGCCGCGAAAACGGCATGCTTTGTATCCACACCGAACCCGTGCCCTTCAGGGTCGCCAAAAACAGCCCTTCGCCGCCGAACAGCATGCTTTTCAGGCCGCCGCTCATGCCGATGTTGTAATCGATGTCGCCGCTGAATGCCACCAGACAACCGGTATCCAGACGCAGGGTTTCGTTGCGCAATTCCTTGCGTATCACCGTGCCGCCGGCGTGGATAAAAGCCATGCCGTCGCCGCGCAAGCGTTGCAGGATAAAACCCTCGCCGCCGAAGAAACCGCTGCCCAGACGTTTGTTGAAGGCAATATCGACCTGGGTGCCGAAGGCGGCGGCCAGAAAGGCGGTACGCTGGCAAATCACTTCCTCGCCGAGTTCCGCCAGATTCAAGGGTATCACCGAGCCCGGAAACGGCGCGGAAAACGCCACCCGGCGCTTCTGCTTGCCCTCGTTGGTGAAATGGGTCAGAAACACCGACTCGCCGGTCAGCATGCGTTTGCCGATGCCGAACAGTTTGTCGATCACGCCGCCGGAACCGTCGCCCATCTTGGCTTCGAAGTCGATATCCTGCTCGAGATAAGTCATCGCCCCGGCTTCGGCGATGACGGTTTCGTTGGGATCCAGCTCGATTTCGACCATCTGAATATCGTGGCCGATGATTTGGTAATCGACTTGATGGCAGCGCATGATGTTTCTCCGGTTTAAGCTAACAGATTGATCAAAATTTGCTCGTAGACGTGGCTCAAGGTTTCCAGCTCGTCCAGGCCGATATGCTCGTTGACCTTATGGATGCTGGCGTTGACCGGCCCCAGTTCGACGACTTGCGCGCCGGTGGGAGCGATGAACCGGCCGTCGGAGGTGCCGCCGCCGGTGTCGTCTTTCGTGTCGAAACCGCAAATGGTTTTGATCGCCCCATGAGTAGCCTCGACCAGCTCGCCTTGCGAAGTCAAGAAGGGGTTGCCGGATAAACGCCATTCAATGCCGTATTTGAAGCCGTGCCTGTCGAGAATGGCATTAGTGCGGGCCTTGATGGTGGCCTCGTCCAGCTCGGTGCAAAAGCGCAGGTTGAATTGCACCTCGACCTGGCCGGGGATGATGTTTTCCGCGCCGGTGCCGCCGTTGATATTGGATACCTGCAAGCGGGTCGGCGGGAAGAAGGCATTGCCATTATCCCAGACTTCCTCGGTCAACTCTTTCAAGGCCGGTGCGAAAGTGTGAATCGGATTTTCGCCCAGTTCCGGATAGGCGACATGGCCCTGGATGCCGTGCACAGTCAACTTGGCATTCAGCGAACCGCGCCTTCCGACCCGAATCACGTCACCGATTTGCTTGTCGCTGGAGGGTTCGCCGACCAGGCACCAGTCGATTTTCTCGTTACGCTGTTCCAGCACTTCCACGACTTTCACTACGCCGTTGGTGGCGATGCCTTCCTCGTCGCTGGTCATCATCACCGCGATCGAACCTTTATGTTCCGGATGCCGGGCGACGAAGCGCTCGACGGCGGTGATAAAGGCTGCGATGCCGCCTTTCATGTCTGCCGCGCCGCGCCCGTAAAGCTTGCCGTCGCGGATGGTCGGTTCGAACGGCGGCGATTGCCAGGCCGCCAGCGGCCCGGTCGGCACCACATCGGTATGGCCGAGAAACACGAACAAAGGGGTTTGTTGCCCGCGCCGCAGCCACAGGTTTTGGGTATCGGCGAAATTCAGGCGTTCGTCATTGAAGCCGAGTTTGCTTAAGCGGGCCGCCAGCAAATCCTGGCAGCCGGCATCGTTGGGCGTGACCGATACACGACGTATCAGGTCTTCAAGGAGTGCGAGGGTTTCGCTCATTATTCGGTTTGATAAAGATCGGGGCTGAAGCCGACGATCAATTGCTCTCCGTTATCGAGTATCGGGCGCTTGATCAAGGTCGGCACAGCCAGCATGAGTTGCAAGGCCTTGTCGGGGGTTAAATCGCGTTTTTGCTCGTCGCTGAGCTGCCGCCAGCTGGTACTGCGCTGGTTGAGCACGGCATCGACGCCCAGCGCATCGATAAAGCCTTGCAGCAAAGCCGCATCCAGGCCGTCGACTCGATAGTCGTGGAAACGGTAGGCGACTTGCCTAGACTCCAGATACGACCGCGCCTTTTTAACGCTGTCGCAGTTCTTGATGCCGTAAACGACTAGCATGGGATTTATTCTTCGCCGGCCAGCAATTCATCCAGGCTGGGCAGGCTTTTATCGGATTTGGCGCGGGCCTTGTAGACATCGACAAACTCCATGAAGGCCTGCTCGAGATCGTCCAGTACTTCTTCTTCGTCGGTCACTTCGTCTTCGGGCACTTCGCCGGAATCCAGGTAATCTTTTTGGATAGCGATCTCGCCGTTCAGAGACAGCAGGGCAAGGATTAGGGCGTTATTGGAAATATTTTCTGACATGGTCTGCTCGCGAGTTGGAATTGAAGGGAAGGAAACTATGCCGTCGGCACGTGACGAGGGCGTTAAATTTAGCTGGGTTATGGTTAACCGCACGGTGACGATGGCGCGGGTTTACCGGAAACCGAGGCAATAAACCGTGGATTAACTCGGCCGGCGCATGCGTGAAACCGAAGGTTTTCGGGCGACGTGAACATTTCGGCGTTTCAAAAAGTATTGCATTCATGCAGTACAGCCTCCATGGGAACGAATGCAGGCATTGTAACGCATAGCGATGACGCTATGCCAAGCGTTGAGGAATCTCTTTAAAAGTTCTTCGACTGCAGCGGGGAAATGGATTGGAATTAAAGTCGAATCATGATAAAAGCGAGCTACATGTCCTTGCCTATCCACGCCATAAACTCTCGTTTCCGGGCTTGTGATTTGTACCCCGACAGGTTTCCAACTACGCGGGGTGGGCATGGATAGAACACTAGCTTTGTCCAATTCATTTGACGTAATAATCCTACGGAGCGGTTAAATGAGTATCGACTGACGCATTAGCTTGGTTGGTAGATGCTTTTCTGTTCAATTATGAAAGAGGTATTTAATATGGATTCAAAGTTCAAAAAATGGCTTGTCGTTTCGGCGTTATCAGGTGGCCTTCTGGTCGTGTCACACGTGAGCCAAGCTGCGATATCTTATACTGACACTATCCTCGACGTTCCCAATGCAAATTCCACCTGGGCCGAAGGCATCAACGATAGCGGACAGGTGGTGGGACGTTTCTTCGATGGCTCTAGGGGGCATGGTTTTGTGTATGACGGCAGCGCCTACACCATCCTCGACGTTCCCAATTCAACTGACACCAGTATCAACGGCATCAACGATAGAGGCCAGATGGTGGGAACTTTCTCCGATGGCTCGAGGGTTCATGGTTTCGTGTATGACGGCAGCACCTACACCAGCCTCGACGTTCCCAATGCAAATTCCACCTGGGCCGAAGGCATCAACGATAGTGGTCAGATGGTGGGAACTTTCTCCGATGGCTCGAGGTATCATGATTTCTCGTATGACGGCAGTACCTACACCACCCTTGACGATCCCAGCGCAACAACAACCGGAGCATTTGTTGTTGATATCAACGATAGCGGCCAGGTAATGGGAGAATTCTCTGATGATAAAGGCAGCTATGTTTTCGTGTACGACGGCAGCAATTACACCATCATGGAAAATCCCGACAATTGGATAACATGGAGCTCTGCCGGTGGCCTCAACGATAGTGGGCAGATTGTGGGAAACTTCTTTATACGCAAGGTTGGTGTCCGTGGTATCGTGTATGATGGCGGCACCTACACCTTTCTAAACGGTTACGATTCAGGGGGGGAAGTTACAGTCACAGGCATCAACGATAGCGGCCAGGTAGTGGGTAACTTCTATGGCTCTCATGGCTCTCATGGCTTCATTGCCACTCCAACCACTCCGACCACCATACCGGTTCCCGCCGCCATCGGCCTGTTTGGTTCAGCCCTGGCCGGTTTAATCGGTTTTACTCGCCGCAAGCCAATCAAGTAACACCTCCCTTGAGCGGATTGGAAATGACTTATTGCACATATAGTCGTTATATCCTTTCAAGTTGACTCGTTGCCCAAATTCAAGAGTAATTTCATGTCTTGTAGCTGACGAAACAGTAGTAGGCAATCGCCTATCGCTGTCATACATTTAAATGGCTATGAACTTACCACAGGTTACAGAATCTGAGGGGCCTTAAAAATTCGTCAATATCCGACTCTCTGCTGGAAAATAGTCGGAGGAGGGATATATCCAGGCGGATGGGGCGATAAAAATCGTTTGCTACAAAGTCCAACCTGTAACTTGTTCATAACCATTTACATTTATCCCCGGATGACGGCAATTGTCGGATTTGCTACAACGCATTGGCTTTCGACCATCTACTAGGCCAGATGCGGCGTGCTTCGGCAAATGGCGCCGATTTTGCTTGATTGCGGTTTTAGACTCGCTTCGCGCTTATGAAACTGTTTCTGGATTGGTCGTCTTATGAAAATGCGGGCATGGGCGATGCCTATGCAGACATCCCCAAGCATGGCGCGGATTACGCCAAGGCCGTGGCCGTTTGCATTGGCAGCCGCCAGTGCGAGCAGCATAATACCAAAGGCGTGATGTGTCCGAGTTACCGCGTCAGCCAAAATCCGGGCCTATCGCCCGGCGGCCGAGTCAAATTGTTGAAGGCGGCGTTGAATGCCGAGGACGACAAGGCTTTTTTCAAGGCCGATCTGGCCGAAGCCATGGCCTTGTGCTTGAGTTGCAAGGGTTGCAAGCGCGAGTGCGAAAACGAAGTGGACATGGCTTTGATCAAGGCCGAGTTTCTGGCCCAGCAGGTGCAACGCAATGGCGTGTCGCTACGGCGGCGCGTGTGGGCGGAATTACCCAGGGTGCTGCGCTGGCCGGGCCTAAGGACGTTGATCATCTGGCGTAACCGGCTGCCTTGGCTGGCGCGTCTGGGCGAAAGCTTGCTGGACATCAGCGCCAAGGCCAGTCTGCCGGTGCCGGCCGCCCAGTCCTTCCAGCCGCCGACCCAATCCAGCCTCAGTTTGTCTTCGGAGTTGGCCGACAAACAGGTGGTGTTGCTGGTCGACACCTTCAACTTTTATTTCAACCCGGCCGCCGCGGAGGCCGCGCAAAAGCTGCTCAACGCAGCCGGTTACCAGGTGCATGTCGCCACGCCTTTGGCCGACGACGAACCGGACAGACCCTTGTGTTGCGGCCGCACCTACTTTTCCAACGGCCTGATAGATAAGGCCAGGCAGGAGGCGCTGCGCACATTGGCGGCGTTGCAAGATTATGTGGAGGCCGGCCGGACGGTGATCGGTTTGGAACCGTCCTGCATCCTCAGCCTGCGCGACGAATACCTGAAGCTGGGGCTGGGCGAGCCGGCGCAAAAACTGGCCGAAAAAGTCTTATTGCTGGAAGAGTTTATCGTCAGGGAACAAACCGCCAAGCGCTGGCCGCTAGCGTTTCAAGCCGTCCCAGGCGTATCGAAACTATTGCTGCACGGCCATTGCCACCAAAAAGCCGTCGGCGCCATCAAGTCGGTGCGCAAGCTGCTGAAACAACTGCCCGACCTGCAATTCGAGCTGATCGAGTCATCCTGCTGCGGCATGGCCGGTAATTTCGGCGTCGAGGCCGAACATTACATCGATGCGCAAGCCATGGCCGAGTTGGCACTGTTTCCGGCCTTGCGCGCCGAACCCGAGGCGCTGCTGGTCAGTAACGGTTTTTCCTGCCGGGAGCAGATAGCTGGCGCCGGTTTTGCCAAGCCACTGCACCTCGCCCAAGTACTTTGTTTAGCCCTTCCGTCACGGGACTGATGCCATGAAACTACTGATAGACAAACGCCAATTGCAACCCCTGCTCGCCGCCCATCCCCGTTTGCAAGGCTTGAGCGATCAACTGCGCCTGGGCAACAAGGCCCAGGTACATTTCGATCAACTCAGCGCCCATGAATTGGCGACGCTAACGGGGATTTATCAGTCGGAAGGAGAAGCCCTGCGGCAGCAAGCGGCTCTGCTAGCCGCCTTGCAACAAGCCTTGGCCGAAAACAGCAAGCGCTACAATGCCGATCAACTGGAAATGCTGCTGCCGGACATTGCCAATTATTTACTGGATGGCGCGATACGCGGCTGGCTGTTTCATGTCGAGACCTCGGGCCGCACCTTGGCCTATCTAATCACCCGCCTGGACTATACGCCGCCCGGCGAGGAAGAAGCGGGGCGGATATTGATCGAGCTGAAAGCCAATAGCAAGGGCAAGATCGACCTCGAAACCCTGATCATTCGCGGCAAGGACTTGGCCGACAGGAGCATTCCGGAGATTTTTGCCGGCAAGGGTTATCTGAAGGAAACACAGGATTTGATCGCCAGCTACGACGAAGCCGCCGGCCGCTATTTCGACTGGCGAGCCCGCTACGGTGAACAGTTTTCGGGTTGGGGCACCGGCCATTACGCCGAAGACCCCACCGCCAGCCATCGCAGCAACGACTGGACCCGTAAGAACACCGTGGTGCTATCCTCGGGCGGCGGCGCCTGCCGGCTGGTCAACGACGAAAACATCCTCAGCGACCGGGCGCTGAGCCTGGACGCCTCTGGCGACATCCTCGGCACCTATCTGCGCAAGGCCGGCAAGAGCATGCGCTACGACAGCAAGACCGAAAGCGCGATGGAAGCCGCCAAGGCCGACATCGGCAAGGGCCTGTTCACCGAGCTGCCGGTACACGGCTACATCCTGACTTTCCATTTGGAATTGCACCACCACGTCTGGGTACACGTCGACGACATGCAGCCCTATGTCTATCAGCCCGAATTGAAACAAAAACTGGTTTTGCCACCGGAACAGACCGATCTGATCGACATCCTCACCGCCGAGATGGACATGCTGATGGACGACATCATAGAAGGCAAGTCCGGCGGCACCACGGTGTTGTGTGCCGGCCCCGCAGGCGTCGGTAAGACGCTGACCGCCGAGGTGTATTCGGAGATCATCAAGCGGCCCTTGTACCGAGTGCATTCAGGGCAACTGGGCCTGAACGTCGCCGAAATGGAGAAAACCCTGAAGGAAACCTTGATCCGCGCCCAGCGCTGGGGCGCTGTGATGCTGATCGACGAGGCCGACGTCTACATCAAGAAACGGGCCGACAACCTGGCCTCCAACGCCGTGGTCGGCGTGTTCCTGCGGGTACTGGAATACTTCAACGGCTTGCTGTTCCTGACCACCAACCGCGTCAACGACATCGACGAAGCCATCATCTCCCGCTGCATCGCGATGATCCGCTACCATTCCCCGGACCATGCCGACCGCCGCAAGATCTGGCGGGTGATGACCGAGCAATTCGCCTTGCCGGTCGCCGATGATTTGATCGAAGAATTGGCGGCAATCTTTCCGGGCGCGTCGGGCCGCGACATCAAGGGCCTGACTAAATTGGTCGCCAAGTTCTGCCAGCAAAAACAGTTGGCGCCGGAACTGGAGGTGTTCAAGCGCTGCTCGGTGTTCAGGGGATTGGAGTTGGTGGAAGAGGCGGCTTGAGGGTCTAAACAAAAACTCTACAATCGCAGCAATCTTCTAACCGGCATGGATGCCGGAAGCTGGAACTAAGGATTCCGTAAAAAACAAGTTCCCGATATTCGAATGCACTGTAGGAGCGGGCCATGCCCGCGATATTTAAAAACGCGGGC
>JAJRDU010000289.1 GCA_028748685.1 Methylococcaceae bacterium
TTTAGCCGATATTTCGGAATCATGGCCTTTGCTTTGGCCTCCTGTTTGGCTTTATGGGGGCTGGAACATTTCAATATATTAGTTGCCTACGAGACTTGGCTGAGCAGAGGTATGCCGGATAGGCCTTTTTAACTTGTAAGCCCGGCAGATACTCTGAACAAGGTGAACCGCCGTAAAGGGATGAATTGGCGGATTCGCCGATAGGCAATCCATCATGACTTTGCCGCTGATGGCGGACTTCCGCTACGTTCCGAACCTCAGACGACCTCAAACGGGTTTCGATTTTGGGTGCGAGTAAACAACGCTGACCGTAGGAATATCAACCAGATGATCAATACTATCGCCATTGCCAACTACCGCTCATTGCTGAACCTGGTCATTCCGCTGGCAAATCTGAATGTGGTTACCGGAGCGAATGCGAGCGGAAAATCAAACCTGTACAAGGCATTGAGATTATTGGCGGAGACCGCGCAAGGCGGCGTGGTGAACGCCTTGGCAAAGGAAGGGGGGCTGGAATCGACGCTCTGGGCGGGGCCGGAGCACCTGTCCAGCAGGATGAAGAATGGAGACGTGCCGGTCCAAGGCGGGCCCAAACAATCCAGGACCCGATTAAGGCTGGGATTTTCTACCGATGAATTCAGCTATGCGATTTCGCTGGGCTTACCGACGCCGTCCCGTTCGGCATTTTCGCTGGACCCGGAAATCAAGCGGGAATGCATCTGGGCCGGAAATGTGTTTCGTCCGGCCAGTCTGCTGGTGGATCGCGAAGCGAGCCTGATAAGAGTCCGTACCGAGCGGCATTGGGAGATTGTTTCCCAACATGCCAGCAGTTACGACAGCCTGTTTGGGTTGATAGCCGATCCGGTGCGAACGCCCGAGGTTGTCGGCTTAAGGGATAACATTCGCAGTTGGCGGTTTTACGATCACTTCCGAACCGACTTCGAAGCGCCCGCCAGGCAGCCTCAACTGGGGACTCGGACGCCTGTTTTGCACCATGACGGCCGCGACCTTGCCGCCGCGCTGCAAACCATCCGGGAAATCGGCGATGCGCAAGGATTGGACGACGCCATTGGCGACGCATTTCCGGGCGCCGGCCTGGCTATTTCCGTCAGCGAGAATGGCCGGTTTTCGCTTGAATTCCGGCAATACGGCTTGCTTCGGCCATTGTCCGGCTGCGAGCTATCGGACGGTACCTTACGCTATTTGCTTTGGGTTGCCGCCTTGCTGACGCCCAGGCCACCTCCACTGATGGTGCTGAATGAGCCGGAGACCAGTCTTCATCCGGATCTGTTACCCGCATTGGCCAGGTTGATCATCAAGGCGTCGGAACAGACCCAGGTGTGGGTCGTATCGCATGCCACTCGACTGATTTCGGCGTTGGAGAGTTCGGCGGAATGCAATGCACTGGGTTTGGAAAAGGCGTTGGGTCAAACCAAAGTGGTGGATCAAGGGTTACTGGACGAACCTGCCTGGATTTGGCCGGACAAGGCCAGATAAGTTCGTTGGCGCTTGACAAAATGAAGCGTATCGATCGCGACCGATGCGCCTACCATCGTAGGCAGCACCATGGACTTTGAGGCTGATGGCGAACTGTCACTACTCTACGAATCCGCCCGTGCTAGAATTTTAAAAAAATTTAGCATATCGGAGATCGTATGTCAGCAGCGTTGAATCAGGCTATTGCCAGCATAAAATCACTTTCCGCGGATGAAAGAGCATTGATAGCCCATTGCCTTATAGCTTCTTTGGAAACTCGGCAAGAAGAAGGCGTGGATGACGGATGGGCGGAAATAGCCGCTCTGCGCTATTCGGAACTTGAATCCGGCAAAGTTAAAGGTTTGTCTTGGAATGAACTTAAAAATAAAGTGACCGATTGACGTGCCTGCGGTCATTTTTCACCCGGATGTGGTTTTCGAAGTCAAAGCGTCGTATGACTGGTACCAAAGTCAGGCGTCGGGATTGGGCGACGATTTGATGCGGGAATTGGAAACCGCATGCCAAACAATTTCTGAGCTTCCCGATACTTGGCCCAGATTTAATAAGAATTACCGGCGATTTTTATTAAGTAAATTTCCTTACCCTGTTATCTATCGCAACGATACAGACACCATTTTTGTGGTGGCCGTTATGCACAACAGTCGAAAGCCTGGTTACTGGAAAAACCGAAGTTGACAGTTTGGTGAGTACGGTTTTTGTGCCCACTCGGAAGGAAGTCAATCTCCATAACAGTGGGCCGAAAATCGTTCTCGACCAAGCACCAAACTTTCCGCTTCGTCCGCCCAAGCAATGAAATTTACAGGAAAAGACTTGAAATTATCGTCGGCAAAGCTCGCGTTATTAACAGGACTTTTGCTGGCTTTGCTCGTTTGGCTGGGCCTGGGTTTCTCGCCCGAGCCGCTGCTGGTCAATCGCGCCAACGGTTCCTATGCGGTCACAGACCAGGACGGTAAACTGCTGCGATTGAGTTTGACTTCCGACGAAAAGTATCGGCTGTGGACGCCGCTTTCGGAATTGCCGCCAGCCTTGCAGGATGCGACCCTGCATTACGAGGACCGCTGGTTTTACTTTCATCCCGGCATCAATCCGGTGTCCTTGTTGCGGGCAGTGTGGAGCAGTTTGATTACTCACGACCGCTGGATGGGCGCATCGACGTTGACCATGCAACTGGCCCGGCAACGCTGGCGGCTGAAGACCGATACCGTAGGCGGCAAGTTGAAGCAAATGGCTTATGCGCTGTGGCTGGAGCGGCATTTCAGCAAGGCCGAATTGTTGCAGGCTTATTTGAATCTGGCCCCTTACGGCGCCAACATCGAAGGTGCCGGAGCCGCCGCCTGGATTTATTTTCACAAGCCGGCTTCGGAACTGAATCAGGACGAGGCGCGGGCACTTGCTCTGATTCCGCAAAATCCCAGCGCCCGGGCGCCGATGAATCCGGCGGCGCAACAACGGTTGCGGCAGGCGTGGCGGACGGCTTACGGCGACGATCCGGGTTTCGAACGGTTATGGTTCCGGCAGCGCAACGAGTTGCCGTTTAAGGCGCCGCATTTTGCCGAGCGGCTGCACAGCCTTTACCCCGAAACCTCGACGCTGGCGTCGACGCTGGACAGCACGCTGCAATCGCTCAGCGAAGAATTGCTGAGCGGCTTTCTGCGCCAGCACCGGCTGCAAGGGATCGCCAACGCCAGCGCGATGGTGGTGCATGCGCCGACGATGGTAGTGCGGGCCTATGTCGGCTCGGCGGATTACTTCGATCGGCAGATACACGGATACGTCAACGGCCTGAAAGCGCCGCGCTCGCCCGGTTCGACGCTGAAGCCATTCATCTATGCCCAGGCCATCGCCCAGGGGTTGATCACGCCGGATAGCCGGGTCAAGGATACGCCGCTGCGGATGGGCGATTATCAGCCGGAAAATTTCGAGCACAATTTCTATGGCCCGCTGTCGGCCACCGATGCTTTGGTGCGCAGTCGCAATATACCGGCCATCAGCCTGTTGGCGCAATTGCAAACCCCGACCTTTCATCAGTTTCTGCAACAGGCCGGCATCGCCATTCCCAAACAGGCGGCCAATTACGGCTTGAGTCTGGCCATCGGCAGTGCCGAGATTGCGATGGAGGACTTGCTGCGGCTATATGGTTTGCTGGCCAATCGAGGCGAGTTGCGGCCTTTGCGTTGGCTGAACGATGCCGAACAACCCACCGCCAAACCGCTGCTGATGCCGGAAGCCGCTTTTCTGGTTAGGGAAATGCTGGAAAATAATCCGCGCCCGCAGCGCAGTTTCGGCGGCCGCAGCTTCGGGCAGCAACAGACCGTGGCCTGGAAGACCGGCACTTCGTCCGGCCTGAAGGATGCTTGGGCGATAGCCATGATGGGCGACTGGCTGGTCGGGGTCTGGGTGGGCAATTTCGACGGCAGCCCTAATCGCCATCTGGTGGGCCGGGAGCTGGCCGGGCCGCTGTTGTTCGACATTCTGGATGCCATCGCCATCGAACGTCCGGTTGCCGCCGGCGAAACGCCGCCGACCGGCCTGAAGCGCATCGCCGTGTGCCCGCAGTCCGGGCAGCCGGTATCGCGCTGGTGTCCGCACGGCAAGGATGGCTGGATCATCCCCGGTGTGTCGCCGATCCAAACCTGCACCTTGCATAGGCCGATACGCATCAATCCGGCCAATGGCTTGCGGCTGTGTCCCGAGGACAACAGCCCAGGCGAAACCCGCGTCGCCGAATTTTGGGACAGCGACGAACTGGAGGCGTTTCGGCAAGCCGGTGTGCGCCGTGATATTCCGCCGCCTTTCGAGCATCCCTGCTCGGAAGCGGAAGCCGGCAATACCGCCGGCGAAGCGCCCAAAATCGTATCCCCGCAAGCCGGGGTTAGCTATCCGGTGCGCGGCGGGCATGCGGGTAGCATCGAATTCAGCGCTATTTCGGCGGGCGGCCGCCATCGCTTGTTCTGGTTCGTGGACGACGATTTCATAGGCGAGGGCGGCACCGTGTTATGGCCGGCCAAACCCGGCCATTTCGAGATCGTCGCGGTCGATGAGCAGGGGCGCTCGTCGAGTCTGGTTTTGACGGCGGTAGCGGCGGAGTGATTCGGTCTTTTTTCCGGAAAATCGGCTTTTACCATGCTTCAGTCCAGTCCAGCCTAGCTCGACATACGCCCCTCGTAAAAACCAAGCCGAAAATCAGTCCGCTGCGGTTACAATTTGCCTATTTTGAATAAGCGGAATTTTCGATGCGCCAATACAGCCAGCAGGCCCTAACACTTAATCGACTGCGGATGTTGGCGGTATTAGCCGGCCTGATGGGACTGCAAGGGTGCGTTTCGCCGGTGGCGCTGGATCGCGCGGTGATGGCCTACGATCAAGTCACCACCGAATTGCTGTCCAAGCAACTGTTGCTGAACATCGCCCGCGCCCATCAGCATCAGCCTTTGCATTTCACTGGCGTATCGAATATCGCCGCCACTTTTAATTTCCAGTTTAACGCCGGCGCCACGCCGGCGATGACCGGCGAATCCGGCTCCTTGCTCACGCCGGTTTTCGGCGGCACGGTTTCCGAGAATCCTACCATTAGCATCGTGCCGATGGAGGGCGAGGAATTTACCCGCCGCATGTTAACGCCGTTTCAGGAGAGCAAGCTGACGATGCTGCTGCGGCAAGGCGCGGATCTGGACCTGATTTTACGCCTGCTAGCCGGTGAGCTGCGTATCGAGAGTGCCGGTCAAAACACCATAGCCAACAACAAACCAGCCGATAAAAGTGGCTATCGTCTGTTCCGTCAAACCGTGGCGCATTTGTCCTCGATTCAGGATCGCCACGCTTTGTATGTCGAGCCGCTGCTGTTCGACCGTAGCTGGCAATTGCCCGGCGAGTCCTTGTCGCCGGATCAGTTGGCCAATTTGCAAAAGGAATTCAAGGTTGACTATAACCCTACGAACCGGCAGGTGACGCTGACTAAGCGAGTGGTAGGGCATATCATCTTGACCAATTACGATCCGCAGATGTTGAGCAACGAGGAGCGCATCAGGCTCAACGAAGAAGCGGACAACGGCGCGAGCAACGATGTGATGGTCGATATTCGCCCCGGCTATCCGGGGGGGGAGTTGCCGATACACGGCGTTTTTAGGCTGCGCAGCTTTCACAGTGTCTTGAATTTCATCGGTCGGGATATCGACGACGAACCCGAGTTCGATGTGAAACCCTATCCGCAAACCCCTCCCGTCAGCGAAAATCCGGTCCACACCCTGGCGGTGCTAGTTTCCGAGGATGAGCCAGACGATGTGGATTTCAGCGTCAAGTACGGCGATGCTTATTACGCGATACAACCCGAATCCGGTTATCAATGGAATCGCGAAGGTTTTCGCTTGTTGTCGCAGATATTTCAGATGACCATGACCGAGCTCGCGCAGCAAGGCGCGCCGGGCATTACCATCTCAAAATAATCGGCTGGATTTGCGACCGCCATTCAATTAAAGCTACGCTTTCCTAGGCTTCGTTGCCATTGGCTTGACGGGTGGATAGGCTATTGGCGGGATACAAGAAAGCGCCCCATTTGCCTGGTATCGATAAACATCGACGATTTTACAGGCGCGGTCCCTTACCTGAAAAGTCCGAAAAACATTCGTCCTTGATCAGCTAAGCCGTGATGTAGCCGAATTGTTTCAGTTTTTTCATTCAATGCGGCACATTACGTTGAACAGTCAGCGCTGTCGGCATAGACGGCGCGTTTTTTACCTTGGACATCGGTGGTTTAGGTGGCCAGTAAATCCTCAAACACTTGGCTGTCATGCACGTTGGCGGGTGTCACCTGATAAGCCTGGATCAAACTGGTCGCCGCATCGGCGTTGATGTGGTTCTTATACCCGTAGTGCTTTTCCTCGATCGGGGCGTTCTCGTCCCGACTGTTACGTTGGCGCGGCACTTAGACGAAGGTCGCGTCGATCATTTGCCCGGTTTTCGCCACAAACCCTCGCAGGGCCAGTTGGTCCTTGAAGCGCTCGAACAGGACTTCGGTTAATCCCAACGCGTTCAGGCGTTCCCGAAAAGCCAAGGCCGCAAAGCTTGGCGAGCCGATCGCGTCGAAATCAAAGAGTCCTGGTTGTCGGCTTGAATTCATAGGGTTATTCCTCCTCAATGGCTGGTGTCGATATTTTCTCAAAGGATCGCCGGACGGGCAGGCATTTTTAGAGGAGCCCTTTGGAGAATCCAAAATGAGAGAGCATTGAATAAACCATTGGCGATCGTGAATGATAGCGTTGTATCATCGATGGTAATTTTTCAAGAGGCAAATCAATGTCCGACAAGCGGCGCATGGAACTGAGCCAGTCTGCTATTACTGGCATAATAGCCGATTCGGCTTCAATGTCGTCCATCTCACATTCCATGCAGAAAAAATTCAAAATCCAAAGCCGCTACCAGCCGGCCGGCGACCAGCCGACTGCAATCAAGCAATTGGTGGAAGGCATCAACGACGGCGAGGTGCATCAAACCCTGCTGGGCGTGACCGGCTCCGGCAAGACCTTCACCGTCGCCAACGTCATTCAGCAAACCCAGCGCCCGGCGATGATCATGGCGCCCAACAAGACGCTGGCGGCGCAGTTGTACGGCGAGATGAAGGAGTTCTTCCCGGAAAACAGCGTCGAGTATTTCGTTTCCTATTACGATTACTACCAGCCCGAGGCTTATATTCCGGCCTCCGACACCTTCATCGACAAGGATGCCGCGCTAAACCAACATATCGAGCAGATGCGGCTGTCGGCGACCAAAGCGTTGCTGGAGCGCCGCGATACCATTGTCGTCGCCACCGTATCAGCGATCTATGGCTTGGGCGAACCGGAGTCCTACTTCCAGATGGTGTTGCATCTGGTGCGCGGCGACATGATCAAGCAGCGCGACATCCTGCGCCGGCTGGCGGAGATGCAATATACCCGCAACGACACCGAACTGCGCCGGGCGACCTACCGGGTGAGAGGCGAGGTGATCGATGTGTTTCCGGCCGAGTCGGAAGAACAGGCTTTGCGCATCGAATTGTTCGACGACGAGATCGAGCGGCTGTCGATGTTCGATCCCTTGACCGGCGAAGTCACGCAACGCCTGGCCCGCTTCACGATTTACCCGAAGAGCCATTACGTCACACCGCGCGATCAGTTGTTGGTCGCGGTAGAGAAAATCAAGATCGAGCTGGCAGAACGCCTGGAGCAACTGCGTGACAATCACAAGCTGGTGGAAGCCCAGCGCCTTGAGCAGCGCACGTTGTTCGACATCGAGATGATCATGGAAGTCGGCTATTGCTCGGGCATCGAAAACTATTCCCGGCATCTCTCCAGTCGCGGCGAAGGTGAATCGCCGCCGACCATGTTCGACTACTTGCCGAAGGACGCGCTGGTGATCATTGATGAAAGCCATGTCACCGTGCCGCAGATCGGCGCGATGTACAAGGGCGACCGGTCGCGCAAGGAAACCCTGGTCGAGTACGGTTTTCGGCTGCCTTCGGCGCTCGACAACCGGCCGCTCAGATTCGAGGAGTTCGAGCAAATCTGCGGCCAGCGTATTTATGTTTCCGCCACGCCAAGCACTTA
>JAJRDU010000290.1 GCA_028748685.1 Methylococcaceae bacterium
ATGCTGGCCAATACGTTGCTTACGTGGCTGTCGGAAAGGTGCGAATAGCGCTGGACCATTTGCAGGGTTTTATGCCCGAGAATTTCCGCGATTTCCGCAAGGCTTGCCCCATTCATGGCTAGATAGCTGGCTGTGGTGTGGCGTATGTCGTGCCAGTGAAAGTCGTTAATCTCGGCTTCTGCCAGGGCTTTTAACCAGGGCTGTTTAAGGTCGATGGGTTTTTGCGGGTCTTTATGTGAGGGGAAAATCAGCGGGCTATCGATGCGCCGAACCTTGCCCATGTCTTTCAACAATTGCAGCGCTAGTCCCACCAATGGAATGCGCCGTTTTTCCTTGTTTTTGGTTTGGTGGAGAATGATGCAGTTTTGCTCAAGATGAACCACGCCCCACGCTTTCTCGGTCGGCGGGCTGGCTGGCGCTTTGCCCCAATACAGGTTCATGGTTTCGGCCTGCCGCATGCCGGTACTTAGCGCCAGGATAAAAGCAGGGTAGAGCTGAGGGTTTGCCGATTCCTTGCAGGCTTTAGTCAATCGCTCACGCTCGTCATCGTCCAAAAACCGAACCCGGCCTTTAGCGGCGCTGGGTTTTTCGACATTGCGCATCGGTGAATCTTCCAGCCAGCCCCAGCTCTTGACCGCAGTGTTAAACACTTTGGACAGTGAAGCCATATATCTTAGGGCGGTGGTAGGGCTGCGCTTTTTCCCGGTCCTAACGGTTTCGCTAAGTAGTTTGTCTTTGACCTGGGTGAATGTGTCGGCTGTCACGTCGGACAACAGCATATAACCGATTTCATCGCTCCAGCGCCGCAAGTGTAAGCCGGTGTGCTCGTCTTGGACTTTGGTGAGCCCTGCCGACGATAGATAGCGGTCGATCATTTCGGCCACCGTATGCTTTTTGGCTTCAGCGGTTTTGAAGTGTCTACCGTCCCGAATTGCCGATTCGGTATCTTGAATCCATTTTTTAGCGTCGGTCAGGCGTGTGAATGTGGCGGTTTGGGGCTTATAACCTTTTAGCCTTACTTCGGCGGTATATCGTGGTTTTCCGTTCTTGTCGGTACGTTCTCTGATGGTAGCCATATAAACCCCTTGGGGGGCAATGGCGGTATAATTTGCGGTAGCCATTGCTTAACCCTGATCGTTAAGTGAATCGGTTAGGGCTTGTTGGTGCTGGTAACACCTTCAAGCCCGCTTTGTATCTGGGTTTCTATTATAAATCTTTGTCGCAATTTTGTCGCAGTTGATTATAAAAACAGGCAAAAAAAGACAACACAAGGCAACGACAAAAATAGTTAAGTGTTTGAATTATTTGTTGTTATTAGTTGCAAGGTTTTGTGGTTTTTTGTGTTACAGGGATTCATAACCCCGAGGTTCCAGGGTCCGCCGCCGCACAGGCGGCTTAGAAAAGTCAATTCTCGCTCGATCGGCTGGCCGTTGTGTCCGCCGCCGCACAGGCGGCTTAGAAATACCAGCCCTGCACGCCGCCTCACCATTACCCGTCCGCCGCCGCACAGGCGGCTTAGAAATGGTGTTGATCCCGGTGCAGCCATCGCCCTACGTCCGCCGCCGCACAGGCGGCTTAGAAATAAAGAATCAAAAATAAGCGCCAATTTTAAGCGTCCGCCGCCTAAAGTGGATGCCGAGATCAAACAATGTCCGAACTGCGATGCCACGGTCAAAGGACGATTTCCGGCCGACCTGCACGGACCTTTACAATATGGCGATGGCTTAAAAGCCTTTGTGATCAATCTGCTGGTTTGCCAGATGGTGGCCATGAATCGGGGGCAAAAGTGCTGACCTCAATGTTGGCGATGTGGTGATTAGCGAGTCGACCCTTTTGAAATCCGTGCTGCGCTTACATCTGGCCTTGGAAACCTGGGAAGCTCAAGCCAAGGAACAACTGCTGCTACGCCCCGCGATTCATGTGGATGAAACCTCGCTACGCGTGGATCAGAAAAATCACTGGATCCCTGTTGATTCAGCCAGCGACATCACGCTCAAGTGTTTACATCGAAAGCGCGGCAAGGAAGCGATCGAGTCGATTAATCTCATTCCGCGTTACGGTGGCGCCATCATCCATGACTGTTGGTCGTCTTATTTCGCCTATTCAAACTGCGGGCATGGCCTGTGCGGTTCACATTTGCTGCGCGAGCTGACCTTTATCGTGGACGCGCATGGCTATCGCTGGGCAAAACAGTTGAAACGCTTATTGCAGGAGACCTGTATCAACGTCTCCAGTCGTCCGGAAAAGCAATTAAAGTCAAACAAAAGGTCTCCGGCTGCTTCCGGGCTGAAGACTATGCGCATGCCTATTGTCGAATATCCAGCTATCTGCAAACCATGGCTAACCAGGGATATAATCCGCTCATCGCTATTCAAATAGCCTTGGCGGGCAATGCTAACGCTAGGGGCGCGAGTAGTTACCAAATTTTCTGATTGCCATCTAAATTCCGGCGGGGTTGCTCCCGTTTGCCTAGCACCCGAAAGGCGAAGCACAAGGATGTGCTGAGTGATCAGCCCGTGAGGGAGCGGCAGGAGGCCGCTCGTCGGCAGAGGGCCAGGAACGGCCCTTCTGTCGACCCTCGTCGAAAGCTTCGGAGCGTAGGACAAAGCGGCAGGATAGCCGATTTGCACGCGTAGCACCCGCAGGGCTCGGCACAGGGATGTGCGGAGTGATTCAAGCGGCATCCGGGTCGCCTTTTCTTTGGATACTTTCTTTTGGCGACGCACAAATTCGTCTGGAGCAAATTTGAACAGCCAACGGTTGGCCCAAAGGGCGAATAAATTCACTACGTGCTCTAGCGAGTCGCCCCTACATTTATTTAGGCGAACCACCATACAAAGAATACGCCCCAAACCTCATCTGATGCGCCCTACCCAACTTTTCCTTGGTAAAATCGATCGCGAACCGCTCGGTCAACTTCTCGCCATCCCAACCATAAGCCTTGAAAAACTGCTCGTTATCCGCGCCTTTCTTGTCCCAGTTGGCCAGCAGCGACGAGGTGTAATACAGGCGTTTGCCGTCCCAGCTCGATGACACCATGTTGACCTGGGCGCCGATTTTTTGCTCGAACACTTGCTTGGGGTGGAAGGGATCGCTGATGTCGAAGCGGCGGGTCTTGCCGTCCATGAAGGTGTTGACCCACAAGGTCTTGTCGTCGCTGGAGATGGAAATGTCCACCGGCAACGGCACCTTGGCCGGTTCGCCGATGTCGGCAACGTCCTTGGCTTGCCATTCGCCCTTGTCGTCGGCGTAAATCAGCCAGATTTTCGAGGTCAGCGCGGTGCTGGTGAAGCAGTAGTTATGCTGCTCGTTCCAAGCACAGCGGATTTCCAATGGCGCGCCCGGTACGTCGAAGACTTTTTTCGGTTTTAGGGCATGCAAGTCCCATTGCACCACGGTGTTGCCGAAGCGTTTCATCGCTTCCGGGTCGTTCAGCATCTTGCCGAAGTCCATCATGTAGTTCGACCAGCCGGTGAACGACGAGGTCAACATCAGGTTTTTTCTGGGCAAGACGCGAACATCGTAGTTATAGCCGTCGGCGTATTTGCCGGATTTTATCGCGCCCTGCAGATTACCGTCGGTCGGCAGCCAGTAGGTGGCGATATATTTGCCGGCATTGCTGTATTCGACGATAGCGGTGCGGCCGCCGTGATCCTTGTTGTTTGACAGGCCGGTGATGATCATTCGCCCCGGCAAGGCGTACAGGCTGTGCGGACCGACCACGCCGCCGCTCTTGGCAACGAAATCGGTGATGGTTTTGGTCAATTTGGGCTTGGCCGGATCGGTCGCTACGTCGAAGATGAAGATTTTGTTGGTGTCCAGGCCGCCGGCCCACAGAAATTTGCGGTCGTCGGTGAAGTCGGAATGGTGGGCCTCGTTACGGCCGCCGACCGACAGGCTGGCGATCACCTTGCCGTATTTGGCCGATTTGGGATTGACGTCGACGGTGACCAGTTTGTCCTGCTCGTCGCCGACGCCTTCCGCTCCCAAGGTCCAGATGTAGACGAAGTCTTCCTGGCCGGTGATCTTGGCCATGTACGGCGAGGCGCAGGTTTCGTCGGCGTTGGCCGACAGGCTGGCGGTGCCGAGCAGCAGCGCGGCGGTGAAGGTGCTTAGTTTGAAATTCATGGTGTTCTCTCCCCCGAGATGTTGTTGTAATGTAGGGGCGAATTCATTCGCCCGGCTAGATCAATCGCCCGTGGTCGGATCGATGATGGTCTTGATTTCCTCGATGCGATTGGCCGGAAAGCCGCCCTGTTCGGCGTGTTCGCGGATAGCCTGCTCGTTGTCGGCGATGTAGATGCAATAGACCTTGTCGCCGGTCACGTAGCTGTGCAGCCATTGAATGCGCGGCCCCATGTTCCGCAGCACACCGCAGGATTTTTGGGAAATGCCTTGCAGTTCGGCCGGCGTCAATTGGCCGGCGCCGGGGATGTCGCGTTCTATGATGTATTTGGGCATGGTACTCTCCTGTAAATGACCGGTCGTCTATTTGGCCGGTGTTAAAAAAGCCGCCGGAATGGCGACTGGTTATCGTTCCCGTGTTCTTCGTGGGAACGCATAATACGGAACCGCGTTGCGGTTCTGGACGCTGAAGCGTCCGAAACCGGTTCCCATGCCGGAACGAGGGAACCATGAAACTTGCATTAGGCTAGACTTGCGCGTAGTTGCTTTAAGGCTGATTCATGATCGACAAGTTTGGCCGTTCCGTTAGCAATGGCGGCGCAGCGGCGATTAATCTCTTCCAACCAAACCGACGAAACGGGAAAGTCTTCTTCAAAATCCAGGGATTCCAGCAACGTTTCCGCAATGGATGCACGAATAGCGGGGGGCAATTGCATGACTTCGTCGATAATGCCTTTTGGATCGGTATTCATAATTGGTTTTTCCCATGTAATAACCGGTCCTCTATTTGGCCGGTGTTAAAAAAGCCGCCGGAGTGGCGGCGGTTCCGGACGCTGGAGCATCCGAAACCGGTTCCCACGCCGGAGCGTTGGAACCATGAACGTACGAGTTTTAATCATTTAGCCCACCTGCGAATAAGTCGCCATAGCAGCTAATACAGTGGGATTTTTGAAAACGTTTTTTATATCACTATCGAAGACAACAAATAGAAACTCAAACACATAACGTCCATATGGCTTAAGATCAATCGTTGAGAGCGAGGCAACCGAGTTCGGATCTAGGTAATCTGTTTCCCCTTCAATCTGAAACTGCGTAAACAGCAATCCTCTTCTTAAGTTAATGGAATATCTGGTAATTTTTCGACTATATCGGCCAATGTCGACAGCTGCATATCCAGAATATTCGTAGACCTCACCTAGATTTTCGCAGTCC
>JAJRDU010000291.1 GCA_028748685.1 Methylococcaceae bacterium
GCCCGGAGCTGGACTGCTTTTCCTTCGGCATGAGCGGCGACTTAAAAGCCGCTATCATGGAAGGCGCAACCATGGTCAGAATCGGCACCGCCCTGTTCGGTGAACGCCAATAAGCCCCAGCTCTTTGGCCAATACCGTTAAGTTAAGCCGTTCATGGTGCGTATGTCGAACCATGTACGGATTAATCATTCACCCATCGACAGGCTCAGGGCGAACGGTTAATCCTTGACTTAACGACATTGGCTCGTTGGCGGGCCGGCGGCCTGATAGCTATTAGGGGCTTTTTGATAGATAATGGCGTTTATTTTTTACCTACTTTTCCTTTGTTCCGACGATGAAACACAAGCTCGAATGCCTTTTGCAACACGCTGTTGAAGCCCTTAAAGCGCAAGGTATTCTTGATCGCGAACTGACCGTGCAAATCAATCTTGAACGCGCTCGCGATGCTCAGCATGGCGATTTCGCCACCAATCTGGCGCTGCTGCTGACCAAGCCAGCCAAACTTAATCCACGCCAACTCGCGGAAAAAATTGTCGCCGAGCTCCCCTTGGACAATTTGCTGACAAAGGTCGAAATCGCCGGCCCCGGCTTCATCAATTTTTTCATCAATCCCGACAGTCAGTTCCAGATTGTCCGACAGATACACGACGCCGGTCCCGATTTTGGATTGAGCTCGATAGGTGCCGGCAAACGTGTGCAGGTCGAATTCGTTTCCGCCAATCCGACAGGCCCTTTGCATGTCGGACACGGCCGCGGCGCGGCTTACGGGTCGGCGGTTGCCGACTTGTTGGAAGCCGCCGGGTTTGAAGTCGAACGCGAATATTATGTCAACGATGCCGGTCGGCAGATGGATATTCTCGCCACCAGTATCTGGCTGCGTTATCTCGAAGAATGCGGCGAAGTACTGCCGTTTCCCAGCAACGGCTATCGCGGCGAGTATGTGCGGGAAATTGCCTTCAAGCTGCATAAAAAAGCCGGTAACGACTACCGTAGACCCGCCGAACTGGTGCAGGAAGATATTCCCGCCGACGAACATCAAGGCGGCGACAAGGAAAAACATATCGATGCCTTAATCGAACGAGCCAAGACCCTGCTTGGCGCGGAACAATACCGCATCGTATTTCAGGCCGGCCTCGACGAAATATTGGAAGACATCAAGGACGACCTCGAAGAATTCGGCGTAACTTACCAGCATTGGTTTTCAGAGCGTCTCCTAATGGACGATGGCTCCGTGCAGGAAGCCTTACAACGTCTGGACGCCGCCGGTTTTCTGTACAGACAGGAAGGCGCCACCTGGTTTGCCTCCAACCGGCTGGGTGACGAAAAAGATCGAGTCGTGGTCCGCGACAATGGCCAAACCACCTATTTCGCCTCGGATATCGCATACCACATGAACAAGCTGGATCGCGGCTTCGACCGGATCGTCAATATCTGGGGCGCCGATCACCACGGCTATATACCGCGCGTAAAAGCGGCAATGCAGGCCTTAGGCGCGGACGAATCCAAGCTGAAAGTATTGCTGGTGCAGTTTGCGGTACTCTATCGTGGCGAGGAAAGGGTACAGATGTCGACCCGTTCCGGCGAATTTGTCACACTGAGGCAACTGCGTAACGAAGTCGGCAAGGATGCATGCCGTTTCTTCTATGTGATGCGTAAGTCGGAACAACACATGGATTTCGATCTAAAACTGGCCACTTCCAGAAGCAACGAGAACCCGGTTTATTACGTGCAATATGCACACGCCAGGGTTTGTAGCGTATTCAGGCAACTGGACGAAAAAGGCCGCAAGCGTGATTTGCTGCTGGGCATGGACAATCTCAATTTGCTGACCGAGGACCATGAAAGTGCGCTTTTGCTGACGCTATCCAAATATCCCGAAATATTGGAACGCGCCGCCGTGCTATATGAACCGCATCAGGTGATTCACTATCTGCGCGAACTGGCTAATCAGTTCCACAGTTATTACAACGCCCACCAGTTCCTGGTAGATGACGACAAGCTCTGCAATGCGCGCCTTAATTTGATTAGCGCGGTGAAACAGGTGCTGATCAATGGCTTGACGCTGTTAAAAATCAACACACCTGAAACCATGTAATGGCCAGAGACTACAAGCATCGCGTACAGAGTACTAGTTACACCAACAGCCGGAAGCGTTCGAAGAAAGCGCCGAACATGCTTTGGCGATGGCTGCTGGTGGCCGCCCTGATCGCCGCTTTCGTGATATTTCTAAATATGATCGGCAAGATGGTGCCGGAGCTGATTGCAGACAAGCCGGAGCCGGAAAAGCAACTGGTCGAAGACAAAAAAGTAGTGAAACAGGAAGTGGCGATTAATCCGCAAACAGCTGCCGAACCGGAAAAAAAAGAACCTGAAAAATCAGTAGCCGAACAACAAGCTGCCGAACCCGAAGAGCCACGCTACGATTTCTATACCATATTGCCGCAAGCGGAAGTCGTGGTACCCGATTATGAAATCAAAACCCGAGTCAGGGAGGAGTTGGTCGGCAAAACCAAAGCGGCCAAATACATCATGCAGGCTGGCTCTTTCCGCGAAGCGGCCGAGGCCGACCGTCACAAGGCTAAGCTGGCGTTGCTGGGTATTGAGTCACGCGTCGAAAAAGCCAAAGTCGGCAATGTCATTTGGCACCGCGTCAAAATTGGCCCTTACGACAACCCTTCCAGCGTTTCTACCATCAAGGAACTGCTACAAAAGAACGGTATCGGCGTCATTGTCACCGAGAGCGGCAAGTAGCGGCGAAAGGTTTGCTTGGCTTGCTGCTTGAGATCGCGCCCGCAAGGAACAAGATCGTAAGCGGCAACTGTTAGGATTCCGTCAAAAATAAGTTCCTGATATTCGAAATGCCCGTAGGGGCGATTAAAATCGCCCCTACAATGAATTTGGGAAATTATATCCAACCAAATCCTAGCGTGTTCCGAATACGACTATCGTTTTGCCATGGGCGGTAATCAAGCCCTTGTCTTCCAGTTCTTTCAGCACTCGTCCCGCCATTTCTCTCGAGCAGCCGACGATGCGGCCAATTTCCTGGCGAGTGATGTGCAACTGCATGCCATCCGGATGAGTGATGGCGTCGGGTTCTTTCGCTAGGTCTAGCAAGGTGCGGGCGATGCGGCCTTCAACATCCATAAACGCCAGGTCGCGGTATTTGCGATTGGTGATTAATAATCGCA
Organism: Methylococcaceae bacterium; assembly: GCA_028748685.1. Lineage (GTDB taxonomy): Bacteria > Pseudomonadota > Gammaproteobacteria > Methylococcales > Methylomonadaceae > Methylomonas. The sequence goes on from JAJRDU010000291.1 coordinate 3,189, forward strand.
TTGAAAGTTGCTCGCCCAGTACCGTCAGTATTTCAACCGCGTGATCGCGCAATTCACCGTTCAACAGCATTTTAAAGCGATCGTAGGCGATTTCCGCCATCTGGCAGCGAGTGCGAGTCTTCACCAGCGCGCTTCTCGGTTCCGTGGTTTTGAATACGCCGATTTCGCCGACGAAATCGTGTTTGTTCAAATAGGCCAGTATTAGTTCGCGACCATCCTCGTCTTCAACACTGACGCTCACCGAGCCGTCGACCACAAATAACAGTTTGTCGCCAATATCGCCGGGGCGAACGATAGTCATTTTTGGGGGATAACTGCGGACATGACAGTGGTGCAGAAAGGCATCCAGCGCGGTTTGGGAGATTTTGTTGTGTTTAGCAAAGCTCATATCGGTCAGAATTATGTTCACCAAGCCGACTACCCTAACCAAAGTGGCGGAAATTTGCAAAAATATCAATACATTTGATGGTATCGTTGTAAAATTCTTCCCAATTTTTA
>JAJRDU010000292.1 GCA_028748685.1 Methylococcaceae bacterium
GTGGACGGCCTATAACACACTCACCCATAGGGTGATTGAAAAATCCCGCTCATCCTTCGACAAGCTCAGGACGAACGGTATTTTTCAAGACTCAACTGCTCTTTTTAGGGTAATGCCTTTCCCGGTCGGCCTTGTCACTCGATGTGACCAGGAAACGCAAGCCGTTTAGTTAGGCAATTATAGTCCACTGAGTTTTATACCGATTACATACCCAGCTTTCGATCATTTGCTTGAAGCACGGAATTCCAGATTATACGGCAGCAAAGCAATCGAGCCTGATATTTGGCGCCAAAGCCTGTTTCAGCTTGAATCGCTTCGCTAATGTCTCGCGTTTTTTGTTTGACAGTTTGCGATAATTGCCTACAGTTAAGCTGTGGTGCTGATGATTTCAGCAGGCTTAATTCCGCAAGCAATCATCCGCCGATTAATCCGCAAAACCTCATCACCTAAAAACCCAAACGCGGACAAGGAGTTCTTTTATGACTACCCCCCTTTCGCTCCAAGCTCAAAGAGTCATCAATTGCTGCGAAACCCATTGGCAGTCACATAAATCCGATTGTAGCGGTTTCGTCAAGGCGGTCGCCAACGATCTATCTATCCCGCTTAGCGGCAACGCCGACGACATCACTGATTATCTGCTGGGATTGCCAACCCATACCACTGACGGCGCTACCGCCAGCCGCTGGGCGGAACAGGACAACTTGGTCATCGCCGGGCTTAAAGGCTCGGAACATCTGCCGCCTCGCCAGCACGGCCACGTCGTGATCGTGGTGTCCGGCGAGCTCGCGCATGGCAAGTACCCGGTCGCCTATTGGGGTACGCTAGGCAGCGAGGGCAAAAAACGCACACCGCTCAATTGGGCATGGAATCACAACGATAGGGATAGACTCGTATTCGCCGCGATCCCGTTGTCCTGAACGCTACCCTCCCTCTTTTCTGACAAAGGAATTTTGATGTTAAAAACAAGCTTAGCGACGGAATTACTCGGCATCCTATGCTGCGCCAGCGTGCTACAAGGCTGCGCGAATATGGACGCGGTCGGTCAGTTTGCCCATGGCGCGCAAGCGCTTTCGGATGCCTCCGCTCAATTCTACGACATGACGCTGGAAAGCGACCGCCAGTTGGCGATGCTCGGCGTAGACCTGGGAGCGGCCGAAAACAGTCCGAAATGCCGCACGCAGGACGGCTCCTTTCTGCCTCCCTGGGCCTGCGCCACTCGTGGTGAAAACCTGCTGTCGGAAACGCGCCGCAACCGCGCGGCGGTAGCGGCATTGGCCCAATACGCACAGAGCCTTAACGATATTGCGACATTCGATGACGACGCAAAAGTCGAAAAGGCCGCCCAGGAACTCAGCGGCAACCTGAACCATGCCGCCAAGACGCTGGACATCGCCGCCAACACCCAGGAATCGGCACTGGCGAACGCCATCTCCGGCCTCGCCAAAGTTTATATCGATTTAAAAGCCCAGAACGTGGTCCATAACAAGGCAAAACAGGCGCAAGAGCATGTCGCCGTGATCATACAAACCCTTAAAAACGACATCAAGCGGCAGCAACAGCGCCTGGCCGTTGCCCGCTTGAACGCCAAGGCGACGCGCGAAGAATGGTTCAACGCCTTCCGCAAAGGCTATCAAGCGGTCGACGCGTCCGTAACCACCAAGGCGGCGTTGTCGATAGCCGCCGGCCATCTGGTCGAGGACGAACTGGTGGATGTGCTGGCGGAAGAACCCGGCAAGCTGTTTTTGGAGGACCTGGAGCGCACCACGGACAGTTGCCTGCAAGCCCATATCGCGATCCAGGATCCGGACCTCAAGGACAAGGCCAATAATGTCGGACATTTCGTCAATGACGCCAAAAACCTGTTGTCGAGTGCCAGGCGCTTAACCCAATAAACATCGCCATTTATCACAGAACATTGCATCCCTTGGAGCCGACATGACCACTACCCTGGAACAGATACTCGACGACCTAAGCACCATCATAGCCGACCTGGGCGTGATTCGCGAAAATGTCAGCGACGCCACCGATCGTTCGGTAATCAACAATCAAATCAGGGATCTAAGTCAATGGTGGCGAGCCATTGACGACCAACGCGCGGCTCAAACTAATAGTGAACTGGATACAGCCAAGACGGCTCTGGCGCGAATCACCCAGGATCTCGCATCGGAAAAGAAAAAACTAACCCAGGTAGCGGTCGTGATCCATCGCGGCGCCCAAGCCGTCGCCATCGCCGAAAAAGTGGCCCAACGGTTAGTTTGAAATGTTCGGCTAAGAAATAGCTCGCCGAAATAAGTTTGCGGAGTCTGCTAGGACATCAGGTTTAGGGCACCTCTAAAAATTCAGCGATTGCCACCCAAAAACCAGGGAATGTACGGCGATTTTTACTTCAAACAGGCGAAATAAACGGAAGTTTTGAAATACATTCGAAAAATTTTCCTCCGGGTGGTTTTTGGGGAATCTAAATTTCAATTAATAGAGGTTCCCTATAGTCGTCACACTTCAAACTTGATTTTGTTGGGTTTCCCTACGCTTTTATGCCCTTAGGGCAAACCCGACCTACATTTTAACTTTTACGACAGTCTCCAAGCGGCAAGAGACCTGATGTACCGAAATTTGATGTACTACGACTATATGCTTATCTACCGTCGTCTTCCGAAGGGAAACATCCCGAATCACTTAGATTTTGCTTGTAAATGATTTCCCTTTATCGGGAAGTTGGAAGTGGTTTTCAACTTTCCACTTACCACTTACCACTTTTTATAAAGCTATCGAACCCTAAAAGAAAACTCATTACGGAAAGTCATCCCCATTCAAATCCTTAGTGAAACTTCTTGTTCGGCGCCATCATCTCGAATACCGCCGAGAATTCGGCCTCCGCCTGCTCCATGACCAAAACCAAGTCCACCCGGTTCAGACGCGTCACCGTCAAGGCGTGTTCGGAAAATTCAGCCACTGTGGCTTCGGCCGGATTACCCCGCCCTTTTCCGTCCACCAGGCGCGATGCCATATTCAATAAATAGGCATCCAGCTTATGAACCTGCGCGGATTCCGGATTCAAATAACAACCGATAGATTCATACAAAGACTCGGGCAGCCCCCAGCTTTTAATCAACTCCATGGCGACATCGGCATGGGTAAAGCCGATAATTTCCCGCTCGAATTCGGCCAGCAGACGTCTTTCGCGACGAGTCGCCAGTAACACCTTTAACGATTCTTCGGGTTTTTGCTGATAAAGCACCAACGAGCCGATGTCGTGCAGCAAGCCGGCCAGAAACAGGCGCTCGCTATGCAGGACCATGCTTTGCTTGGCCAGCAATTTGGCAACCACCCCGCAATACATGCTGCGCATCCAAAAGGCGGTCATGTCGACCAGTTCCGAGGGAATATTACCGAAGCGATCGACCACGCAGGTTGCGACCACCAGATGATACAAATCATCGACGCCGACCACGGTAATCGCCCTGGAGATGGTATCGATTTTGGACTGAAATCCGTAAAACGGGCTATTTACCAGCCGTAACAAGCGGGCGCTCATCGCCGGGTCCTTGGCGATCACCTTGCCGATGTCGGACAACGAAAAACGCGGATCGCGGATCATTTCGTTGAGCTGGGAATAAATATCGGGCAATGAAAACAGTTCCGTCACCCCGGCCAGCAGGGTTTTCACTGAATCCGGCGCCACGGCCACGGCTAGCCCTTACCGTAAAGCGTCAACACGTGCTGCACATAATTTTGGGTTTCCGGATAAGGTGGAACCGTGTTGTTGTATTTCATCACAGCCCCCTCCCCGGCGTTGTAACCGGCCACGGCCAGTTTCAGATTGGAGTTGAACATCCCCAGCAAGTCCTTGAGATAACGCGTGCCGCCGTCGATATTTTGTTCGGCATCGCGTCTGTCGATCACGCCGTAACGGCGCGCGGTATCGGGCATCAATTGCATCAAACCCACCGCCCCGGCCGATGACACCGCATTGGCGTTATAGGCCGACTCGGCCTGAATCACCGCGTGCAACAATTTCGGATCCATTTGATGCTTCGCCGCCGCCTTGGCAATCATGTCATTGTATTTGAGCCTGTTGCCCGCCATGAACTTGACGTCCCTCGCATAAGTCCGGGGCCGGGTACGGATGATCAAGCGGTAATCAAAACCTTTTTTCGGCTCGTCGGTGTAGTAAACCCGACCATCGGGATCGACATACTTGAAAATATCGGCCGACACATCGGCAACGATGGCTAAGGATAAAATTGCGGTTAACAGTAGTTTCTTCACATCCCAATCCTCGCCAGATTCAACTCGCGGCACATACGGTAATCAAGCCTGAGGCCCGGACAGCCTTCTCCCTGGCTTTGGCAACGGTATCCGCCACGGCCAACGCCACGCCCATGCGCCGGGCGACGAAAGCCTCCGGCTTGCCGAACAATCGAATCTCCGTATCTTCGACGGCCAAGGCCTGTTCCAGCCCTTGATAGGTCACGGCCTTGGCATCGATGCCGCCCAGTATCACCGCGCTGGCGGCGGTCTGACTCAATGCGGTATTGACCGGCAAACCCAGTATCGCCCGCGCATGCAGGTCGAACTCGCTTTGCCGCTGGCTGGCCATGGTCACCATGCCGGTATCGTGCGGCCGGGGGCTGACTTCGCTGAACCAGACTTGATCGCCCTTGATGAACAATTCGACGCCGAACAATCCCAATCCCCCCAGGGCTTCGGTAACCTTGGCGGCGATCCGTTGCGATAGTGCCATGGCCTCGGGCGTCATGGCTTGCGGCTGCCAACTCTCCCGATAATCGCCATGTTCCTGGCGATGGCCGATCGGTTCGCAGAAATAAGTCTGTACATTGCCCTGGCCGTCCAAGGCCCGCACCGTCAGCAGTGTGATTTCAAAATCGAAGTCAACCTTGGCCTCGACGATCACCTTGCCGGTATCGGCGCGGCCGCCGGCCTTGGCGTAGTCCCAGGCGGCTTGCAATTCCTCGGCGCTTTTCAGCATAGACTGGCCCTTACCGGAAGACGACATGGTCGGCTTGATGAAACAGGGATAGCCGATGCCCCCTTCCACCGCCGCCCGCAGCTGCTCGAAGGTTTCGGCGAAGGCGTATTTCGAGGTCGGCAGACCCAGTTGTTCCGCCGCCAGCTGCCGAATACCCTCGCGATTCATGGTCAATTGTATCGCCCGCGCATTGGGCACTATCGTCACTCCACCCCGGGCCTCGATGTCGGCCAGCGCATCGGTGGCTATCGCCTCGATCTCGGGAATGATGAAATCGGGCCGTTCGGCGGCGATCAGGGTCTCCACCGCTACGGCGTCGGTCATATTGATCACATGGCTGCGGTGCGCGACCTGCATGGCCGGCGCATGGGCGTAACGGTCCACGGCGATGACTTCGACGCCATAGCGTTGCAGCGAAATCGCCACTTCTTTTCCCAATTCACCGCCGCCCAGTAACAGTGCCTTGGTGGCATTGGCGGAATAAGGCGTTCCTATTTTCATGTTGATTTTGCCAGATAGTTATCAATGTCTTGTTTGGAAAAGCCGATTTTCTTCGCCACCCGGTCCGCATGGCTGACCCTGGAAATGCCCGGTATCAATCTGAAGGTCGGCAACTCGTCGGCAAACTCCACCTGTTTCGGCGTGGCAATGCCTCTGTTTACGAACACATCAACCAACTGATGATTATGGGTGATCAGGATGGTGCTGTTGCCTTTGCGGTAAAAACCGTCCAACACGTCGACGGACGACTGCATTTTCTCTTCAAAGGTAGTGCCTTCCGCCATTTCGTCAAGCACCACTAGGCTTTTAGCCGTGCTAGCCAAAAATATGTCGCGGGTACGTTTCAGCTCGGTGCCGAAGCGGCCTTCGCCGTCGTCAAGGTGGCTGATTTCCGGCGCCTGATAGAAAATGCGGTCGGCGACGCTTAGGCGGGCGGACTTCGCTGGCACATAGCAACCGATCTGGGCCAACAATTGAATCTGGGTAACGGTCTTGCAGAATGCGGTCTTGCCGCCGCTGTTGGGGCCGGTCACGCAGACCAGGCGCTCGTTGTCCATCGTAAAATCATTGCCGACATAGGCTTCATTACCACGGCCCAACACCGGATTTTTGGCGGCCACCAGATCGATATTGTGGCGTTCGGCGGCATTCATTTCCGGCAATACCATATCGCTGCCGTAGGCTTCTGCGTATTTGATGAAAGCCAGTAATTCGTCAAGCTGCCCCAGACCATCCAGCAACTCGCCGAGCGGCTGCGAATTCTTATAAATAATACGTAACGGAATGATGCAGTTGTCTCTATCATAACCGCCGATCACCGGAATATACGCCAGCGCCAGCGGCAGAAAAAATACCGAGGCTATCGAAATACTATCCCTGGTGAACTTGAACATATCAGTCGGAAAAATTTGGGTAAATCCCCACAGCAAGGCCACCAGAGTCGCAATCAACAAGGGCTTGAACAGAGTCGGCCGGAAAATCGTCGCCGGCGACAAGGAATGCTTGCGCTCCTCCTTGCTTTGTAAACCTTTTTCGCTGTTATAAACCGGGCCGACCATCAACGAATAGTCGTTGCCCTGGGCAAAATTGCCGATCTTGCCGTAAACACTTTGCAGATAAGGGCTTTGCGGGATGCCGGAATTGTGGATGGCGCCGACCAGATTCAACACGAAACGCACGCCGCGCACATATTGCTTGTAACCGTAACCTTCGATCTGATGATCTTCGCGGGCCGTGCCGAAACCGCCCAGAAATTCGCCGAACAGCAACAGATACAGGCGCTTTTCGCTAGCGGCAGCATTGGCGACGATGTTTTCCACGTTGGCCCGCACGTCGGGATTGTCGCGAATCTCCCGCACCGCCGCCTGCTTGGCGGCAATCGCCTCGAGATCATCCAGGGGCTGAGTCAGCGAGCGGTACAGCACCGCTTGTCCGGCCAGGGTTTGAGTGTAATTGACATAATCGAACAGTTCGTCCACCTCGATGGTGTTAAACGCGCCTTGGTCGATGACGCCCTCGCCGGTCGGCAAGGGTTTGCTCGATCGGGCCGTGGGCCATTCGTCATTCCAGCTTTGTAAGACGTTTTGTTGCATGCTGCCTCCCCCTGGTTTTATACGCCGCGCTTAACGTGCGGTTCTGATTAAATCGGCCATCACCTCGACATGGGCGTCGCTATCATTCAGGGCCGGGATATAACGATAATCCTCACCGCCGGCCTGGATAAAAATATCTTTATTGGCCAGCGCAATCTCTTCAAGGGTTTCCAGGCAGTCGGCAGGAAAACCGGGGCAAACCACATCGACCCGCTTAATACCTTGCTTGGGCAATTCTCGTAAAACCTCGACGCAATAAGGCTGCAACCATTCGGCCTTGCCGAAGCGCGATTGAAACACCAGTTGCCACTGCTGGTCTTGCAATCCCAATTCTTCGGCAACCAGACGCGCCGTGGCCTGACAGTGATAAAAATAAGGATCGCCCCATTCGGTCAGTTTAGCCGGTAAACCGTGAAACGACATCAATAGTAATTCCACCTGTCCCTGTTCCCGCCAATGTTGAAGGATAGAATCGGCGACAGCCTTGATGTAAATCGGACTTTGATGATAATCGCTAATGAAGCGCAGGGAAGGCATGTGCCGCCAGCCGACAAATTCCTGAGCAACCACATCGAAAATCGAGGCGGTAGTAGTCGACGAATACTGCGGATATAGAGGCAGGATCACGATTTCATTCACGCCTTGCTTCTTGAATTCCTGGAGTTTTTCACTCAATGCCGGCTTGCCGTAACGCATCGCGCACTCGATCAATAAATCCGGACCGCCATGGTGCTTGTCCAGTTTCTCCGTCAACCGCCGGGTGAACACGACCAAAGGCGAACCCTCATCGGTCCAAATCGATCGATAAGCATGCGCCGATTTGCGAGGCCGGAACGGCAGTATGAACAGATTCAGGATCAGCCACCATAGCGGCCTGGGCAGATTGACCACTCTGGGGTCGCCGAGAAACTCACGCAAGAAACGCCGCACATCGCCGGTCTTGGTTGAGCTAGGCGAGCCAAGATTGACCAGCAATACCCCGGTTTTTCTTGTATGGTTGCCTGGCATCGGCGTTATTTACTGATCAACGTCAAGAACTCGGAACGGGTGCTGATTTCCTCGCGGAAAATCCCGGTCATCACCGAAGTGGTCATCACCGAATTCTGCTTTTCGACGCCGCGCATCATCATGCACAAATGCTTGGCTTCGATCACCACCGCCACGCCTCTCGCATCGATAGCCGTCTCCACCGCCGTGGCGATTTGCCGGGTCAATTGCTCTTGAATCTGCAAGCGGCGACCGTACATATCGACGATACGAGCCAATTTGGATAGGCCCAGCACCTTGCCCTGGGGTAGATAACCGATATGGCACTTGCCGATAAAGGGCAGTAAATGGTGTTCGCACAAGGAATACAGTTCGATGTCCTTGACGATCACCATATCCTCGGTATCGGCCTCGAAAATCGCGCCGTTCAGCACTTCTTCCAAGGTTTTTTCGTAACCGTTATTCAGAAACTTGAAGGCTTTGGCGGCGCGTTCCGGCGTATCGCGTAAGCCTTCCCGAGTTACGTCCTCGCCTATCGCTTGAATAATTTTGGAAAAATACTCTTCCATCACCGCCCCCAGATAAAAAATTGGCTGAGTATACAGCATCAAATTGTAAATTCCAGGGCATCCAACAGTACCCGCCGATCGGCACCCGGTTTGTTGGCGTTTTCGCTGATATGCCGCCGCCAGGCACGGGCGCCGTGAACGCTATGAAACAGCCCCAGCAAATGCCTGGCGATACAGCTTAGCCGCACGCCTTCTCGCAACTGTTGTTCCACATACGGCATCATCGCCAGGATAATTTCCCGGCGCGATTTTATAGGATGCTTGTCGTCGAAAATCCTCGCATCGACTTCGGCCAGCAAGTACGGGTTGTGATAAATCTCCCGGCCCAACATTACACCATCGACGCCTTGCAACAATTCCAGCGCCGCATCCAGCGTGACTATGCCACCATTGATAACAATCTCCAACATCGGAAAATCCTGCTTCAACCGGAACACCAAGTCGTAACGCAGCGGCGGAATATCGCGGTTCTGCTTGGGCGACAGCCCGGACAGCCAGGCCTTTCGGGCATGAACGACGAAGGTCTCGCAACCGGCCGAAGCCACCGTTTCAATAAACTGTGTCAGCTCTTCGTAAGAATCGCGCTCGTCGATGCCTATCCTGGATTTGACCGTCACCGGAATCTTCACCGCCTGCCGCATCGCCGCCACGCATTCCGCCACCAGTTCGGGCTCCGCCATCAGACAGGCGCCGAAGCGGCCATTCTGCACCCGGTCGCTCGGGCAACCGACATTCAGATTGATCTCGTCGTAACCGTAATCCTCGCCTATCTTCGCGCACAAGGCCAGATCGGCCGGATCGCTGCCGCCCAATTGCAAGGCGACGGGATGCTCCTCCCGATTGAACTGCAAATGCCGCTCCCGGTTGCCATGCAGGATCGCGCCGGTAGTGACCATCTCGCTGTAAAGCAGGGCGTGATTGGAAATCAGACGGTGGAAGTAGCGGCAGTGCCTGTCACTCCAATCCAACATCGGGGCCACGGAAAATCTCGAGGCGGGAATAGCGGTTTTATTCATATCTTCACGAAAGATTAAGCCATCTTCGGCGGCAGGCTTGGATTGCCGTCGAAAAAGTGGCTCATTGTAAAACACTTCGGCTCTAGTATAGAGAGTGGAGAGTAGATAGTGGGAAGTGGTAAATCCCCCACTTCCCACTTCCCACTTCCCACTTCCCAAAATAGCCAACAAACATTTCAGTTTCATTACAAATCGAAAACTCACTAACCATACCACCCGCGCAAGCTGGCCGTTACCGCCGATTCACCCCCAGAAAACTCATGGTTAATTTTCATCCGGCACGGAGATTGCTCTAAATCAACCAGCGTATTTTCCGCGCACAGCGCCCGGACTAGCCTGGAGGAACCCAGAATGAAAGAAACTTTTTACGATGTCATGCGGCGGCAAGGCATCTCTCGCCGCAGCTTTTTGAAATTTTGCAGCCTGACCGCGGCATCGCTGGGCTTGAGTCCGGCATTTGCGCCTAAAATCGCCCACGCCATGGAAACCAAGCCGCGCATCCCTGTGCTGTGGCTACACGGTCTGGAATGCACTTGCTGTTCGGAATCCTTCATCCGCTCCGGCCACCCCCTGGCGAAAGACGTGATCCTGTCCATGCTGTCGCTGGATTACGACGACACCATCATGGCCGCCGCCGGCCATAACGCCGAAGCCATCGTCACCGAGATCGTCGAGAAATACAAAGGCAATTACATCCTGGCCGTGGAAGGCAATCCGCCTTTGGCCGAAGACGGCATGTATTGCATCATCGGCGGCAAGCCCTTCGTCGAGCAACTAAAATACGCCGCCGAAAGCTGCAAGGCCATCATTTCCTGGGGCTCTTGCGCGTCGTGGGGCTGCGTGCAGGCTGCCAAGCCCAATCCGACCCGCGCCACGCCGGTACACAAAGTCCCCGGCCTAGCCAACAAGCCCATCATCAAAGTGCCCGGCTGCCCGCCTATTGCCGAAGTGATGACCGCCGTGGTGGCTTATCTGCTGACCTTCGACAAACTGCCGACCCTGGACAAACAAGGCCGGCCGCAGATGTTCTATAGCCAGCGCATCCACGACAAATGCTATCGGCGCCCGCATTTCGACGCCGGCCAGTTCGTCGAACACTGGGACGACGAAGCCGCCCGCCAAGGCCATTGTCTGTACAAAATGGGCTGCAAGGGGCCGACCACCTACAACGCCTGCTCGACGGTCAAATGGAACGAAGGCACCTCGTTTCCGATTCAGTCCGGCCACGGCTGCATCGGCTGTTCGGAAGACGGTTTCTGGGATAAAGGCAGTTTCTACGACCGCCTGACCGGCATCAATCAATTCGGCATCGAAGCCAATGCCGACGTGGTCGGCGGTACTGCGGCCGGCATCGTCACCGCCGGCATCGCTGCCCACGCCGGTCTGACGGCATTAAAAAACGCCAAACAAGCCGATAAACAACCCGGAGCAGAATAACCATGACCGTCACCAATACTCCCAACGGCTTTCATCTGAACGACGCCGGCCGCCGCGTGGTGGTCGATCCGGTGACCCGCATCGAAGGCCACATGCGATGCGAAGTCAATATCGACGACGACAACATCATCCGCAACGCGATCTCCAGCGGCACCATGTGGCGCGGCCTGGAAGTGATCCTGAAAGGCCGCGATCCGCGCGATGCCTGGGCCTTCGTGCAACGCATCTGCGGCGTCTGCACCGGCACCCACGCCTTGACCTCGGTGCGGGCGGTGGAAGATGCGCTAAAAATACAGATTCCTGAAAACGCCAATTCCATCCGCAACCTGATGCAGCTCAGCCTGCAGGTACAGGATCACTTGGTGCATTTCTATCATCTGCATGCGCTGGACTGGGTGAATCCGGTCAACGCCTTGAAAGCCGATCCTGTCGCCACCTCCGCCTTGCAGCAATCGATTTCGCCGCATAACCCCAAGTCCTCGCCCGGTTATTTCCGCGACACCCAGAACCGGCTGAAGAAGTTCGTCGAATCCGGTCAGCTCGGCCCGTTCAAGAACGGTTACTGGACCAATCCGGCTTATCTGTTGCCGCCGGAAGCCGACCTGATGGCGGTCACCCATTATCTGGAAGCCTTGGATTTTCAAAAAGACATCATGAAAATCCGCACCGTCTTCGGCGGCAAGGACCCTCATCCGAATTGGCTGGTCGGCGGCGTGCCGTGCGCCATCAATATCGACGGCGTCGGCGCGGTCGGCGCGGTGAACATGGAACGCTTGAACCTGGTGTCGTCCATCATCGATCGCACCATCACCTTCATCGACCAGGTCTACATCCCGGATTTGCTGGCCATCGCCCAATTCTACAAAGGCTGGATGTACGGCGGCGGCATCTCCGGCCAAAGCCTGTTGTCTTACGGCGACATTCCGGACAAGGCCAACGATTATTCCGCAGCAAACCTGCTGATGCCGCGCGGCGCCATCATCAACGGCGATTTGACTAAGGTTCACGAAGTCGACCTGACCGACCCCGAGCAAATCAAGGAATTCGTGCCTCACTCCTGGTACAAATACTCGGACGAGACAAAAGGCCTGCATCCCTGGGACGGCGTCACCGAGCCCAACTTCAAGCTGGGCTCGAATACCAAGGGCGACCGAACCAACATCCAGGAACTGGACGAAGGCGCCAAATACTCATGGATCAAGGCTCCGCGCTGGCGCGGCCATGCGATGGAAGTCGGGCCCTTGGCGCGCTATGTAATCGGCTACGCCCAAGGCAACAAGGAAATCACCGAGCAGATCAACTTCGTGCTGAAGACCCTGGACGTGCCAGTTTCCGCCTTGTTCTCGACCCTGGGCAGAACCGCAGCGCGCGGTCTGGAAGCGCAATGGGCGGCCGGCAAGATGCGTTATTTCATGGACAAGATGATGGCCAACATCAAGGCCGGCGATCTGTCCACCGCCAATGTCGAACGCTGGAACCCTGAAACCTGGCCGAGCAGCGTCAAGGGCGTCGGTTTCACCGAAGCGCCGCGTGGCGCCTTGGGCCACTGGCTGAAGATCGAAAACACCAAGATCGCCAACTACCAATGCGTGGTGCCGACCACCTGGAATGGTTCGCCGCGCGACGAACAAGGCAACATCGGTGCCTTCGAAGCGGCCTTGATGAACACCAAGGTCGAGCGCCCCGAGGAACCCGTGGAAATCCTGCGCACCCTGCACAGTTTCGACCCTTGTTTGGCTTGTTCCACCCATGTGATGAGCCCGGATGGTACGGAATTGACCCAGGTTAAAGTGCGTTAATCTAATCGACTGTAGAGGCGAATTCATTCGCCCTGCTGCTTAGGAGAAAAACATGAACAAATATTTAGCGATAAGCGTTTTGATGTTGATGACCGGCAAAGCCCATGCTCATAGCCACCCGGCGGTCGACGCGCTGACTCACGCTCTGGAGCATGCGGCAATGAACGTTCAAACCTGGCTGCCTTATGTACTGGGCTTGAGTCTCGCGGCATTGCTTGGCGCTTTGGTCCAGGTCAGGCGCAGCCGCTTGGGTGAAAACCGCCGGAGGATCAAATGAGCGAGCCCACCCCTCCCGTCTATGTCTACGAAATCCCGGTACGGCTCTGGCATAGCCTGAATGCCTTATTGATCGTGGCTTTGGTGGTCACCGGCTATTTGATCGCCGATCCGCTGGCCTCGGTCGGCGGCGAAGCTTCCGAGCATTTCCTGATGGGCTATGTCCGCTTCGCGCATTTCGCCGCCGGTTATCTTATCGCCATCGCCCTGCTGGCTAGAGCTTACTGGGCTTATGCCGGCAATGAACACGCCCGGCAAATCTTTATGCCGCCTTTACTGAAAGCGCATTTCTGGCAAGGCGTTTGGCATGAAATCCTCTGGTATGCCTTCCTGGTAAAAGAGCCGCGCAAGTACGTCGGCCATAACCCCTTGGCGATTCTGTCCATGCATTTCGTGTTCGTCTGGGGATTGTTGTTCATGATCGTCACCGGCTTCGCGCTATACGGCGAAGGCGCCGGTGTCGGCAGCTGGCAATACGCTTTGTTCAGTAGCTGGGTGCTGTCGCTGTTCGGCGACAGCCAGAGCGTTCACAGCTGGCATCATCTGGTGATGTGGCTGATGGTTTGCTTCGTGCTGATTCATATCTATGTCGCGGTACGCGAGGACAAATTGTCCAGCCAAAGCCTGTTGTCGACCATCGTCACCGGCTGGCGCACCTTTAAGGATGACAAGCCCGTGGATGATGCGCATTAAGATGATGGGACAGCCCTCGAAAGATCGTCATTCCGGCAGGGATTGCCGGAATCCAGACTTTATGGATGGCTTTAAACTTTCCATCCATGGAACTGGATACCCGCTTCCTGGCGGGTATGACGATTTTGGTTTTTAATCGGATGACCACGTCTCCCCAAATCCTATTGCTCGGCATCGGCAACATCCTCTGGGCCGACGAAGGCTTCGGTGTGCGCGTCATCGAGCATCTGCTGAAGCACTATCGCTTCCCGGACAACGTCCGGGTGCTGGACGGCGGCACCCAAGGTGTTTATCTGGTCGAGCATGTGCAGACGGCGGATGTGTTGGTGGTATTTGACGCCGTCGATTACGGCCTGCCGCCCGCCACGATGAAGCGCGTCGAAAACGACGACGTGCCCAACTTCCTCGGCGCCAAGAAAATGAGTTTGCATCAAACCGGTTTCCAGGAAGTCCTGGCGATGGCACAGATGCTGGGACAATATCCAAAACATCTGTTATTGATCGGTGTGCAGCCGGAAGAACTGGAGGATTACGGCGGCAGCCTGCGGCCTGGCGTCAAGGCGCAAATCCAGCCGGCGATAGACATGGCGCTAAACTATCTTAAAAGCTTTGGCATCGAAGCCGAAATTTCCGACCAAGCCGGCGACTTGACCGACCCGGCGCTGAACATCCAGCGTTACGAACAGGAACGGCCTCCCGCCGAACTCGCCTGCCGGATCGGCGACGAACGCATCCTGCAATCCGGCTCGTTCGAAGTACGCCCGCTACCTGCGCCCGACCTGCCCAGTCTGCAAGTCGATGTCGATTACCGGGGACAATACTGATGTGCGTCGGCATCCCCATGCAAGTCATAACGCCACGCGGCACATCGGCGCTGTGCGCCTATCGCGGCGACGAAACCTTGATCGACATGATGCTGGTCGGAGAACAACCGGCCGGCACCTGGCTACTGGTGTTTCTGGACGCCGCCCGAGAAGTCATCAGCGCCGAAAAGGCCGGACAAATCGCCGATGCCCTGGAAGCCATGCGTCTGGCGATGCAGGGCGAGAACAATATCGACCATTTATTCGCCGACCTGGTCGACCGCGAGCCCGAATTGCCGGAGTTTTTAAGAACATGAGCACAACCCTGCTGGAACAACTGCAAACCCGCCACGGCCTGCCCTTACTGGATGCCAACAATTACGACCTGTTCGT
>JAJRDU010000293.1 GCA_028748685.1 Methylococcaceae bacterium
TGCCTAGATTCGTAAACGTCTTTCTTCTTGCGGCAACCTTGACCTTGTCGGGCTGCGGCTATAACACGTTTCAAGCCCAGGACGAGCAGATCAACGCCTCCTGGGCGGAAGTGCTCAACCAGTATCAACGCAGGGCCGATCTGGTGCCGAATCTGGTCAATACCGTCAAGGGCTACGCCAGCCACGAGAAGGAGGTGCTGGAAGCGGTGACGGCTTCGCGCGCCAAGGTCGGCTCCATTCAGGCCACGCCGGAGCTGGTCAACGACGAACAGGCCTTCGCCAAGTTTCAGGCGGCGCAGGGCGAATTGACCTCGGCCTTGTCGCGGCTGCTGGTGGTTTCCGAAAATTATCCACAACTCAAGGCCGACGCCAACTTCCGCGATTTGCAGGCCCAGCTGGAAGGTACCGAGAACCGCATCACCGTGGCCCGCAACCGTTATATCGCCGCGGTGAAGGAATACAACGTCACGGTACGATCCTTCCCCAGCAACCTGACGGCGATGTTGTTCAGTTACAAAACCAAGCCTTCGTTTACGGTCGACAACGAAAAGGCCATTTCGACCGCGCCCACCGTCGATTTCGGGAAATAACATGCCGGCGAGACTTTGGATACCGAGCGTTCTGCTCGTTGGGCTTTTTGGGCTGGCGACGGCACTTGCCGAGGTGGCGGTGCCATCGCTTGATTACCGAGTGACCGACCTGACAAACACGCTGAACGAGACACAGCAATCCGTGTTGGAGGATAGGCTGGCGGCGTTCGAACGGCAAAAAGGCAGCCAGATTGCGGTATTGATCGTGCCGACCACGCAACCCGAAGACATCGCCCAGTATTCCATCAGGGTGGTGGAGCAATGGAAACTGGGCCGCAAGGGCGTCGATGACGGCGTACTGATGTTGGTCGCCAAGAATGACCGCACCACGCGCATCGAAGTCGGTTACGGTCTGGAAGGCGTGATTCCGGACGCGATCGCCAAACGCATCATAGAGGAAATCATGGTGCCCAAGTTCCGCCAGGGCGATTACTCTGGCGGAATCAATGCCGGCGTGGATAGTATGATCGGCCTGATTAACGGCGAGCCCTTGCCGGAATCCAAACTGCCCAGCGTCGACACTCCACTTGAAAAATATTTTCTGCTACTAGTTTTGCTGGCGACAGTGGGCGGTTTAATTTTGCGAGCAGTGCTGGGAAGGTTCTTGGGCGGCCTGATCAACGGTGGTGTGGCCGGAGTATTGGTCTGGGTTCTGGGCGGTGGATTGATCTTTGCACTGGTGTTAGGTTTCATAGCGTTTTTGATCGCTCAAAGCGATTCCAAAAGTTATTATGGGGGGCCTGGCGGCGGTTTCGGCGGTGGCGATTTTAGTGGTGGAGGATTTTCCGGCGGAGGAAGCGGTGGAGGATTCTCGGGCGGAGGCGGCGGTTTTGGCGGCGGCGGTGCCTCCGGGAGTTGGTAGAGCATGCGGATCAAAAGATTTTTCAAACATATTTTCTGTGGCCCGTGGCGGGTTCGCCTTGCCTTTCCCAAACGCAGCCTGAAGGCCATCGAAGCGGCTATTTCGGGCAGCGAACGCTCTCATCTGGGCGAGCTGCGGTTTGTCGTGGAGCATGCACTGGACCTTGGCGAACTGTGGCGCGACGTCACGCCTCGGCAACGCGCGATCGAAGTGTTTTCTCGATGCCGGGTCTGGGACACCGAGCAGAATTCCGGAGTGCTGATTTATCTGTTACTGGCCGACCGCCAGGTGGAAATCGTCGCCGATCGTGGCATTCATGCCAGGGTTGGCGACGCAGTGTGGGGCGATATTTGCCGTGGGATGGAAACACGATTTCGCGGCGGCGAGTTTGAACTGGGTGTCGTCGAAGGCATCGCCGCCATCACCTCGTTGCTGCAACGGCATTTCCCGGCCGGGGACACCGAGAATCCCAACGAAATGACCGATGCGCCCGTTGTGTTGTAGATCGACGCTTCGCTATCGTGGGACGCTGCGCCTTCCCGGCTCATTCGCCAAGCTCGTCCAGCAGTCTCAGGATCACGGGGTAATCGAAATTATCGACCAGCCGCGACAGCAAAAAACCTAGCGATTTATCGGCTTCGCCGGCTTGCTTGATGGCTTGATCGATAAGCTCACTATCCAAACTCAGCAGCGCGTCCTTCAGCGTTTTGCGTAGCGATGCCGGCAACACGGCCAACATCTCGGTAGTTAAGCTGACAGCCGAAGGTTTCTCGCCGGACGCGTCGGCAAGATAGCGATATTTGATGTCCAACACTCGAGCCATGCACTGATAGATTTCGTCAAAGTGATAGGGCTTACTGACAAAATCGTCCATGCCAACCTCCAACATCTCCCGTTTTTGCTCGATAAACACCGAGGCAGTGACAGCCACAATTTTGACGTGATCGCCGCCCGGCAAACCGCGAATCCGCCGTGTAGCCTCCTCGCCGTCCAGCACCGGCATGCGCCAGTCCATCCAGATCAGATGCGGTTGCCATTGCTGAAATAGGGCGATGCATTGCTCGCCGTTATCGGCAATTCTCACTTCCAAACCAAGTTGTTCCATCAAACGTTTCAACAACAGCTGATTTTCAACCTGGTCTTCCGCGATCAAGATACGATAGACCGGCTGGCCGGGAGCCAAGCCAACGATTTCCAGATGCCGGTCCATGCTCCGAGCCGATACCTCGCCGGCACCGGCCAGTTCCACAGGCAACTCGACGCGAAACAAGGAACCCTTGCCGACGGTACTTTCCAGTTCTATGCGGCCTCCCATCAATTGCAGGAACTGCCGGGTAATCGCCAAACCTAGGCCGGTGCCGCTCTGCCAGCCTTTGGCGTTCAACTGCACGAAGGGCTCGAATAAGCGTTCCTTGTCCTCGGCGGCGATACCGGGGCCGGTATCCTCGACTTCGATGCTCAGTTCCCGGCGAGTGCCACGTTTTAAGTGTAAACGTATCGTCACGCCACCTCGTTCGGTAAATTTCACGGCATTGCCGACCAGATTAAGCAGGATTTGCCGCAAACGGGCCTCGTCACCCTTGATATAGCGCGGAACCTCGGGCGCTTGCTCTGACTTCAGCCACAGGCCTTTTTGTTGGGCGCGCAATAACATCAGTTCGCCGACATCGCGCATCAAGTTTCCCAAGTCGAACGGGGCGATGTCCAATTGCAGCCTGCCGGACTCGATCTTGGCGATCTCCAACACATCATTGATCACCTTCAGCAAGTGTTCGCCGCTACGGTTGATGATGTCCAGATTCTCGCATTGGCTGACGCTCAAGCCGGTATTCAGCCGCATCATGCGCGAAAAACCCAGTATCGCATTCAACGGTGTGCGCAATTCATGGCTCATATTGGCCAGAAACAAGCTCTTGGCCTTGTTGGCCGCCTCGGCGGCGTCGCGCGACAGACGCAATTCGGCGGTGCGCTGTTGCACCGTTTCCTCCAACTCATCCTTGTAACGGTTTAGCGCCTCTTCGGCCCGTTTACGTTCGGTAATGTCCTGAAAGACGACCACAGCTCCGACGATGGTCTTGCCATGATGCATCGCGGCGACGCCCAGCGAGACGGGAAGCAACGTGCCGTCCGGCCGGATGAACACGTCTTCGAGTTCCCGCTTGATGCCGTCCTGCAAGGTTTGCATGACCGGGCAGGTGGCCATGGCATGGTGAGACTGGTTTCCTCCCCGTGTGTGGAACAGGTGGTGAGCTTCCTTGCCGATCACCTCGCTCTCGGTGAGCCCCAGCATTGCCAACGCCCGCGGATTGATGAAAATGCAGATCCCTTGGGTGTCGACCCCGTATACCCCTTCGGCTAGACTTGCCAGTATCAGGTTTTCCTTTTCCGCCATGCGCTCCAGTTCGCGCAACGAGTGCTGGGTACGCCGGTACAGGATGACTAGGCCGCTACTGGTTGCCGCCAGCAACAGCATCAAGCTGGCTAGCGCGATAATCCAAGAGTCATATCGATGCCAAAGATCGGCCAGCTTAATTTCCGGGGTGCGGTCGAAAGGCGGCAGACGCAGGTGGCGCATCAGGTTATCGACACCGGCGTAGTTGGCAGGCGTGGTGAATCCGGCGATAGTGGAGGAAGCGCCGAGCCGATCGCGCGGCAGCAGAAACAAGGCGGCGGCCAAGTGGCTGGCGAGTTTGCTGTCGACCTGAGGCATCACCGCCACCGGCCATTCAGGATAGAGCCGGGTGGAAACCTCGTAAGGAAATGCGGGAAAGTTCTGCCGGTTGATCACCTTGATACGGGGCGGCTCCAGCTTGCCTTCATGGGCAAGCGCCTCCAGCACGCCGGTGCGAACGAAACCGACGTCGGCAGTCCCAGAGAGCACTGCTTCGATGACCTTATCGTTCGGCTGTCCGGTGAGCAATAATCGATCTCCTTCTGGCGAGGATACACCCGCGTCCATCATCTCGGAGGCTTGCATCTGATAGCTTCCGAAGGCTTCCTTCGTCGTTGCGGCAATTCGTTTGCCGGCGAGATCCGCCAGTGACGTGATATCGCCACGATCGGTACGAGTAAAAATGACGCCACCATAGGCACTCAGCTCGTGCATCCCCTCCCGCGAGACCAGCGTCGCCAGTGGCGCCGAAACACCGGCGGTGTGCTGTAGCAGGATGAAATGGTTCGGCGTCGTAACCACCACGTCCACGGCGCGCTGCACCGCCGCGGCGCCCAGTTCGGGATGATCGTAAACCGCCAATTCGACCGGCCTCTCCAGCGTTTCCTGTAGATAGTCCACCACAGGTTGCCATTGGGCCAGCGTTTGCGGCTTGGGCCGGAAAGCCAATACGCCGATTTTTAGTGGCCTTTCATCTTGCGCGGCGATCACCGTGAAGATTGCCAGCCACAATATCAGAACGGAGGATAAGTATTTCACCGGCTATCTCTCCTCAGTGGGCAGGGTCTCTGGCATGACCAGCTCGGCGAGATCGTCTTCCCGCGCCAACAGGCCGTGTTTCACCATCAACATAGACAAGGTCTTGGCCGCCTGAGCCAAGCGCGCATCCCCCCCCAAATAGTTGCGGTTGGCGTCCAGCGAAGGAAAAATCACCGTTGCCAGCATGCGCCTCGCTTCGTCGGGACTGAGGTCCTCGCGAGCCGAGACACGAAACAAGGCATCTTGTTCGTAGATGCGCATGTATTCTTGGGCGCGAAAGTGAATGGCCGCCAAGTGCCGCACGAGCGGGAAAATTTTGGGCCGGTCCCGACGCACCGCCAACACATCGACGATGGCGTCCGGCATCCGCCGGCTATCGAACAGATTGCGCGCCCCCTCGCGCTCAAATACGGTAGCCATGGGTTCGTAGGTAATGACGGCATCGACTTCGCGCCCGCGCCAGGCTTTGAGCTGGCTATCTGGCGGAAGATCGACCTGAATAACCGCCGACGTGGGCAGCTCCGCCGCTTCCAGTAACTTCTCGAACACCAATACACCCAGGGAATTACGATCGAAGCCGATGCGTTTATGCGCCAGATCTTTCGGGCTCATGATCTCCGGGCGGGCCAGCACCTTGTCGGCGCCCGCAGACACGTCGAGAACCAGCGCGGCCGACAAAGGGAGCCCCGAGGCCCGGGCGCGCAGCATCTCGTCCAGCGTCATGCAGGCGGCATCGGCTTCGCCGGAATGCAGGGCGGCGAGCGATTCGCCCAATGTCTTGTCGTCGCGAAGCCTTATAGTGTCGGGTAGCCACTTGAAGTCTCTGGCCAGATATAGGGTTTCATAACCCACCCAGGGGTGAACGGCGACGACCATAGGCGATTGCGGCGCGCGGACCACAAACCACAGCAGGCCGGCTATGGTTGCGACAAGACCGAGGTACTTGAGCGGGCGACCAAGTTTCATTGCCTAGATGTATTTCGACGTGTTACTTTCCTGGCGAAACATGCAATACCAAAATCCACGCCCCAAGTCGTCGTTCCCGCGCAAACTTTGGATATATGTCGATATACGGCAGCCCAAAACTGGTGACCAGGTATTCGGCAATAGCGTCTTGTGGTAAGAATAATTGCGCACTCCATCCTCCTCGTATTTAGACTGACTTAAGGCTTTTCGTGGCGCCGACAGCGATCTAACCGCTGCCT
>JAJRDU010000294.1 GCA_028748685.1 Methylococcaceae bacterium
TGATGGTGAAATCGTCTTCTGCTAATGATAGGCAATTTTGCAAGAGGCTCATAGGTTTAAACCACCGGCTTAAACGTTCGCTGATCACCACTCACCGCCCCACATCCCTAAACAACACCTTGGAATTACGCTGATAGTTGTAAGCGCTTTTCATCGGCTCAGGCAAGTCGTCTACTTCGCAGGGGATGAAGCCGCGCTCGACGAACCAGTGGACGGTTTGCGTGGAGCGCACGAACAGGCGCTTGATGCCCTGTTTTCCGGCCTTCCCGGTTAGATAATCCAGCAGGCTGTTGCCGCGCGCACCTTTGCGGTAATCGGCATGCACCGCCAGACAGGCGATTTCGGCGCTGGTTTGTTCGGGCATCACATGAAACGCGGTGCAACCTATGATCAGGCCATCGCGCTCGATGACGATGTAGTCGCCGATCTCCATTTCCAGCTTTTCCCGCGAACGCTTGACCAATATGCCTTGCAACTCCAGCGGCTTGATCAGTTCCATGATGCCGCCGATGTCGTCCAGCGTCGCCGGACGGATGGTTTCGAAGTCGGTGGAGCTGACTAGCGTGCCGATGCCGTCGCGGGTGAACAGCTCCAGCAGCAAGGCTCCGTCGACATGGCGGTTGATCAAGTGGGCGCGATGGACGCCTTGCCGGCAGCTTTGCATCGCGGCCCGCAGCGAGTGTGCGATGGCATCCGGCAGTTCCGGCGTCTGTTTTAACAATGCCTCGGCCTGGTCGGTGGTCAGTTGTTGAATCGGTTTTTGATCGTCCGGCGACAGGCAGTTTTGTTCGGTCAGCAAGATCAGTTTTTCGGCTTGCAAGGCTATCGCCACTTCGGTGGCGACTTCCTCGGCGGACAGGTTGAACACCTCGCCGCTGGGCGAATAGCCGATGGGCGAAATCAGCACCACATTGTTTTGGTCGAGCTGCTGGTGTATGGCCTGGGCATCGATGCGCCGCACGCTACCGGTATAGCAATAATCGATGCCGTCCAGCACTCCCAGCGGTTTGGCGGTGACGAAATTGCCGGAGGCGACCTTGATTTGCGCGCCGGCCATCGGCGAACCCGATACGCCCATCGACAGCAAAGCCTCAATTTCCACTCGCACCAAGCCGGCCGCCTGCTTGACGTATTGCAGCGTGGTGGCGTCGGTAATCCGCAAGTGATGATGAAACTTGGGCGTGTCGCCTTGCTGTTGCAGGCGTTCGTCGATCTGCTGGCGTATGCCGTGTATCAGTACCAGCCTGACCCCTAAACTTTTCAACAGCGCCAAATCGTGGATCAGGTTGTCGAAATCCGGTTCGGTAACGGCCGTGCCGCTGAAAAAAATCACGAAGGTGCGGTTGCGGTGGGCGTGGATATAAGGCGATGAGGCCCGGAACCAGTGGACGAATTCGTTTTGTAGGATCATGGTGGATAAGTGGATGCTGCGAGCTGGTTTCTTGCGTTGTGCGAGGTAACCGGGAATAGTAACGTAGTGGCTTTGGAAATCGCAAAAATCATTTTGCCGACCTGCTCGGCGCTTGTTGCGGGCATCGTTTCTGCGCCACAAACGGTTTGTTGGGTTATATGGCGTGCGCCAAAAGCCGCATGGAGTCATATTAAATAACATAGTTCTATTGTGAGACGGTTCTATGTCAGTGTTTTAAAACAGCTAATGATCCTGATTATAAAAGATTTTCGGCGTTAGGCGCCGATTTTGCGGATGGGTTTTCTGGACACGCGAACAGTCATCCCCTGCAAACTAACTATGTCATTTCATCCCAAACGGGTGCTTCAAGAACTCTATATCGATTGCCATGGCGAGTTGGAGGCCGTTTTGTACTCTCGGGTTCGCTGCCGGGAAACAGCGGCCGACATTTGCCAGGAAGCCTTCATGCGACTGTGCAGGGCCGAGGATCTTAGCAATGTCGCCAATCTTAAGGCTTATTTGTTTCGCACCGCGCTGAACCTGCTGCTCGACCATTATCGCAGTCAAACCATACGCGAAGCCACGACCGTGGAATGGCTGGACGATGAACCGCCGGAAGCGGAAGACCAGCGTTGCGCGGAAACCGTGGCCTTGGGAGAGCAGGAGTTGGACAGATTGATCGATACGCTGGCCGCACTCTCGCCGCTGTGCCAGCGCATCTTCTACCTGAATCGCTTCGAAGGCCTGAAACAACGGGAAATTGCCGAAACGCTGAATATCTCTATCCGTACCGTGGAAGAGAACATCAAACGAGCCTTGCTGCATTGCGCCAAAACCCTGGAAAAATCCTAGTCCGCATGTGGTTTTGGCCGTCCGCCTCGTCTATGATATATCCCCCTCATCGTTCAATCAGGAACTAGCCATGCCCACAGAACCGACGCCTGCCGATTTTGAGCGTCTCTTGGAACAAGCCTGCGGCTGGTTGAGCAAAATGCATTCCGGCGAATTTTCATTGCCGGAACAGCAGCAACTGGCCGCCTGGCGAGCCGCCGATCCAGCTCACGACCGGGCCTGGCAACAGGTTCGGGCGGCATGGCGGGGCATGGAGCAACTGCGCGGCAGAGCCATACCCGGCTCGGAACCGCTGTTGCAGGAACGTTACCGCAAACCGCAATCCCGCCGGGCCCAAGAACCTTTTCTTCGTCGTCGTTTATTGCCGTTGGCGGTCGCCTGTAGCGCCGTGCTGGCGGTGACCTTGGCGGCATTCTTTCCGCCGGCCTTGTGGCAGGCCGACTATCTGACCGGCAAGGGCGAGCAACGTAGCGTGACCTTGGCCGACGGTTCCAAGGTGATCCTCAATACCTCGACCGCGCTGGCGATACACTTCGACGATGCCGTGCGCCGAGTGGAGTTGCTGCAAGGCGAAGCGTTTTTCGAGGTCGCCAAAAACCCGCAGCGGCCTTTCGTGGTGACCACGGCCGGCAGCGAAGTCAGGGCGGTCGGCACGGCTTTCGATGTGCGGCGCGAGGCTGAGCAAACCGAGGTCGAACTGGTCGAAGGCATCATCGAAATTCAGGATGCGAAACACCAGCACAGCGAACGTTTGACAGCCGGACAATCCGCGCGGATCGGCGCGGAAAATATCGCCGTTCAAAACGCGAGCCGGCCGGAAAGCATGGCGCTGTGGCGCGACGGTTATCTGCAATTCGACGGTTTGCCCTTGCGCGAAGCCGTCGCCCGGATCAATCAATACCGGCCGGGTAGGGTGCTGTTATTGAATTCGGCGCTGGCCGACAAACGGATCAGCGGCCTGTTTCGCCTGGACGCACTGGATCAAGCTATCGCCAGCCTCAAGGCCGCCGTGCCGGAGTTGCGGACGGTCAATATTTCGCCGTATCTGGTGGTGTTGAATTAGGCCCCACGCCAAAAAGAGCATTTGCCTTGCTTATTTTTTCGCCCGTCCGGTGAGGAATACGGCGGCAAGACCGGTTATCGCGACGCTGGCTATGGTTCCGCCCGCGGCGGGCTGGCCGTTAAGCGCGACATACGAGCCACCGACAATGCCGGTAAGGCCGATGATTAAAGCGAATACTTGACCGACGATTCTTTCGACCAGCGTAAAGGTGTTGAGCCTTTGCGTCTCTTTAGGCCGGTAATCGGCTTCGATTTGTGTTTGTTGGATAATCCAGTCGACCGCATCGGGCCGAAATTTATGAAGTTGTTCTATTTGTGCGACGGGGAGTATCGGGCTGTCCGAATCGTGCTGTTGCAGAGTCAACTCGCCGTTGTTGCGATCAACCCTGGCGGTAGTCGATTTAGCCATGATACTTGGATAGGGTCTTGCGCATGTCCTTGGCAACGACTTTGACATCCCCGCTCAATTTGTCGGCATCGCGCCTAAAGCCGTTGCGATCCGGATAGATATAGTCGTCGGCGGGAAAAATAATCAAGGCTGAGCGGGCGCCTGCTATCAAGTTTTTGAAAAAATCGAGTTTCATGAGCTTGCTCCAAAATGATTGACCGCGTTTGCTAACGATTATAGCTAATTCTCTAATACGGCGCACCGGCGAAAAATACTTTAGCTTAGTAATGTGGGTTTTTGAAAAGTTTCCGTCTCAGTTTATACCAGCCTCCAAGAGCTGCCGTGTAATGTAGACCGAAATAAGGAAAATTTATGTCCCCCCTCAAGCATCGCAAGCTATTCAAATCCGGCCCTGGCCGGCAAGCTATCGCCAAAGCCGCACTGTTGGCGGTGATGGTTGTTCAAACCGCCCATGGCGAAACCGTCGACGGCAAACACCATTTCGACATTCCCGCCCAGTCGTTGAATCAGGCCTTGCTGAGTTTCGGCAAGCAAAGTCAGCAGCAATTGATGTACGGCACCGACATCGCCGAAAACCTGCGCAGCCGCGCCTTGCAGGGCGACTATACCGCTGAAGAGGCGATCAAGATTTTGCTGAGCGACACGCCGTTGCAAGCCGTGACCACCGGCGAAGGGACCATCACCTTGCAGCCTAAAGCCGTGGATATGCAAAACAAAGCAGATCCTCAGACATTGTCGACGGTAACTGTGGTTGGCAAAACCAGTTACGATGCTAACGATCCCTATAATCCAGACTACTACATCCCCAATGCCTCGACAGCCACCAAGACCGACACACCGATCATGGAAACGCCTTATACGGTAAAAGTAGTGCCGCATCAGGTGTTGCAAGACCAACAGGTCATCAGGGTCGAAGATGCCTTGACCAACGTCGCAGGCGTGCAGACGGGTTTTACTAATGGAGGGCTCAACGATACTTTTTCGGTGCGAGGCTTTCAAACCAGCACCATGTATCGGGACGGTTATCTTTTACCTGACGGTAGCAATTTCGGAGCGAGCCAAGCCAGACGTGAAACAGCGAATATCGACCACATAGAAGTGTTGAAAGGCCCTGGATCGATTCTATATGGACGTAGCGATCCCGGCGGCGTTATCAATCTGGTTACAAAAAAACCACAAGCAACCCCTTATCACTCCATACAGCAACAATTCGGTTCTTATGACCGCTATCGGACTACGGCGGATTCGACCGGCGCCATCACCGACGATAAACAACTGCTGTATCGGGCCAATTTATCCTATGAAAGCGCCAATTCGTTCCGCGATTTCGTCAGCACCGACAGCGTTTTCTTCGCGCCTAGCCTGACCTGGAATATTTCCGATCGAACCCAAGCCAACCTGAATATCGAGTACAACCATTTCGATAATACCTTGGATTCAGGCATTCCGGTCGTTGGCAACCGCCCCGCTCCGGTTCCGAGAAGCCGACAAATAGCCGATCCCAGAAACAATAGCAACGTGGGCGATAGGACTTATCTGGGTTTCGATTGGTCGCACGAATTCAACGATAACTGGAAACTGACGCAACGCTTCAGCGCGGAATATTTTGATGCCACCCAGCTTTTTACTTTCTACGGCACGCCAGATGCCAATGGCAATTTGTACAATGCACCGCTAGGTATGGGGCACCCCCGTGGCGCCAATAACGGCCATTCGCAACAACAAAATTATTTCACGACCCTCAATTTAACCGGCAAATTCGATACCGGACTAATCCAGCATACCATGCTGTGGGGCTTTGACTATTTCATGTTGGATACTCAGATTGCAAGTGAATGTTGCGCCTTGGGTATTCCCGGCGATCCGTTCAATATCTACAATCCCTCTTATCCGACGACCCCGCTGGTTCATAATTTTGTAAAAGGACCCGATCGGAACACCGAGTGGTATGGTTTATATATGCAGGATCAAATTAAGCTGCCGTTCAATCTGTTCGGCAACGTGGGTGTGCGTTATGACAATGCAGTAGGTCGTAACAATGGCTCGGTGACTACCGACGATGATCGTGTCAGTCCGCGTGGAGGCTTGCTGTGGAGACCGCAAGAATGGTTATCCGTTTACGGTAATTACAGCGAAAACTTCGGACCGTCCAACAGTCTCTTTAACGCCCCAGGACAACAGATGTTATCGCCTCAGACCGCAAAGGAATGGGAGTTGGGCACTAAAACCGAATTTCTGGAGGGCCGGTTAACCGCGAGCTTTGCCTATTTCGACTTAATAAGAAATAACCTGCCTGTTCCCGATCCTTTCAACCCATTCCTGACGCGAACTGTCGGGCAAGAGGAAACTCGCGGCTACGAATTGGAAGCCGCAGGTGAAATTCTGCCGGGTTGGCGCGTCATCGGCGCTTACACACATCTGGCTTATGCCAACATAAATAAGGATACCGGCTATAGCGGACTCCCTGGCGATATTGGTAATACAGGACATCGGCTTTATGGCGCACCCCGCAATTTCGGCAGCTTATGGAACACTTACGAATTCCAGGCCGGCGTTGTGCACGGCTTGAAACTGGGGGTTGGCGTAATTGCAGCATCGCAAAGCCAAGGCTCCAATGATAATAACTTCCAAACGCCAGGTTTCGCTACGCTCAATCTGCTAGGCAGTTATAGCCTTAATCTTGCCGGTAAAAAGTTGACGATCCAGCTTAACGCCAACAACGTACTCGATAAAACCTATTATCAAGGAACCAACTCGGCTAATCGGGTTGGCGTAGCCACACCGCGCACCTTCCTGGGGTCGGTACGGCTGGAATTTTAGCCGAGTTGAATTAGTTGCTAACCATTGCCGGTTCCCAATCTTCGGATTAGGGGCCGGTAACTTATAAATTGTTTAAACTTTCATGGACTGGTCTTTAAAATCCCGCCGCAACCTTTGGCTCAAGGTTCACTTGTATCTTGGGCTTTTTGTCGGCACGGTGTTTGTTTTGATCGGTCTGACCGGCAGTTTGCTGGCTTTCGAGTATCCGCTTGACGAATGGCTGAATGCCGAACTGATGTCTGCACCTTCGACCGATGAGCATAAAAGCTTATTGCCGCTGGATGATATTGTCAGGGCGGGCGTGAAAGCCTTGCCTGCCGACGGCAAGGCCGATGCCATCGCCTTTCCGAG
>JAJRDU010000295.1 GCA_028748685.1 Methylococcaceae bacterium
CAATGCGCGTTCAATATCGCGGGGTATGGTGTTATGACCTTCAATCAGATTAGAGTAATAGCAATTCATGATCCGCACCATATCGGCCAGACTGGCTGCGGCATCGGAATGTAATCGGGCACCTAATCGCTCAGTCAGCGCGGTCAGTTCAGCCACCAAATCGACCACATCCAGTGGCGGATTTTCCAGCAGACAAGGCTCGATACGATAAGGTGTTTCGGTTGGTATAGGCATGCCGATCTTTAACTAATCTAATAATCTGTTTTTCATAGACTAATTATACAGATGGATAAAATTGTTGCCGATTTTGTTGCCGATACAATAAAACCGGATAATTAGCTGATTTCATTGAATTTAATGATCTATCGAAGGGGGCGAGTGCCGGTTTTGTAGGAGAACAGAGGTTGTTGGACGAAAATGGTGTGTGATTAGGCGCAAAATCATAGTAGTGCAGTTTCACGCGTAAGATCGTTGTCGGCATCTTCCAATAGGGTAGCGCCTGCCTCAAAAGCCAATCTTAGAAATGCCAATCGCCCAATACCCAGCCATGTGGCAGCAGTACCCGAAGACAACTTACCCTCTTTAAAAAGGTTAACCAAGAATGAGAAATCCGCCGGCATTGCCGTGGAGACAGCCGAAGTTTGGCGTCCATTAGGAAACTCGAGAGGGTGAGCCGCCAAGCACATGACAGAGGAGAACCTGATGGACGAGAACGAGAGCTTAAGCCACTCCAAATGGGAGTGCAAATATCATGTAGTGTTTATCCCGAAGTGTCGACGAAAGACGTTGTATAGGGAGTTGCGAAAGCATTTAGGTGAAGTACTCCGAAGGCTTGCGAGCCAAAAGGAGAGCCGGATATTGGAAGGGCATTTGATGCCGGATCACGTGCATATGTTGATTTCGATCCCGCCCAAATATGTGGTGTCGCAGGTTATAGGTTATATCAAAGGGAAGAGTGCGATTCATTTGGCTCGGGTTTATGGCGAAAAGAAGCGAAACTTTGTCGGACAGCACTTTTGGGCGCGAGGCTATTTTGTATCAACAGAGGGCCGGGATGAAACGATGATACGGGACTATATCCGGCATCAAGAGCAGGAAGATCAGCGAGTTGAGCAACTGAACCTTTGGCAATGAGTCGCCGCCTGTTGGCGGCTAATATTTAAGGGCCGCGTTAGCGACCCTTTTTACCGCTTTGAGCGGTTCACAACATAAAGCCCCCGGCTTTGCCGGGGGATATTTACTTTCGGCAATACGCTCGGGCAAGACCGTCACGGCCGGATTGCTGACAAGTTGCATATACAGCGCCGCAATGGATGCGGCATCGCTTGGTAACGCCTGTCTGACGGTTGTTTCGAGTGTCTGCATGGAATGAGCTAATCGTCATTTTGGAGCCAAAATGAGTTCAATACGGTTGCCAAACTGCTCACGAACGCAAGGTCGCAATCAAGCGCTTGGGATTGCGTAGCAGGTTCAACGCGTCGATGACGCTGTGGCAAACCAGGTCGGCATTGACGATGGATTGGGCCGAGCCACCCTCGCGCTGTATCAAGGCGATGCCTATCGCGGCCGCTTGCAACATTTTCCGGTCGTTGCGGCCATTGCCGATGGCGACAACATGATCGGCACCCAGATTATTGACGAATTGAAGTTTGGTGTCGGCTTGGGATTCGGCCGGGGCGATGATCAGTTCGACGGGCAGGCCGGCGAGTTCGGCGCGGGCCAGTCCGAAAGTATCGGCGGTGATAACATGAATTTTTATCAGCGGTGCGAGGCTGACCAGCAGATCCGCTACGCCGGGCAACAACTCGCCGTCAACCGCCAATGTACCGTTGTAGTCGGAAACCAGATGAATCAACTCAAGCTGTTTAAATCCGGGTATGTCGATGGTGATCATGGAATATTGAGTAATGGTTTATTTACTTTGGCCGATTGTCGTTAGGATACCAAAACTGCGAATGGCATTGTTCGCAGGCATGCTCCACGTCGCCGCCGGCTTTTTCCAGCTCATCCACGCTTTTTTTGTCGATGGCCACCAGCAACAATTCCGCGGCGTCGTGCAACGCATAAGCTCGTTGCACATATTCCGTTCGGTTGGCTGCTATCAGTTTTTGTATCTCTTGTGAGTTTAATTCCGCGCCGCCGGACGAAGTATTGGCATTTTGATTGGCTACCGGCCGGTTTTCGATCAGCAGCAGATTGCCGGCTTCGGCGACGGCCAATGCATGTTGGCGTAGCAATTTCCAGTCTTCGTCGGTTTCCGGGCGGCGTTCTTCAGTGCCGGTGGCGGTGCTGACCGAAGACACCGCATTCCAGACATAATCGATGTTGGGATCTATGATGGATAACATGATGTCTTGCAACGTGGCGGTTGGCTTGAATGGCGTTGCCGGCGGCTCAGGTGGCGGAGAAGGTTGAGAACAGGCCGCCAATAACAAAGCCATTAGGATGAGCAGAAAAACATGGTTTGTTTTCAAAATAAATTCCTCTGATCGTCGCCAATATCGGCGTACGACGCGTTAAAAAAATCCGATAAGCCGCCATTGTTTTCCGCGCAGATCCGCTCGTACTGATCGAGGAGGATGTCCTTGCCGCTATGAGTGGCCGGTTCGACCTCGAAATGCCAGCCGTTGGGCTTGTCCTTTTCGGTCCATTTCCGTGCCGGCACCGTGATGGTAAAGGGTCGGGTGTAAACGGTGGGATCGGTCAACACCGCTTCGTAGTTGTAACGGTCGCGTTGCTCGTTACTAAAAATGTAGCGTTCCTGGATATGGCCGTTTTCGCAGATGAACTCGCCGGTTCGGCCGAACAATTCA
>JAJRDU010000296.1 GCA_028748685.1 Methylococcaceae bacterium
CCCTTAGGCGGTAAAATTTATCTGCTGCACGCTACCCGCCGAGCCATCTTCTTTCAAATACACCCCGCTACTGGCGACTTCGCCCAGCGAAGCATTTTCCGCCGTCTTCAGTTGAAATGGCGTACTAACATGGCCCAGAAAAATCGCGCCTATGTTTTTATCGCCCAGGGCCATCAACTTCTGGCTCCCATCCTCAAAACGCTGCCAGATTCTCAACTGTTGATAGATAGGATCGGCTTCATCGATGAACTGGTTCTGGTCGACGTCATAGGCCGCCAACTCGGCGAAACCGTCACCGCTTTTCGGACCAAACAGTTCCGAGCCATCGTTAATCAGGCCGTCCCGATTCTTGTCCAGCGCCAGCATGCCGCTGCCGGATTTCAGCAGTGCAATTTGATCGGGACTGCCGTTGGCATCGATGTCGAATTGAAATTTCGT
This sequence comes from Methylococcaceae bacterium, assembly GCA_028748685.1. Classification (GTDB taxonomy): domain Bacteria; phylum Pseudomonadota; class Gammaproteobacteria; order Methylococcales; family Methylomonadaceae; genus Methylomonas. The sequence continues at coordinate 439 of JAJRDU010000296.1, forward strand.
ACTGCTCAGTTCGGCGGCAATACCGTCGAAGTTGATCACCAAGGGATCGGTTTTGGCGGCATCGCCGGCACGAATAGTCAAATTGGATTCGGTGTAGAAGCTGCGGCTCATACTCAGCGACACCGAAAAAGCTATGCTTTTTCCATCCTTGGTGGTGACGCTGCCTTCGGCATTAAAGGTCGTGGTTTCGCTTTCGGCGTAAGACATTGAGCGCTGATAAATCAAACCCGTACCGGTCGAGCCCTGTGTCTCCGCTGCTTGTGTAGGCGCCTGCAGCGGTTCCTGATAACTGACTTGATCGGCCTGGGCTTGCAGTTCTTCCGGCGAAAACAGTTTGAAATCGCGTCCGGTCACTTCCTTGACCATGCGCTTAATGATTTGCAAGGCCAAACTCTGAAAGGAATCCAGACGTTTTTCCAGATCCATTTCCCTAGACTGCGTTGCCGGCGCCTTGGCAGCGGCGGCACTCAAATCAAGCTTGTCCGTAGTGGTTTTGACGGGCGGCGGAGCCGGCTGATTTACCCACAATTGCAGAGATTCACTGCGTTTGGTTTGCTGATGCTGCTGATGTTGACCGAGGAGTTTAATGGCGGCGTTGTCGATAATCATGATCGTGCCCTCATGGATATTGTTCACAACATATATCGACCCGAATGTTTAATAGTTAATGGTCACTACTCCTAAATAATATCATTGCCATCAGCAGCCTTGATTACGATCACCGAAATATTATCCCTGCCTCCCTTGCTTTCGGCTTCTTGAACCAGGCCATGGGCAATTTCTTCCACGGTACCCGTCGCACACAACGCGGCGATTTCGGCATGACTCAGTTCTTTATCGATACCGTCGCTGCATAGGATGAACACATCATGGACCTCAACCTTCCCTTGTCCGTAATCCAGTTTCAACTGAGGGTCCGCCCCCACCGCGCGAGTGATCACGTTACCGCGGCCTTGCTCCAGACTGCCATCGAGAGGCGACAGCCCCAAACTAATCGACTCGTTATACAAGGAATGATCGGTAGTCAGCTGCTCCAGCTTTCCTTTCCGATAACGATACAATCGGCTGTCCCCGGCCCACAGATACCGAAATTCCGTACCCGCAATCAGTAACACCACGACGGTACTACCGATGATCTGCCCATAGCCACGGCTTTCGGCCAGTTCCAGCAAATCGCGATTCACGCGATGCAGACAGGAAGCTACCTGTTCGCTGTAGTGTTCCAGATCGTCGATACGCGAAATCCGCGCTAGCGCCTTAACCAGCGCCTGACTGGCGACGTCGCCGGCGCTGTGCCCGCCCATGCCATCGGCCACGGCCCAGAGTCCCGCCTCGGCTCGGTCCAATATTGCATCTTCGTTAAGCTGGCGGCGCATACCCACCACGCTGAGCGCACAACTCTCCCATTCCATGCCGTTTACTTCCAGTCGCTTTCCGGTCGGCCTTGTGATAACTGCGTCTTCCGGTGCGGCATCACCCTCTAAATTCTCATAGCCGCCCGGCTCCGCTGGAGGAGCGGACTTATTGACTGACGCAACCGCAGGAACCGTTTGCCGTTCCTGAGTTGCACCTAGTAACCTAGAGGGTATGTTTTCCACGTCCTTACTATCGTCGGAAACTTTTTCGGAGGCTCCGTCTGCTTCGTTTAGCGAAGGCGTTTGATTTGAGGCTTGGACTGGAGGCAGACCTACATCGGCCACCGGACCGGACATATCATTGCTGTCGGCTGTCCCATCTTTGCTTACCAACCGACTACTAAAAAAATTCCAGCCGCGCGGAGGCCAATCCCCGTTTAGAAAACCGATGTAGGCATCGATGGGTGGCAGCCCTTCACACAGTAGTAATACCGGCTTGGTATCTTCCGTTTCGGATGATCGCCAATAACTGCAACCCGCCAAAAACCGCTCGCAAAGCCTATTACCCAACACGGCGAATGCTTGCGGCGTATCGCGCTCGTTATCGAGCAGAAACTGAAAGGCCATCCGCCCCGAGCCACCCGGCGTGAGTGAAGTATCATCCTCGGCGACCAGAAACTCGGCCACATTAAGATGTTCCAATTGCCGGTCGAAGGCGTGCAGATCAAAATCGTATTCCAAGGTAGATAAAGCCAGTTCCGCCAACGCATCAAACCAACCACACCCCGGATCGAACAAGCGGGTTAACCGGCCGCGATCGACTTTGGCAACCAGCGTCAATGGAAAGTAGCGACCGACTTTATCGACGCTAGGCATCATCACGCCAGCCCAGGCATCTTCACCGCAAAGTCCGGGCGCCAAGGCAAACTCCCAGATAGGGCTGACCAGAAAGGTGTTCAACCACGCCTTTCCCAATTGCTCCCGGCTGGCCGCCAAGCCACCCTGCAGCCATTGATCCCACGGCTCGATAAATTGCCTGGGCAAGCGCCGCGATAGAAAATCGCCGTGACTGGGTAGCTTGCCGTAAAAACCCGTGACCTGAGACGCCATGCTCACAACCCTTCCGGGCAATGGAAACTTTGCAGATCCTGCAGGTTGAAAGGGTTGTTGACGCTGGCGGCACGAAGTTCATAACGGGCGCTCATGCCTTGCAACAGGAAGGTGAGCGTGAATTTTTCCGGCACATTACCCGGCACGATAGTCGCTTCATCCAATAAACGGAAAAACGCCCAGGTGCCGTCCTTGCTACGGCTGGATTGGCGACCATCCAGCGTTTCGAATACCATCCGCACCCCTTGGCTAGGCGTAGGTCCCGGCCACTTCAGGCTGGAGGCCTGCTCAGGCCCGTGCCGGTATATCACCTCCTGGCCTTCAATCAGCAATCGGAAGGTGCCTACGGTGTTATCCAGCGACAGTGGTTTCAACTCGAACTGCACCTGCGGCGTGGCGCCGACGGCAAAAAACGCATCACGAATCCGCGCCGCCAGCTGAAATTGGCGGATCGCATCCTGAGACAGGCCAAGCGGCTTCTCGGAAGCCATTTCCGTCCATACCGGTTTACTGGTATCGACAAAAGGCTTCAGATTGGTTAGAAAAAACTGATCCATCAAACCCGACGGCGCGAATATCTTGGCAAAATCCGCCAGCAACACATCCTGCTGCGAGCTTCTGGCGAACGGATAGCGGCCATTCAACGCGGCCTTGCAGGGCGAGGCGACGCCGGTTTTAACCATATCGCTCAATTGGCCCTTGGCCGCCGAAGAAAGCTTCTTCCCGCCGCTGCTAACGACGATCTGGAACCAACTTTTCAAGGGTTCCGGCAAGCGGGCAAATTCGACTTGCGCCTGTTTTAACACATCCATGCCACCGCCGCTGAACAGGTTGGCCTGATTCTGCAAGGCTTGCCCCCCAGTATTCGCGCTACTCAGCTGCAAAAAATAGTCGCGCAAACTTTTCAATTGCTGCAATACCGGCTCAAGTGCGGAAGGCTTATCCGGGCCACCACGGACCAAGTTGCTCAATGGTTCAAATTGCGCTTCCACCGCCAGCGCCGGATCCGGCCCCGTATCCAAACCGGCGGCATTTTTGGCGGCCGCCAACAATTGATTGGTCTTGTCGTCCGCAGCGGGCAGCGCCTTGCCGGCTGCCTGCGCTAGCAAGTCGCTGGCCTGCTTGCTGATACGTCCGAGCGAAGTATTTTGGTCGATGGCGGCCAACAAATTATGTAAAGGACCGTCGGGACGAGACAAGATATCGAGGATTTGCACCGTCTGATTGGCGGACATGGCCGTTTGCAGTTTCAATTTTCCCAGCAACTCCGACCAGGCGGCCTTGTATTCGTTTAAATACAGTTGTTTCAACTCGCCATGCAGTTGCTCGATTTGCAGCGTTTCAAGCTTGGTCTGACTGCCCAGCACCCAATTCTGTTCGACGGCATTCTTGACGAAATCCTTGCTTTTTTTCAAAAACAGTTCGCTATAGCCATAAGCCGTAAACAAGCCGGGGATCGTATAGCCAGAGACATCCTTGCCGTCCGTTAACACAAACACCCGAGAACCGTCGGGGCCTAGCGCTTGGCCCAGCCTGAAATCATGGCTCTGATCGATCATCGCCTCGGTCTTGAAACGCGAGTAGATCTGGCCGATCAGCGGTACTTGGGTCAGTTTGGCTCTCACTGCCGCGACGAAATCGTCATCGATGGGCACCGGGTCTAGTTGCAGCTTGAGCAAGTTATCCAGATGCAGAACCAGCTGGCCTATGGTTTCCGGCTCGGTGGCGAACTTGCGGTCCCAGTCGGCGCGTATCCAGGCCATCACCGTCGCCGGTTCCATGCGCTCGGTCTGATTGAACATCAGATAGACTTTTAGCAACTGATACAACACATCGAGCTTGTCGCCTTCCTGACCCTGCATGCGTTCTTTGAGACGCATCTGTATCGACGGCAGAAAATGGTCGCGCAACATCCGCTCGTAGCTGTAATTGGCCGCCGCCTGAATCTTATCGCCTTGCGACAAGCCAAGACCGGTCAGCAAGTCGCTGTCTTCATAAACCTTCGCTGCGGTTTGCAAGGTGTTCAATCGCGGTAACAAAGCCCTGAAATTGCCTTGCGTATCGTTGGCCGTGAGTTTGATGGCATGATACTGGGCAATTTGGTCTTCCACCTTGTCCAGCAACGCCTGATTATTAAAATAGCTAAGTGTCCACAAGGCCATGACCGTGATGAACAGCACTCCTGCTCCCAGATAAGCAGCCATTTGCATTAAACGGGTGCGTTTTTCCACCTTGGGATCCTGACCCGCCAGTTCCGCTTCCGGAAACAGCACATCCTTCAACAATCGCGTGATAAAGAAACTCTTGCCCTGTCCGCTATACATCGGCGCCGACTGCCTGTCCAGACGGAAAGTGCTGGCCAAGATACCCAGCACGCGGTCTATAGGCGTGCCCTCCTGGGTGCCACTGGTGAAATAAACGCCGCGTAACAAGATCGCCTGCTCGTAGCGGTTCACCGCGAAGGTGGCTTGCAGATACGCCTGCATCGCCGGTTTCAACAAGGCCATTTGTTGCGGAAAATCGAGTATGGCCGCTCGGCGCTGAACATCGCGCTCATCCTGAATCCGCCTCAGGGTACGCATCTGTAGGCGCTGCAACAACTCGCCATAGGCCGTGTCGAACTGCCCGATGAGATCGTGATCGCCCTGCAAGGTAACGGCGGAGAAGGTCTCGCCCCAGACCTGAGCGCGTTGTTCGGGCCCAAGATCGGCGAAAAAATCACTGAAACCCGCCACCAAATCCGACTTGGTAAACAACATGTAAACCGGCAGGCGTACACCCAGATGCTGATAGAGTTCCTGTATTCGGGTACGAACGGCTTGAGCGTGCTGAGCGCGCTCCTGCTCCGATTGCTGCATCAAGTCGGACAAGCTGGTGGCCACGATCACACCGTTCAAGGGCCGGCGCGGCCTGAATTTCTTGATCAGACTCAAAAAGCCGGTCCAGCCGGCCGCGTCCACCGCCTGATGGCTTTCCTGGGTGGTGTAACGGCCGGCGGTATCGAGAAACACGGCGTTATCGGCAAACCACCAGTCGCAATTGCGCGTACCGCTGACACCTTTGATGGAGTGCTTGCCGAGTTTCTCGGCCAGCGGAAAATTCAGCCCCGAATTGATCAGGGCCGTGGTTTTACCCGAGCCTGGCGCGCCGATAATCGCATACCAGGGCAACTGGTAAATGAATTGGCTATCGGTTTTCGAGGCGGCTCGCGATTGTTTCAGTACCGCCAGCGCTTCCTCGAAGCCCTTGCCAAGCATCTCGACTTCATCGGCGGACGCGGCGGCGGTATGGTCGACTTCGCCGGCCACCAGCTGTTCGACCAGCTGCTTTTCGGTGCTGCCAGCCCGAATCTGCATCACCAACCGATAAATTAGCCAAACGACGAATAAACCGACGATCACCAGTATCCGCACCAACTCGGATTCCAGCGGCACGTGGCCGGCGATGGCGATTAAAGGCCCGGCCAGCCAGATCAGGCAGCTGAGCGCCAGTAAACCCAGAAACTGGATGACCCACTTATTGGTAAAAAATGCTATGAGCTTTCCCATCTGCGCTCTCACTGAATCATTAAATCGACACGGCGATTGACCGCGCGGTGTTCGGGGCTATCGTTTGCCGCCAAGGGTTCACTGTCGGCGCGGCCCTCGAAGCGCAGTTTGCCGTTCAATGCCGGCGCCACCTTCAACATGTCGTCGCCGACCGACTTGGCCCTGGCCGTGGACAAATGCCAGTTGGACGGAAAACGCGCGGAGCGGATGGGGATATTGTCGGTATGCCCGGTAACTAGCACACGGTCGTTGCCGGCCACGAATTCGTCGGCGATTTTTTTCAACATCGCCTCGAATTCGGGTTTGAGGGTATCGCTGCCGGACCCGAATGAATTCCTGATCCGCAACACTCTGTCGTCGACTACTTCGACCATGTCGGCGGCGATTTCGCTGGCCAACAGCTGTTTAAAGCGTTCGCGCCTTGCCGGCACCGGCGGCTTGACGACGGGCGCCGCCTGGGCAATTTCTATCGGTTCCTTGGCCAGATCGAACAGCTGCTTATAAACCAAATCGGAACGGCCGTTCAATGCCAGCACGAAACCGATATAGGCCAGGATCAGTACCACGCCTAGCACGGAACCGACCACCCACAACGGCACGTAACGCACCAGCGCATTGCGCACGTCTTTCAACCCCTGCCAGCGCGGCGACAGTTCGCGTTCGTAATCGCCCTTGACGCGCTGTATCAATTGGTACAGTTCCAGGCGATATTTTTCCAGCGCATTGCCGCCGCCCGTCAATACCCGGAATTTGCCTTCAAAGCCCAGGCTTAGGAACAAATAGGCCAGCTCGATCAGCGCCAGATTTTGCGCGGGCTGTTTGACCAGCAAGCCGACGATGTCGAAAAATTTTTCGCCGCCCCAGGCTTCCTTATGAAAAGAGATCAAGAGGCTCTGGTGCCCCCAGTTGCTCTGCGCGCCCCAAGGCGTATTGAGGATGATCTCGTCGAGAAACGCGCACAAGGCATAACTGGCCATCCGGACATGGTCGGCACCGATACCCGATTGCAACAAGCGGTTTTCGAAACCGCTGATTTCACCGCTCAACTGCTGGCGCAATTCGTCGACGGCCGGATAAACCGCCGTTTGCCGCAAACGGCTGGCCAGCGAAATCAAGGACAGCGCCGCCGCAACCATGGGATTTTGCTGAAATTCAGCGGCCGGCAAGGCTGCTCCTGCCGGTGGATTGAAACCTGGCGAGGATAACGGAGAGCTGAAAACCGGCGTTTCCGGGGTTGACGCCGGCCGCCGGCCGCCCGGCATGGGCCGGATTACGGTGCGGTCGTTGTCGTCGAAGGGTGCAAAGGGATCGTTTTGATTCATGCCGTTTAGCCTTTTCTAATCGCCCAAAACTCCAACTCCAGTTCCGGAAAATTGCCACCTACATGGATCGCAAAACCGCCCGAAACCGACATTTTCGCCCACAGCTCACTCTGTTTGTTCAGCTCGAAATAGGAGTAGCCTGCATGGAAGGGAATTTGCCGGGGCGCGACCGGCAAAGCCTGAATGTTGATGCCCGGCAAAGCCGACCTGACCAGTTGTTGAATATCTTCCACCGGACCAATCTTGACCTGCGGCGGGAAATGCGAGCGTATCAACTCGGAGGACACCTGTGCCTTGGCGGCCAGCACGAAAATCGCTCCGTCCAGCAAAGTCAATTCCGGCCGTTTCGCCACGTAAACGCCCGGCTTGGCTTGCGCCAACGGCAGTTGCACGGCATTTTGCTCCAGCACCATGCTCAACAGACCACGCAGTTCATCTATCAGCGGTATGAAGCTGAATTTCAAGTCATCGTGTTTATAATCGGGAAAAGCGATGGGGCGCTTGCCGGGCCGGTAAAAAGTCGCCAGCTCACCGGCCAGTTGCAGACAGAGCCGGAAAAAATCCTCGGGGTGCAGGGAAGTAGCGTTTGCCAGATGCGCCAACAGGGGCTGATAGCGGTTGATTAATTGCAACAACATGAAATCCGCGACTTCCGCGACGCCTCCGCCCTGCCCGCTACCCGCCACCCGCCCCGCCAAGGCTTCGCCGCGGGTATGCAACAAACCCTGTAGCTCACGGGCAAATCCGGCCAATATGCCGGCACTGGAACAATGCACCGCAGGCGGTATGTAATTTTCGTCGAGGATCACGGTTTTATCGGCTCGCACTTCGATGATCCGCGCCACCCCCAAGCACACATAGCCGGACCGCTCCTGGCTATCGCACATCAGCCGTGGCTTCAGGGCGCCGATCTGCACGTCATAGCGGCCATCGGCGCCGCTGTTGTGGTCTCTAACCTGACGCTCGCCGAGACGATAGCGTGCCATGTTGTCGTTAAAGACTTCGCTATCCACTTCGGTGGCATCGGGTCGGCGCAACGGCAAGGCCAGATAAACGATGCTGGCTTTCTCGTCCTCGGGCACCTCCAGCGGCAAAGGTAAATCGTCGTCCTGCGGCAGAGTGAACGGCGTGCCGTCCTGGAACACCCCGCTGCATTCGCTTAATCCCAGCTTGCCGATGGCAAGACAGGTACGATCGATTTTCAGCGACGAAAATCCCCAGGCATAGGCGTGTATGCCCAGCGATAGGCCGTGGACCAGACTCTCGACATAACGGTCGTGCTGTTGAAAATGCTGGGGGCGCAGAAACATGCCCTCAGACCAGATTACCCGATTGTTTTCAGACATTTTTTATGGCTCTTCAAACCAACGAACGATTATTGGGATTTAGATGCACTGCTCAGCAATCGCATCTGTTTTTCATACGCTTCGGCAAAAGCCTCGCCAAAGAATTCTTCCTGAGCGACGGCCTTTAATTGCGGATAACTGGCTGCGTAATGTTCCCAGCATTTGGCTTTTTTCTGGAACAGCACGCCCTCCGTTTGCGATGCTTCAATCCGTTCCGGATCGAAGCCGCGCAATACTTCCGATAAAGCCGCCTGAATACCCGCCGTCATCGCCATTTGATGGTTCATGATGTCGCTGAAGCCTTCGCGCACCGCTTCCTTGGGTCCCAGAAACCCGGGATGCGTCGGTGCCAGTATCAACTTCACGGCATCGTCGACATTGGGCGTGAACTTCAACGGATTGTTATTGACCGGACGCATGGTGGTAACCGACACCCGAAACTGGCTTTTCAGTTCGGCACGGGCGCGCAGTACCAACATCAAGCCTTCCACCATGCTGCGCAGCAGTTCGCCGGATGTCTTCATCAGCGCCGGCCATTGTTCGGCCGGCACAATGCTGGCATCGGTGATACCGACGCCAGCCAGAAACTGTCTAAACAGCTCGCTGTCGGCAACCGCCGTCGGATGCGGTTCGGGCGCATGTTCAACTTGCACGGGTTGGCTAATACCTACCGGCGTTTCATCGGCGACCAGGTGTTCCACTGGAGCCCCAGCAGGACGAGGCATCTCAAAAGTACTCGGCGCTTCCTCGGCGGCGGGTAGCGATTTTTCGATAACGGCGAAAGGGTCTACGTGCGGCTCCGTCGTGGTAGTCGCTACGGGTTGCTCAAATAAATCAGCAAACTCTTGAGCCGGCTCAACCTGACGCTCACCGGGCAAAACCTCGATATCCGCTACGGCTTCGGCTTGCGCCGTGACCGCTGGCGCGATATTTTCTTCGGCAAAAAAATCGTCCGGCAACTCCGGCAAATCGAGTGGCGGCGACTCGGGCTTATGAAAACCGCCGCTCCCCGGCAGCGACTCAAGGCTGGACAGCAGGTCGCCGAAATCCAGGTCGACGTCACCGGATGTTTGCGAGGCGTCCGCAACCCGCGGCGGCGTAAAACTTTCGTGAAACACCGCCGATTCCGGCTGATCGAGAAAGCTTTTGAAAAAGTCGCCCGCAACCGGCTTTTCCGGCTCGGCAAACGGATTCTCCAGTAAGCCGCTTTCCGCCAGCTCCAACTGACGCACCGGTTCGACGACGGGCGTGAAATCGGCTTGAGAACTGGACCCTATGCTCGCGGTGAGTTCGTATTCGCCTATCTTCAAGCGCTCGCCGTTAACCAAGGCCGCCTGACTCTGATGCAAGAACTGCTGGTTCGGCCCCAAATAGGTGCCGCCAGTGCTGCTGTCCTGAATGAAATATTGCCCACCCTGAAAAATAATCCGAGCATGCAGACGGGAAATGAACTTCTCGGGATCGGGCAGCACCAGATGGTTGTCCGGTGAACGGCCGATGGAACCACCCTGTTCGTCGAATTGCGCGCTAATCGCTTGTGCCGGCGGCGACCCCTTATAGCTGACCACTTTGATGATCAAGGCCATGCTTCAGTCCTCTCGAAACGGTTTGAATGCATCGCTCAAGCCTCGGGTACGAAAAAGAAAGGGCTGCCTTCGTGACCGGCATGCTGCAGCGGAGCATATTGCGGAGTCTGTTCGAAACCCACCCGAGATGCCGAGACGCGAACCTGATTGGACACGTCGCGGAAGATGTCGTAATCCTCGATCACCCGTTTATTGCCGCGCAAGACTTTCAGGAAGGCGTTGGCAAACACCGAGTGATCGCCGCCTCCGGCATCCATCACCGGCTTGACGCCGCCCGAGGTCAACACGGTCCGTGCCTTGCGGGTATTCATCACCTTCAGCCAGCGTTCACGCTTGGCGGGATCCATGCCTTCCGGCAGCTTGGCTACCGCGGACCCCGTCAAGGCGCCGGAATAGCAGGAATCCGCGACCACCATGATGTGCCGGGCCGGCATGATGCTTAAGTATTCGGTGATGCTCTGGCTGGAAATCCAGTTGGCGCTGTTGCCGACCTCCGAATCGACCGGCAACCAATAAGCGGATTGGGTTTTTTTATCGATTTCGCCGTGGCCGGCGTAGTAGATCAGCAGATTATCCTGATCGGTCAATTTCTGATTCATCTCGTTGAGTGCAGACATGATGGCATGGCGATTGGCGTTAATCAGCAATTTGGTCTTGAAGCCGTAACGTTCGCGCAGCAAGACCTCCAGACTCTTGGCATCGCTGATCGGCGTTTTCAAAGAGGAATAGGCTGCATAATCGTTGTTGCCAATGATGAGCGCATAAAACTTGCCAAACTGGATGTCCCCGACCCGCACGCCTTCGCCGGCGCTGGTGCCGGGAAAACTTTCCTGAGCCTGGTTTTCCGAAGCCAGCAAACGCAGATTCAAATCGCTGCTTTGATTGCGTTTGTCGGTCGCGACGATATGCAGCAGGGTTTCCGCGCCTTGCAGCGTGACGTCGGTTTGAAAACGGCCGGACGCATCGACGGCCAAGGGCTTATCGTTAAGAAGGACTTTGTTCAAGCCGCTCGCCGTCTCGATACGCCCGACGATGCGCTTGCTTTGTTCGCCCATACCGAACTGGATGCTCGGTATGCCGCGAGTCACGGTGACGGCGGGCTCTATCAATTCGATGTTTGGGCCATCGCCGGCCGCCGCCAGTTGCGTAGCTGGACCAACTCGCTCGGCTTTTTCCTTGAGGGCGGCAATATCCCTGGCCTGTTGCTGCAACAGTTGTTTGCGTTCTTCTATCTTGCTTCTGTCGATTTGGTTTCCGGAAGTCAACCAGCTCGTCAGTTCCTCGGATTGTTTTTGATAGGCTTCGATTTTTTCGTTCAGGCGGTTTTCGGCTTCGTTCTCCTTAATTTCGGCCGGTTTGGCGGACGATTTTTCCGTCCGCGCAGCTTCCATTTCACGCTTCATGCGCTGCCTTTCCTGTCCCAGCGTCTGAGTCAAGGTTCCCAGCTTGGCCTGCTGATTCTTCAGCTGGGTTTCCTTCTCGCGCAATTGCTGTTCCAGGGCCTGTATCTCGCTGGAACCGCCCGGTGCCGCCGACTTTTGCTGTTGCAGTTTGTTGCGCAGGGCTTCCAGCTCATCCTGAGCCCGGCGCAGGCGCTCCTGTTGCTCCAGTGCCTGTTCCCGCGTACTGTTGAGCTGAGCGCGCAACTGTTCGGCCTCCTGCCGGGATTCCGCCACTTCCTGGCGCAACTCGACCAGTTCCTTATTGACGATGGCATCGGCCTCGACGGCCGGCGTAAATTGCAAACCCGCCTCGTCCAGGCCTGCCGATTTGCGGTACCAGCGCATCGCGGTTTCCTTATTCTGCGGCACCCCCAACCCCTTTTCGTATAAATGACCGAGATTCAACTGTGCCTGAAAATTGCCCTGCGCCGCAGCTTTTTCATACCATTGCGCGGCCGCCTGATAATCGTTTTGAGCACCCAAGCCTTTTTCGAAAATCTCGCCAACATAGAGTTGAGCGGCGGCATCGCCTTCCTGGGCCTTAGGCAGCCAGATTTTCAAGGCACTGGCATAATTGGCCCTGTCGTAAGCCACGTATTCGCCGCCGCGCACTTCGCAATCCGCCGCAGTTGTCCGGATCGGCCGGCGCTGCGTCAGATAGGTCATTTCCGACCCCAACTTCCTGACCTGGCCAGGCAGCAGGCAATCGACCACGAATAACTTATTGGTGTCCTGAATCGCAAAGCCTTCGGTGGCCTTGGCCATTTCTTCCTTGCTGACCTCGCGCGCGCAGGCCGCCAGTAACACCACAGTTACAGCAACCGACAGAGTCGGAATCCGAAAAATCTTTACAGACATTGGCAGCCGCCTTATCGATAAAATTGAACTGGCGGAAACATAACAGAAAACCCGAGTGGCGACAAATGCCCGATGGATTGCCGCCGGACGCGAAGGAGTTTCGGGCCGGAAGCGTTACCGGTCTTATTCCGAGGGCTTGGGCGGTGGCTCCACAGGCTGCACGGTCAAGCGGTTGGTTTCGAGCTTGACGTTAAACGAGCGCGTCTCGTGCGCGGTAACCGGCGCGGCGGCACGCCATTGCGCCGTATCGAGCTGCCGAAACGCGGCAAAAAAACCCACGGCCCGCACATCGTCGTCGGGCTTGATGGTCAGCATTTTGCTTTCCCCCGGCTTGATCAGCATCTCTTGTTTGCGCACCAGATCGGCGGCCAGCGTCGCTTGCTCCCTATCGAACAAGGCGAAAAAATCGGCCGATTCGAAGCCGCTGGATTCCCGCAGCTCATAGATACGCAACATCACCGGTGCCGCATGACCGCTGCTGTCGGGATTGATGACCGTGGCGCTTTCAATCTGAAGATTGACGATGGTGGGCGGAGGCGGTGGTTCCGGTTCCGGCGTGCTGGCACAGCCAAGCATTAATAAACAGAGTGAAACCCATAGCAAAGCACGTACCGTCATCTCGACCTCCTCCCTATTCCATAAATTTGATGAATGGATCAATGTTATCAAGCCGGCGACATTTCCGATAAAATCCCCTCAACTTCAGACCCCGGCGGCCCCATGTCACCATTTGATACCGCATTAAAAGCTTTTCAGCAATCGCAATTAAGCTTTACGGATTTATTGGCGATCGCCAATAAACTTGGTTCGCAACCGGCCGGCGAAATCGAAGCGACCCGCCGCTCACTGGAGAGTGAGTATGGTTCAGGCAGACTGCCTGCACAAGTTTATTTCGCATTGATTGCCACCTTGGACGATGCGACCCATGTATCCGATTCGGCTAAACAGCCCGCAACACAAGTGTCTAGTCAGTCTTACGACGACGCGACCCGGCTGCAACCCGCCTCCCCTACCCAGACGGTGGCTCCACCGACACAGCGGACTCAACCCACTCAAGCCACTCAACCAACACAGCCCACTGCCTCGCTGTTGAATACCGAATCCCTGTTGGGCGACGGCGGCCAAACCGGAGCTCCGACCGAACTCAGCGTCGGCGCCACCTTGAAAAACCGCTTCGTGTTGCAACAACTGCTGGGCGTCGGCGGGATGGGCATGGTGTTCAAGGCTACCGATTTACGCAAGATCGAAGCCGCGGACAAGGAACCGTTCGTGGCCCTGAAAGTGTTGAATCAGAATTTCCAGGCCAACCCGATGGCATTGATGGCGCTGCAACGCGAAAGCAAACGTGCCCAGACTCTTTCCCATCCCAACATCATCAAGGTCTACGATTTCGACCGCGACGGCGCGCATGTCTTCATGTCGATGGAATATCTGCAGGGCCGCCCGCTCAGCCATCTGATCCGCGACCATGCCGACAAAGGCCTGCCCTACAAACAGGCCTGGCCCATCATTCATGCGATGGCGGAAGCCTTGGGCCATGCCCATAGCAAAAACATCGTCCATTCCGATTTCAAGCCGGGCAATGTTTTCATCGATGAGCACGGCGAAGTCCGAGTCCTGGATTTCGGCATCGCCTGCGCCATAGGCCGCGGCGACAAGGACAAACAGGACGCCACGGTCTTTAACGCCCGCTCGCTGGGCGCCTTGACACCGGCCTATGCCAGCCTCGAACAATTGCAAAACCAAGACCCCGACCCACGCGACGATATTTACGCGCTGGCTTGCGTCAGTTATGAATTGCTGACCGGCAAACATCCCTTCGGCAAACTGTCCGCGGAAAAGGCCCTGGAAGTCAGCCTGGAACCCAAGCAGGTCGCTTCTTTAAGCCGAAGACAATGGAAAGGCTTGCAAAAAGCGCTGGCGTTCCAACAGGAACAACGCTGCGCCACGATTGATGAATTCCTGTCGGCCATTGGCCCGCGGTCACCGGTTTTTTACGGTTTGTGGGGTGCCGGGATTATCGTCGCCGGCCTGTTTGGCGCCAATATTTATTTGAGCATGATCGCGCCGCCGACCGTCATCGAAGCGCCCAAGGTCGCGATCGAGCTAAGTCCCGAGCAACAGCAAAAAATCAAGGATCTGCTGGAATTGGCGGCCATCCATTTCGATGTCGGCTATCTGACCGCGCCGACCGGCAGCAACGCCTTATGGGCTTATCGGGAAGCGCTGAAAATCGATCCCTACAACACCCAAGCCGCGAACGGCATCAACAAAATTGCCGATGCCTTGGAACAACAGGCTTGGGAAGCCTACGAAAAAGGCGATAAGCCAGAATCTCTAAAAAAAGTTCAGGAAGGGCTGGAAGCCAACCCCGAGCATAAAGGTTTGTTGAGTTTGAAGGAAAAATTACGGGCGGCTTTTTGAGCGCAGGCTAATCCAATCGGCTTAACACGAGAGCCGAAAGCGAATAGCGGCAATCCACCCCAAATCATTCATCCAGGCTAAGACCGCTTGTCTATTTCCTTACTACTCAGTTTAAATTTAAAACTTGATGGATCTCGGCCATCCAGTCGAGTATCCCCGAATTCCGCATAGGGATACATCAAATAAGGTAACGGTCGGCTGGCTTTAGGGTTAAGATCAAAATCCCGTGCGTTGTTGAAACCCACCCAATTCATTTCCCAATAGCCAAACAGGCGCTTACGCAGTTCCATGATCTTAGGGTCGGTAACAGCCAGTTCGGCTTCCAGTACCGCTTTGCGGACATCGGCCGGATCGACCGGCACCCAACCGTAACGCTGAGAAAAATATTCCGCACGGCAATGCTGGGCTTTCGAGACGTCGCCCGATTTACCCAAACATGGAAACTGCTCCGATTCTGCGACACGCACCCCATACATCTCTCGCGCAGGTATGCCGGCAGCCCGCGCCAACCCGACAAACAGAGAGTTTAAATCGGCACATTTACCCCCCAGGTAACCCGTCTCGAGCATCGTCTTGATATTACCCAGTCCACAGCCCTTAACCGCCGGATCACGGAAGGTGTTGTCAACAATCCAATCGTAGATGGCTAGTGCCTTGTCGTCTGGAGATTCGATGCCTTTAACAATCTTATAGGCTGTTTCCGAGACGATACCGTCTACCGGCATATGTTCAGTCGGTTGAAGATACAGGGCGGCTTCTTCAATTTCTCGCGGTAATCGCCCTGCCGGGGCTATGGGGCGATTGCGTGTAGCAACCTGTGTGGTGATAGCAACGACTCTTCCGGTTTCTTTATCGTCCCATTGGGCCGAGAATATGGGGGCTTGATAGACAGGATCCCAGTTAAGTGCGGCGTTAGGTACTTCCGTGCGCCAATGCGTGGAGAGAACGCGCTGATAGTCCCCAGCAGTGCTTGGTAGCGGCAACCAAATCTTCCCCTTAGCAGTTTGTTCAGACAGGTCGACTTCGTAGGTCAGCTCAAAAGTACGCCAATCCGAAGCTGGTGTGGAAATGGCGGCCAGCGCATTGGGTGCCAAGGCAAACAAAGGGCTGATTGCAGTGAGTTGAAGAAATTCGCGTCGCTTCATTTGACTTCCATAATGGGGTTGCAGTGCAAAGTGGCAGGCTTGGGCAAATTGTGCTGATTATACTGAAATATTCTAACCCATCCGAATGACGAGTTATCGAGCCGGCACCCCCTTTCGCCATTCGCCATTCGCCATTCGCCATTCGCCATTCGCCTTGAACCTTGAACCTTGAACCTTGAACCTTGAAACACGACCGTTTTTTCTAAAGGCCGTAAGGCGTAATAAGTAGGGCGACAATAGGCGAAGCCGTATTGCGCCGCATGGAATCATTCAAACTCGGCACAATGCCCGTTGGTTATTTCGCCCGAGGGCTAACGAAGTGAAACTTGTCGTTGAACGCTTGCGTGTCGGGTTACGTGTTGCTAATCTGAGCGATCTGATTTACCAAATTTTGCCAAAGAATCCACAATACGACCCATGAGCAAAATAAACATTTCTTTACCTGATTCGCTTAAATCCTTCGTGGATGAGCAAGTCATCCAAAGGGGCTATGGCACGAGCAGCGAATACGTGCGTGAGCTGATTCGCAAGGATGCGGATCGGCAGCGACTGCGTGAGGTGCTGCTGGATGGCGCCGCTTCCTCAGCAGCCACGTCTGTCGACGCAGGTTATTTTACCGCGATGCGTGAGCGAGTGCGGCAACGAACTCAAAAGTGAGCGCCAAACCTGTCATTCCGCGTAAACTGGCAAACCAGGACGTTGAGAACGCTATCGATTACTACCTGAGTGAAAATGCCGAACAAGCAGTATTAGGCTTCATTGATGCCCTGGAAAAAGCCTACACACATATCAGTCGCCATCCTGCGGCTGGTTCATCCCGTTACGCGCATGAACTCAGCCTCCCGGAACTTCGGTTTTGGCCGCTAACGCGCTACCCTCACTTAGTGTTCTACGTTGAACGGGACGATTACATTGATGTTTGGCGTATCCTACATGGTCAACGCGATATTCCGGGTTGGATGAAGCCTGATGATGGAACAAACTGACAGAAAAATCCGCCTTGAACGAAACCGCCTACGCGGGTTCACAGCCGCGCTTTCTTGAAAAGGATTTACCCTCCAAACCCAATTTTAGACTTCCTGAGCGGCAAAAAAACGCCCCCAACTCCGCTAGGGGAGACCCAAATGCTTCCAGGGGCGACTCCAGACGATTTTGGATCGCCCCCAACGGCATAAAAAACGTCCCTGGCCCGATAATTGGCTCCCCCAACCACTTAATTGCCATTTCTATTCAGGCGGGGAACATCCCTGTCGCCATTGGGGACATCCCTGCTGCTGCCAAGAACGTATCCGCTGAGCCAAAATTGATTTATTACCCAGGTCGAAATGCATCTCAAACCGCTGAGGGTGATTGCAACATTTAATCCTACGTATCAAGCTTGACAAGTGAATTGTCTGCTACATTTAGTCCCTTTATCAGCGCGATAGGATATGCCGTGTGAAGCAAGTCGCAGCTCTCGCGACCGATGCGCCTAACGGCAGCATCTTATAAAATATGCGCACCTTATCGCGTTATCTCTGAATGTAAGTGTGAAAGGATGAATTAAGACCATATCCTTCAAGAATATCATCAACAGCGAGGATCTTGCCTTTGTTTGCCATAATTACCACTTTTCCTGCAACGCTTTCAGAATAGCGCCGTAATCAAAATTTTCGGCAAGGTACGCCAATAATTTCTGCAATTGCTGACCATACGGTGCAACCTGTCCGATGACTATAGCTATGCGCTCGCTTTCCAGGCTTTCCAGCGCACTTTTCAGATCGCTACGCAAGTCTTCTGGCAATACTGTCAGCATATCCGGTGTCAAAGGCATAACTGGCTTCTCAAGTTCAGGATTACCTTCGTAGATATAACGAACACCTAAATGTTTGGACAGACATTCGTAAATTTCGTTGAAGCGGAACGGCTTACGCACAAAGTCGTCCATGCCGATGTTAAGCATTTCATCTCGTTGCTTCATAAAGGCGGGGTCGGTCACTGCGACAATCTTTACCTGTTTGCCACCCGGAAGGCTACGGATAGCCTTGGTGGCTTCAAGACCATCCATCACCGGCATGTGCCTGTCCATCCATATCAGATGCGGCTGCCAGCTCTGGAAAAGTTGCACGCTCTGCTCCCCGTTCTCTGCCAGTTTAACCTGAAAACCGACGGACTCCATCAACCGGGTGAGTAGCTGTTGGCTCTCCGATTGGTCTTCAACAACCAGGATGCGGTAGTCAGGTTGCCCGGGCGCCAGACTAATCACTTCGCCTCTGGCCTGTTCTGTAGCTTTGAGAACGATGTCCGCCTCCCGTGCTTCTTTGAGCGGCAGTTCAACCCGGAACAGGGAGCCTTTGCCCGGAGCACTTTCCAGCATGAGGTTACCGCCCATCATTTGCACGAATTGACGGGTGATAGTCAGGCCAAGGCCGCTGCCCTGGTTGATGGCATGTTCACCTAGTTGTACAAACGGTTCGAAAATGCGTTGTTGGTCTTCCAATGGAATGCCGAGCCCCGTGTCCTCAACTTCGATCAGCAGATGTTCGGTTGCATTCTGTTTCGTTCGAAGCCGTAAGGTGACGCTGCCCTGTAGCGTGAATTTGATGGCGTTGCCGAGCATGTTGATCAGTATCTGGCGCAGACGTCCTTCGTCGCCGATGATGAAGCGCGGAAGCTGCGAAGACTGGTCGATGACTAGCCGCAGTCCCTTTTTTTTGGCGCGCGCAGAGAGCATTAAGGTGATATCTCGCACCATGCCGACAAGATCAAATGGAACCTCTTCGAGTTGCATAGGCCCGGTATCGATTTTGGCCATCTCCAGCACGTCGTTAATGATACTCAACAGGTATTCGCCGCTGCGATTGATGATGTCAAGGTTGTCGCGCTCGCTCTGTTCCAGGCGGGCATTTTTTTTCAGTAGGCAGGAAAAGCCGAGAATCGCGTTCAAAGGTGTGCGTAATTCATGACTCATGTTGGCCAGAAAAATGCTCTTAGCCTTGTTCGCTGCCTCGGCCGCATCACGCGCCTGTACCAGATCAGCCGTGCGCTGCTGAACCTCTTCCTCAAGATAGTCCTTGTAGCGTAATAATTCTGCTTCAGCTTGCTTGCGCTCGGTGATGTCGCGCGCCGCGGCAAACACGCCCGCCACATCGCCCTTCTCATTGTGGTACACGCTGGCGTTGTAGAGGACATCCATGATCTTTCCCGACACATGGCGAATGGCCAGTGGATAATCCGTGACCGATCCCTTCGCGAACACTTCCCGATAGCCTGTCCGCGCCTTTTCTGGATCCGTGAAATAATTGGAGAAGTCGCTGCCGATCAGTCCATCACACGAAACCCCGGTCGCTTTGACCGTCGCCTTGTTCACGTCTAAGATATAGCCATTGGCGCTGATCGTCACCAAGGGGTCCAGGCTCGCCTCTATCAGACTCCGCATATAGAGCGATGCCGCCCGCAGTTGCTCTTCGGCCTGCTCGGCCGCTAATATCGCTCGTTGTTGCCGCCTGCCTCCGAAAAATAGCCCGAATACCCCCATCCCCCAGATCAAACCGTGTCCAGCAATCAATGCGTGGTGTGTGTTCCGTTCGCCAAGCAACGAATTTTCAATGGGAATCGAGACACTGACGCCACCTCGGATTTCACCCAGCTTGTCGCCATGCTGGGCATGGCATTTCAGGCAAGCTTCTTCCGTAACCATCGGTTTCATGTAACGGAAATAGGTCCTGCCGTCGTCCATCACTTCAATCGAGGCCCGTTCCTGTGCGCCACGAGCGAAGGTTTCGAGTGCCTGGCGCTCCCAGGCGTCCGCCGCATTGACGGGATTGATTGGCCGCAAGCTCGCGATATGACCGTGAAATGGCTTGTTGGCGCCGGTCATTGCCTCATGCACCAGCCGCACCACATAGGAAGAGTTCAGCAGAGTGAGTTGTTTCCCAGATGGTGTGGTGATGTCGCGATCGGGGACTTGGCTCAACCAAGGGCTGGGCGGCGTCTTGTCGGTGACCGGCACGTAAACACCACCGTTGTGGATAACCCAGTTGCGGTATTCCATTTCCAAGGAGTGAAAGGCCGCAACTTGGGCGTACAGCGTGGCCTCGAAGCGGTCTTGCTGGTAAAACAAGTTCCAAGCCAGCGAAATGCCGGTGACTAGTGTCAATGCGACCATGAACAACTTGATGTTGTGCCAGAGCCGCTCGATTTTGCTATGTTTAGTTTGCCGCATTTGCCGGTACTCCGGAACTTTCATTCATCATACACTCAGGGTGCGATGGGGAAAGTAGTAAATGGACGAATTACGAGCTTAAGACGGCGGTCAAAATACAAACCGTGCCCAGTGTTTTTTATCAGGTTTAAATTCAGTGCCAGGAAATACCGGTATTTTTTCGCCCGCCTGTTAGCCGCCTGTCTGTTACTGGTGAATTTACGCTACTCGGCACAGTTTCCACTATTTGCGATATCCGACGAGTCATCGAGCCAACCCCGCCTTTCGCTCTGAACCTTGATCACGTCGCTTTTTTCTAAGCACTCCTGTCGGTGTTACAATAAGCTTTTCCTGAATGACTTTCTATTCGCAATCATGATGTACTCTATTCGTTCAACCTTCAGCCTGTTTGCCGGACTGTTGCTGTTTATCACCGCGCAATCCCTGCAAGCGGCCAGCCCGATTTTTACGCCTTCGGCGCCCAGCGTGGCGGCATCCAGTTACTACTTGATGGATTTCAATAGCGGCCGGGTGCTGGCGGAAAAAGAAGCCGACAAACGCGTGGCGCCCGCCAGCTTGACCAAGATCATGACGGTCTACGTGGTGTTCCGGGAACTGAAAGCCGGACACTTGACTCTGGACGAAAAAGTCACGATCAGCCAAAACGCCTGGGAAACCGGCGGCTCGAAAATGTTCGTCGAAGTCAACAAACAAGTCTCGGTGGAAGATTTGCTGCAGGGCGTGATCATCCAGTCCGGCAATGACGCCAGCGTGGCCTTGGCCGAACATGTGGCGGGCAGCGAACAGACCTTTGCGACGATGATGAACGAGCAGGCGGCCAGGCTGGGCATGGTCAACAGCCATTTCGAAAACAGCATGGGGCTGCCGACCCCCAATCACTACAGTACAGCCAAAGATCTTGCCATCCTCGCTCAGGCCTTGATCAGGGAGTTTCCCGATTATTACCGTTGGGACTCCCAAAAGGAATTTACCTATAACAACATCACCCAACAAAACCGCAATCAGTTGTTGTGGCGCGACGCGTCGGTGGATGGCGTAAAAACCGGTTACACCGAAGAAGCAGGTTATTGCATGGTGGCTTCCGCCAAACGCGAAGACATGAGGCTGATTTCGGTGGTGATGGGTACCGCCAGCCCCAATGCCCGTGCCAACGAAAGCCAGTCCTTGTTGAACTACGGTTTCCGTTTCTTCGAAACTCACAAACTCTATAGCGCGGACACCGCCCTGACCGAGGCCCGCGTCAGAAAAGGCGTTACTTCGAAAGTGCCGGTCGGCGTGGCCGAGGATATTTATGTCACCGCGCCGCGCAAGCATTTCAGCGAACTGAAGGCGGAAACCCAGGTCGACAAGGCCATCATGGCGCCGCTCAACAAGGGCGACACGGTCGGCTCCCTGAATGTCAGCCTGGGCGGCGAAACTATTTTGAACAAACCGCTGGTGGCCATGGACAGCATTGCCGAGGGCGGTATATTCCGCCGCCTGTACGACGCCGTTTTAGTGTTATTGGAAAAATAATGACTGACAAGGTTTATCTAAATGGCGAATATCTGCCACTAGCCGAAGCCAAGGTTTCGGTGCTGGATCGAGGCTTTTTGTTCGGCGACGGCATTTACGAGGTGATTCCGGCTTATTCCGGCCGCTTGTTCAGGCTGGAAGATCATGTCGAACGCCTGAACAACAGCCTGAAAGGCATCCGATTACCATTGAATTATAGCGTCGCCGATTGGCAAGCCATTTTTCAGCCGCTGTTGGAAGACGGCAAGGATCAATCCATTTACCTGCAAGTCACCCGAGGCTATGCGCCGAAGCGGGATCACGGTTTCCCGGAGCAAGTGGTGCCGACCGTGTTCGCGATGTGCTCCGAAATCAAGCCGTTTCCCGGCAAACTGACCGGCATCAAAGCCGTGACGCTGGACGATAACCGCTGGCAGTTGTGCAACATCAAAGCCATCACCTTGCTGGGCAATATCCTGTTGAGACAGGAAGCGCTGGACAGGAACAGCGCCGAAGCGATTCTAGTTAAGAATGGCTATGTCGTCGAAGGTGCGGCCAGCAATGTGTTTGCGGTGATTGACGGCGAATTGATCACGCCACCCAAATCCAACGAAATCCTGCCAGGCATCACCCGAGACGTGATTCTGGAATTGGCCCAGGCCAACAACATCCCCTGCAAGGAAGACATCATCGCCTTGGAAGCCCTGCAGGATGCCAGCGAAATCTGGGTCACCAGCTCCACGCGGGAAATCGTGCCTGTCGTGGAACTCGACGGCAAAATCGTAGCCGACGGCAAACCCGGCCCGGTCTGGCATGCCATGGATCGACTCCTGCAAGCTTACAAAAAATCATTGTCATGAGTGAAACCGAAACACTACTGGAATTCCCCTGCCAGTT
Organism: Methylococcaceae bacterium; assembly: GCA_028748685.1. Classification (GTDB taxonomy): domain Bacteria; phylum Pseudomonadota; class Gammaproteobacteria; order Methylococcales; family Methylomonadaceae; genus Methylomonas. Next base: position 23,170 of record JAJRDU010000296.1, read on the forward strand.
CCCCATCAAGGCGATGGGCAAGAGCCGCGACGATTTCGACGCGATCGTCGTCGAAATCATCCGCCGCCACGTCAGCGACATCAGGGAAGGCGCCGTCACAACCCGTCCCAGCCGAGCCGGCACGTATACCTCGGTGACCGTGGTCATCGAAGCCACCAGCCGCGAACAGCTGGACGCCATCTATCAAGGATTGACGGATAGCCCCGACGTACTAGTGGCACTGTAAGCCTTGCCATGCCTGCAACCGTGCCGCGCAATCTGGGCTTGAGGGACTACGTCTCGACCTGGCAAAAAATGCAGCAGTTCACCGCCGAAAGGACTGCGGAAACGGCCGATGAAATCTGGATCACCGAACATCCGTCGGTTTATACGCTGGGCCTGAACGGCAAACCCGAACATCTGCTGCGCCAGACCGACATCCCGGTAGTCGAGAGCGACAGGGGCGGCCAGATCACCTACCATGGCCCCGGACAGCTGGTGATTTATCTACTGGCCGATCTGCGGCGGCTCAACTCGGGCCCACGGCGGATGGTGTCGATATTGGAAAACGCGGTGATAGACACCTTAAGCCTATACGGCATCACAGCCAAAGCCAGAGCCGAAGCGCCCGGTGTCTATGTCGACGGCAAAAAAATCGCTTCGCTGGGTTTGCGCATCAAACACGGTTGCTGTTATCACGGACTGAGCCTGAACAACGATATGGATCTTAGCCCATTCGGCAACATCAACCCTTGCGGTTATGCGGGGCTCGAAGTCACGCAACTGGCGGACTATGCAGTGAACGTGCAAAACCACGAACTGGCCGTGCCTATCGTTCACCAAATCATCGAGGCTATCGAATCATGAAGCTGGACGCCCCTTCCCGCTCGACTCCCGACACCCATCAACGCAAGGCCGACAAACTGTCTCGGATTCCGGTCAAGGTCGAAAAACCCGAAACGCCTTTGCGCAAACCGGATTGGATACGCATCAAGCTGCCGATTGGCGATCGGGTTAACCGGATCAAACAATCCCTGCGCGAAAATCGGTTGCACACGGTTTGCGAGGAAGCGGCCTGCCCTAATCTGGGGGAATGTTTCAGTCACGGCACCGCCACCTTCATGATCATGGGTGATTTATGCACCCGGCGTTGCCCGTTCTGCGATGTCGCCCACGGCAAACCGCGGCCACTGGACGAACAGGAGCCGCAAAACCTGGCCAACACCATTGCGGCCATGGGCTTGAAATACGTGGTAGTGACTTCGGTGGACCGAGACGACCTCAGGGATGGCGGCGCCGGTCATTTTGCCTCTTGCATCGCGGCGATACGCGCTCAATCCTCGACCACCACCATCGAAATACTGGTACCGGATTTTCGCGGACGAATGGAGATAGCGCTCGATTTGTTACGCCATCAGCCCTGCGACGTGTTCAACCACAACCTGGAAACCGTACCGCGGCTGTATCGTGAAGCCCGTCCGGGTGCCGATTACCAAACCTCGTTGCAACTGCTGCAAGGACACAAACGCCTGATGCCGGCCATTCCGACCAAATCCGGGTTGATGCTGGGCATAGGCGAAACCGAGGATGAAGTCGTGCAAGTCTTAAAGGATTTGCTGGCGCACGGTTGCAGCATGCTGACGCTGGGCCAATATCTTCAGCCCAGCAAGGAACACCTGGCGGTCAAGGAATATATTCATCCCGAGCAATTCCGGCGTTATGCCGAAATCGCCAAAAACCTGGGCTTTCAACAGGTCGCCAGCGCGCCTCTAGTTCGCTCGTCCTACCATGCGGATTTGCAGGCGGCGGAAGTTATCGGCAACACCTAAGGATTCCGCCGAAAATAACTCCTAATTTTCAAATGCTTTCAAAGGACGAATGAATTCGCCCCAGTTCCATGTTCCCCTTTTCGGCAAGTGCTTTACAGAGCATATCCTGAGACCACGGTATCGCCGAATACAGTCAGCAAGGGCAGCCCTCAATATAAGTTTCCGCGAGCAACTGAACGCCGCTAACACCTATCCAGAAAACGTACTTTTGAGCTAAACTACCTAACAATCAAACCCGTTCCCAAAATAATAATGCTCGTCGACAAAGAGGTAACGTCAATGAATAAGCAAAACTTTCAAGCAAAAACGTCAGGTTCGTCTCTTGTTATCGATCCCCGGATACAGCCCAAAAAGCTCTACTGGAAGTTAGGAATAATCGTTAGCTTGGTGACGGCGCCAGCCATTGCGCAAACACCTCCACCCTCGCCGCTGTCACAAGCCACCACTCTGAATCCCAATCAACAATCAGTATCACAGGCGTTATCAGCTTGTTATCTTCAATCTGATGGTACAGTCCCTTTATGTCGTGCAGGATTCATCTCATCCAACTTGCAAAGCCTGACTCCCGATCAGATTTTCAGCATGGGCTCCATGGCAACCCGCATCAACGGCGGCAAGATTACTCAACCGTCCGATTATTTTAGATTGAAACGTGACAACCGTTATGGCGGTGGCGCCGGTGACGACGACTTCTCCCGGCTGGGTTTCTGGGCCAAGACCGACAACGATTTCGGCTCGCTTAGCAATACACCGGAGCTGGCGGGCTTCAAATTCGACAACCACAATTTCGTGTTCGGCGCCGACTACCGGCTACTGGACAACTGGGTGGTCGGCAGCTCGTTCGCCTACCGCCACAACAATGCCTCATTCTCCGCGAATCGTGGCGAAACCTTGAACGACAGCTATACCGGCAATCTCTATACGTCTTACAACATCACCGACGCGCTGCATGTCGACGCGACCGCCTCCTACGGCGGCTACAGCTATGAAACCACCCGCAATATCAACCTCGCCGGAATCGGCTCTTCGGTCGCAAAGGGCTCGCCCAATGGCGGACAATATGCGTTCAGCTGGGGCGGCGGTTACGATTTCAACCTTAAGGCCCTGACCATCGCCCCCTACGCGCGCGGCGAGTACATGAATCTGGACATCGACGCATACAGCGAAACCGGCAGCATCGCCGCGGTAAGATTCGCCAAACAAAACATCGAGTCCCTGACCTCGACGCTCGGCATCCAGACCGCCTACACCTTCAGTTTCCCTTGGGGCGTATTGATACCGCAATTGCGTGGCGAATGGCACCACCAATATCTCGACGGCCAACGCTTGATCCAAGCCAGTTTCATAGACGACCCGACTGGACAAAACTTTACGCTGGCCGGCGCAGCACCAAGCCGGGATTACTATACATTTGGCGCCGAAGTTTCCAGCGTGCTGCCGGGCGGTATCTCGGCATTCCTGGCCTACGAAACCCTACAAGGCTACAACCACATCGACAGCAACAAGTTGATGTTGGGCGGCCGACTGGAGTTTTAAGTAGGTGCGAATTTACTCGTGCCCTGGGTATTCGCACTGTTGGCCTTAAAGGTCGAATACCCACAGGGCACTAGTAAATTCGACCCTTTGGGCGTTTTACCCCTTGGGCAAACGCTCTATCCGTTTTTATCCACCACGCTAAATCGAATCGTCACCGCTGAATCGCTCAGACTTTGTAATTCGTCGATGAGTGTGCCATCCGACTTGACGATCTTGGCCGTTTTCGGAATCGGCGATTCGCTGAACACCGCCACTATCCTGTCGACGCCGACCGGGCCCGTAATTTTCAACTTGAATGTATCGGCTTTGGGCGGTATCCGGTAGCTCATCCCCGCTTTCACCATGCTCGGCTGATACTTATTCGGCAGCAATTCGTTGATTTCGCCGGTGCTGCTCAGGTAAGCGACCCGCAGATAACCGCTCCTAGCAGGGCGCACGTTCAGCTGAAGCTCCTCGCCGATAGGATATTGGGACTTGCTAGCCGCCAAATACAGCACTCCATTCTGACTGGTCGCTTCATGCAAGTTCTCCACGGCCGGAGATGCGACCGGTATTGGCCGCTCGGCCCGGACGGATACCGAAACAGGCTTCGATGCGATGTTTTTGGCATCGACGACCGTGAGCTCGGCGGTATAAATTCCCGCTTGATCGGGTATGAATTGCGGCGAAACGGTATCGGCGCCTTGCAGAACACTGTTACTGCCGGCGGGTATTGCTATCAGCCGCCATCCATAGCTTATCGGACCGCCATCGAGCGAACGGGATGACCCGCCATTCAGAATCACGTTCTGACCTACCAAGCCACGTTGATCGGCTCCGGCATCGGCAACGGGCAGTCCCGCCACCGTGGTATCGGGCGAGACTGTTTGCGAAGAATCGACTACCGCCACTTTTTGGTCAATGGCATCCGGTTTCTGGCTCCAGTGATAGCCCACAAATGCGGCAGCCCCCAGTATAAGCAAGGTGACACCGCCGGCAACCGGGTACCACTGTTTCGAATGTTTTTTCGGATCGAATTCATCCAACCAAGCATCCAGCTTTTGCGGCCGCTGTTCCTGCAGGATTTCGATCGCCGCTTTTAGCAACTGCCATTGCTTGCGGCTAAGGCCTTGAACAGGTGCCGGCATCGGGCCATGGCCGCTGCGTTGTTCCAAAAATACTTTGGAAGCCGGTTTACGGTCATAGGGATGCTTGCCTGATAGCAGTTCATAAACCACCAAGCCAAAGGCATAAATGTCGTCGCGCGGATCGGCTCTCGAACCATTGAGCATTTCGAAACTGGCATAGGGCGGCGTCAGACCGCCTTCCGCACGCGCATTAAAAATCGTCTCATCGACTTCGGATTGCCCAAGCCTCGAGGCGATGCCGAAATCCAGCACCTTGACTTCATCCTTATCGGTGACGACGACATTAGCGGGTTTGAAATCGCTGTGGACGATATGTTTCTTATGCGCATAAGCCAGGGCTTCGCCCATGCTTCGGATAATCGGCCAGGCATGTTCCAGCCTTATGCCGCCGGGCCCCCCGTCGCGTATAATTTTCGAAAGCGGCCGTCCGACCAAATATTCCATCGACATGAACACATGATCGCCGTCCCTATCGAAATCGTATACGGTGATGATATTGGGGTGGGATAACTCCTGGGCTTTCTCGCACTCTCGCTGCAAACCGGCAACCAAGACCGTGTTTCTGGCCAATCCAGGGTTTAAAACCTTGATGGCAACATAGGGGTTACGGGATTTGGCTTCCAGCTTACGGACATCGACGGCCTTGAATACCATGCCCATGCCGCCTTCACCCACGACTTCCAGAATTTGGAAACGGTCTTTCAATACGTCACCCACCGCCAGCCAGGAAGACGTCGTGTCACCGTGTTCAGCCGGTTGCCGGAACGAGTCCGCGGATATTTGCCGAGACGGTGAAGAAAAGCCCTGCCCCGAGCTGACTAGCGTTTCTTCCGGCTCTGGATCGACTGCGTATGACGCATCCGTGTATTGCCCGAGAGAACGAGTTGATCCGGTCTTTTTGTTATCCTGCAATTGTGTTTTGTCTTCGTCCGTCACGAACCCAATGCTCTCGGAAGTTATCGCGTGCCGTAGAATAGGCGGGCGGTGATGCGTAAATGAATTATTGAGCCAATCGCACGATACGTACCCGGCGATTCACTTCGCTGTCAGGGTTAGCTTTGTCCGCCAGGTCTTTTTTGCCTTTACCCACGATCTGGATGGGGGTATCCCCCAGGCGATATTGTTCGCTCAGAAACGCCTTGACCGCTTCCGCGCGGCGGCGCGACAAATCGATATTAAATTGATCGCCACCGATAGCATCGGTATGGCCTTCGATTCTGAAGCTTAAGCCTTTTAAATCATCGGACGCCATTGCCGCGCCAACCGGCCGCAACTGTGTTTTAGCCTGTTCGGTTAAGGTTGCCGAGTTATAATCAAAAAGGATCTCCATCGATATCGCCTTTTCTTCCAAAACAGGCGTTACGGGCTTGTGCCTAGGATTTGATTTGCCCGTTTCAATGATATTGATGCCTCGGGTTTTGATACCGGGTTCGACATCGGCGGTATCTGATTTGAAAAGCTCAATAATTTTTTCTTCGCTCGGCGTGCTCTTCCCAAAATTCGCCTCTTCGGCCTGGACATGAGATAAGCAAAGCAACAAGGATAAAAGCAACAATCCACGTCCTGATTGAAAAACCATAATCACCTCCCGATAACGTAATGTTTAAATTGAATGGCTAACGGCCATGAATAATAGCGTTTGTTTTTAGTTCATCGCGCCCCGCTCATTAATGCGTTGTTCAGATGCGTCAGCTACAAACGATTATTAGGGCCGCTATCATATCAACATAGGTTCAATATAGTGCAATTCAGAGCGTAAACCTGCTGCCCTATCCCTTTGACTCAAATACCAACGGGCTGTTGAAATTTCCTGTAATGGTTTAATGATCCCAAGCGGTTTAAAGTCCCCACGGACAGTCACCATAGCGAGGCCATTCCAGCCAATCGGCTGAATCGGCAGTTCATGTCGCCAAGGCGTGGGCAGGACGATAGACGACCTCATGCGGACCTCGCTCCGTGTCAAGAGCATTACAAATGGTGTTTTAACGCCGCAAACCGCCGCCCGGCGCTGCATCACTCGGATTTAGGTAGCCAGTATGCGGACCGGGAATACCGCCAACATTTAGCGGTTAAGAAGATGGAACAGAGTATGAGCCACAAAGGAAATTGCTGGGATAGCTCCCCAACCGAACGATTTTTTCGCAGCTTGAAGCATGAGCAGCTCAACTACAAAAAATTCAAGACT
>JAJRDU010000297.1 GCA_028748685.1 Methylococcaceae bacterium
GGATCCTCAGGTTTGCCCTCTATATTCTTGGCAAGCTCAAGATAGGCGGGATCGTACTCAAGATGATCGCCACACGGCTTATCCGATGAAATTTCGTTGAGTAAAACTAGCAAATCAACCATAACATTAAGCTCGGGTTCCCCAGTTAAAAATGTATGCAAGCGCGCCTTTAGAATCTGCCAGGACTCTAACAGACTACTTGTTTCGACACAAATTTTAGTCCCGATCCGACTTTTTTCGCTAATACTTTCACCACTAAAAAAATGTGAAATAGGGCATTGCAAACACCGGCCGCCAAACTTAAGCCAGACATGCAAATCAGGTCAATTTGACGACGGATCGGCGAATAGGGTAGAAAGTTCGGGGTCGGATTGCGTCTACAATAAAAATTAGCAATCCGTGTCATGCAAAACATAAGGAAAATATGAATATTCAATCTGTCGGTAAAAAATTGTTCGTGTTGGACACTAATGTCTTGATGCACGATCCGACCTCAATTTTTCGATTTCAGGAGCACAATGTCTTTATCCCGATGGTGGTTTTGGAGGAATTGGACCATGCCAAGAAAGGTATATCCGACGTATCACGTAACGTTCGCCAGGTCAGCCGTTTCCTGGACGAACTGATTCGCGATGCCGACCAGAAAACCATCAACGAAGGTCTGCCTCTGTCGCGCGTCGAACACAGTCCGACGGGCGAACTGGAATTAGACGGCCGGTTGTTTTTCCAAACTCGTCAATTATCGCATTTGCTGCCCGCCGACCTACCCGGCCAAATCGCCGATAACTCGATTTTGAGCATCGTACTGGCCCTGGGCAAGGAATATCCCGGCGTCAAGGTCATTCTGGTGTCCAAGGACATCAATATGCGCATCAAGGCGGCCGCCTTGCAAATCAGCGCCGAGGACTACCACAACGACCAAACCATAGAAGACATCGACCTGCTGTATAGTGGCTCGATGGCGCTGGAACCCGATTTCTGGGAACAGCACGGCAGCAAGATGGAGTCCTGGCAGGAGAACAACCACACCTATTACCGACTGCGCGGTCCGCATGTCGCCGAATGGTTTCCCAACCAGTTCCTGTACATGGAAGACGAATCGGGCTTCGAGGCCATCGTCAAATCCTGCGACGGTGAAACCGCGGTTTTGCAATTAGCCAGCGACTTTAGAACCAAGCATCACAGCATCTGGGGTGTTTGCGCCAAAAACCGCGAACAGAATTTTGCGCTGAATGCGCTGCTCGACCCCAACGTCGATTTCGTCACGCTGCTCGGTTCGGCAGGCACCGGCAAGACCCTGCTGGCACTGGCGGCCGGCTTATCGCTCACCATGGAGCGCAAGGCCTTTCTGGAAATCATCATGACCCGCGAAACCATGCCGGTCGGTCAGGACATCGGTTTCTTGCCCGGCAGCGAAGAGGAAAAAATGGCGCCGTGGATGGGGGCATTGATGGATAATCTGGAGTTGCTGGGCAGCCGTTCCGGCAGCAACGAATGGGAACAAGGCGCTTCGCAAAACATGTTGATGAACCGGGTCAAAATCCGTTCGCTGAATTTCATGCGCGGACGCACTTTCCTGAACCGTTATCTGATCATCGACGAGGCGCAGAATCTGACGCCCAAACAAATGAAAACCTTGATCACCCGCGCCGGACCAGGCACCAAGATCATCTGCATCGGCAACCTGGCGCAGATCGACACGCCGTATTTAACCGCGACCAGTTCTGGCTTGACCTATGTCGTCGACCGCTTCAAAAGTTGGGAGAATAGTGCGCATATCACCTTGCGGCGCGGCGAGCGCTCCCGTCTGGCCGATTACGCGTCCGATAATTTGTAGTCTTAAATCAGACGGACACGATGTTGCCTGTCCTTGGCCACGCGGTTAACACCGCCTTAACCAGCGTGGCCAACGGGATAGCGAAGAATACCCCCCAAAACCCCCACAAGCCGCCGAAGAACAGGATGGCGACGATGATCGCGATTGGATGCAGATTAACCGCCTCGGAAAACAGCAAGGGCACTAACACCACGCCGTCTATCGCCTGAATCACCGAATAGGTGATCACCACATACAAGAATTCGTCGCCATGGTTTACTCCCCATTGCACATAGGCCACACCCAACACTGGAAAGGTCACCAGGGTCGCACCGACGTAGGGAATCACCACGGAAAGCCCCATCAATACAGCCAGCAGCATCGCGTAGTTGAGATCGAGCAGCGAAAAAGTCAGAAAACTGGCCGCCCAAAGGATGAATATTTCAAGAAACTTGCCTCTGATGTAATTGGCAATTTGGAGATCGACTTCCTGCCAGACCTTCACGGTCAGGCTGCGATCCGCCGGCAGGAACTGCAAAAACCAGCTCAGCAGAATTTTCTTGTCCTTCAAGAAAAAAAACACCATCAGCGGTACCAGAAACAAGTAAATGATGGCGGCAAGCAAGCCGGCGAACGATTGCGCCGAACTAGAGATCAAAGTTTGGCCATATTGCAACAAGTCCTGTTGCACGGAAAACATGATGTCCCTGATTCTGGCTTCCGAAATCAACTCCGGGTATTTTTCCGGAAAATGCATGACCTCGGTTTGCGCGCTGGTGATGATTTCCGGGATACGCTGCACCAATTGCACCATCTGATCCGAAACTATAGGTATCAATATAAACAGTACAAAACCCAAACCGGCGAGAAATGCAAAAAACACCAGATAGACACCCACCAACCTCGGCACCTGGCGGTGTTCGACCTTGGCAACCAGTCCTTCCAGCAAATAGGCCAGAATCACCGCGGCAAAAACCGGCATCAGCAAGCCCGCCAAGCAATAGATCAAAAGCGATCCGACCAGTAGGATGATTGCCAGCGAGACAACCTGCGAATTCGGCAAGACCCGTTGCAGAAAATCTCGAACGAAGCGGAAATTGGAAAAATCGGTTTGTGTGGTCATCGCCATCCGGCACCTATGATAACGCCGAAGCGACTCGCTTCCGACACCGGAAGCCGTTTACAAACATAAGACATCACGCGAAATATCTTCAGCGATCTACTCATACCGCCCTGAAAAGGCGTAACAATGGTTAAAAAGTTTTTCGAGGAAAATCATAAAAACCAACATTAATAGAATACTGTAAATAGTTAGTTTAAGTCGACTATTTATTCTCCAACACCCGAGGAGTGGGCGATTGAAATCGCCCCTACGCCTTACCTTGCTTATCCACCCTGATGAGAATCAATCCTCCAATGTATATTCACCCGAATGCATCGTGCCTTCCAGGATCGTCAGTAGGCGTTGCGGGCTAATCAGACAGCCCATACCGGATTGCCTCGGCATCACTTCTATCATCACGCCCTGTATGGCCCGTTTATTCAAGGTCTGATAGCTAAAAAATTCGAGGGAATCGGCGCCGGGCTTAAAATGCTGCCATTCACCCACCGCAGCCTCATTGGCAAAGCGCTTGAAGGGCCACACCGGTAGCGTTTCTTGTCCGTCAATCTCTCGGGTAATCCACTGTGGACCGTCCTTCAATCCCCAAACTTCATCCGTTTCCAAGATGCGATACAGGAAATATTCCAGCAACTCTTCGTCCGTCATAGTGGGAACCGCGGCATATTCGTCTTCGTAAGGTTCGTAACGCATAGTCAATTTTCTGTGTTGATTGGAAAGCTAAATTCCAGCAAAAAACGCACCATGGCTCAAAGCGATCACCCATAATCGATCGGGGCACCCAATTGTTGGGAAGTTTTTGACAGAGGGAGACTTATCGCGCCCCCCGCCTGCTATCTTGCAAATGTCGGTTACGTGACAAATGTACACCAATCCAACGACCAAAGTTACGAATCCAAAGGGAAGATTCATGCCTCAAGGCCGGAAACACCCATTCTCGCCTACGCTAAAACAGGTTGATTCCGACTAAAAGGCTTATTTAAACAAGAATGGCGTGATTATTTTTTCAGCAAATCGCGAATTTCGGTTAACAGGAGCTCTTGATTGGTGAGCACCGGCGCCGCCGGTGCTTCCACGTTTTTTTTCTTAAACGAGCTTAATACTTTGATCATCAAAAACACCGCTCCCGCAATAATCGTAAAATCAATCAAGGTTTGAATGAATTTTCCGTAACTGATCACCACCGCCGGCACATCTACCCCGGCTGCCGTTTTCGTAGCCTCCTTGATAGTGATGGCCAAATCCGAAAAATTAACTCCACCCAGAACTACGCCAATCGGCGGCATAATTACATCGGCCACCAGAGAAGACACGATCTTGCCGAATGCGCCGCCGATAATGACCCCCACCGCCATATCGACGACATTGCCTTTCATTGCAAATTCTTTGAACTCTTGA
>JAJRDU010000298.1 GCA_028748685.1 Methylococcaceae bacterium
AGCGCATAATGAGCCAGTTGGTCATCTTCTCGGCCCTTGCCAACCAAACAAACTAGGTAAACACCTCTATCATGGTCACACGTCCATGTGTTTGTAGTACTTATGTGGAACCCGTGAATCCAACGGGCTCGCTCCTTTACCTTTTCAAAAGTAATAGTGGACGAAAGTCTTTTTTTATCTTGGTCCGATATTTTTTCGTTTACGAATGCCATGGTGTTTTCTTCCAGTTGAAATTGTTCGAATCTGTTGCTGTTGTATTTTGTCGATTGTATTGATGTTGCCGTCATGCTGCTATTCTCTTCCAAGTTTTATCAGTTACCGCTGGCACTATGTTGAAAGTGCGGCCGTTGAAATATTCCAGCGAGGCAGTAAGTCGCAATAACCAACGGCCATTGCGCCGTATTTCTGTTCGCGGCGTATCATTCAAATTCATATAAATTCCCGTTTTGTCCGGCCCAATCCAAAGGCATTGGCGTGATACAGGGTTTCTATTCAAGGTAAGACGTTTCATTCGGCAAAATCCCCCATCAACCGTTTGAAACCGGTTCGCTATCCCGAGCGTGGTTAACACGGGCGATGGGGTGATTGGAGTTGCCTGGAAGCGAAGCGGGTGCGGCGAGTGATCTATTCCGTGCGTTTATCGGATTGGATATTTTTTGCAGGCTCCTCATCGGAGCAGCCTGGCAGGATGGATGATGCGACAATGTTGTCTCGATTGGCCGAGACAAATAAAACGGGCTAAAAAAGCCGATTCGAGTAAAATGCGCGGTCCTAATTTTGGTATCCTTAGCCATACTAAGCCCCAGCTTTCCCGTTCTTTCTCTCCCCTTTAACAAAACCAATATGCGCCTTTTTGCCCATTTAATTCTCGCTATTGCCTGTTTGCTCGCTACGCCGTTTGCGGCAGCGGAAACCGCAGCCCAGGGTTTTCTGGTATTGAATTATCACGACATACTGGAAGAAGAAGAAAAAGTGCCACCGTTCGACCGCATCGCGGTGAACAAACTGCATCTTGACGAGCACTTCGCCTGGCTGAAAAAGAATAACTATCACGTCATTAGTATTCAGGATTTGCTGGATGCGATGAAAGGCGAGAAGGCCTTGCCGAGCAAGGCAGTGATGTTGAGCTTCGACGACGGCTACCAAAGCTTCTACACGCGAGTGATGCCGTTACTGAAAAAATACAAGTATCCGGCGACGCTGGCCGTGGTCGGTACCTGGCTCGAACAACAAAATGTTCCGGGCGTCAAGCCGCTGATGACACCGGCTCAGATTCGCGAAGTGATGGATACCGGTTTGGTTGAGATTGCTTCGCACAGTTACGATCTGCATCATGGCATTCCGGCCAATCCGCAAGGCAATCAACAGAGTGCGGTAACCGCGCGGCTTTACAGCGCCGAATACGACGAATATGAAAACGATGAGAGCTATCGCAAGCGGATTTTTCAGGAAATCGATAAGAGCTCGGAACAATTGTTTCAGCAACTCGGCAAGCGGCCCAGGGTGATGGTCTGGCCTTATGGCGAATATAATGCCATCGCCCTGGAAGCGGCAAAGATGGCAGGGATGCGCTTGACGATGGGCTTGAACGATGGGGCCAATACGCTGGCCGACGCCGGCGTGATGAAACGGATGATGATTACCGACGACGCTAACGTCGCGCAATTTGCCGAGATCGTAAAAAATCAACGTGACGGCCAGGAATTGCGGGTCGCCCATGTGGATATGGATTATATCTACGACGAGGATGAAGACCAGACCACGCGCAATCTGACCGCCTTGGTGGAACGTATCAAGGCCAGCGGCGCCAATACCGTGTACTTGCAGGCTTTTTCCGATCCCGACGGCGACGGCAATGCCGAGCAACTATATTTCCCGAACCGGCATTTGCCGGTCAGGCGCGATTTGTTCAACCATGTGGCGCTGCAGTTGCGAACGCGGGCCGGCGTGAAAGTCTATGCCTGGATGCCTATCATGGCGTACAAGGCCGACGTGCCGTTGAAATGGTATGTCAAGGAGTGGCGCGAAGGAGAGCCGCAGTTGTCGCGGCATATATACACCCGCTTGTCGCCGTTCAATCCGGAGGCAAGGCAATATGTCGGCGAGATTTACGAAGACTTGGCGAAACATTGCGATTTTAACGGCGTACTGTTTCACGATGATGGCATCCTGTCCGATTTCGAGGATGTTTCGCCGCAGGCCATGGAATTTAGCCATGGCGTCTGGGGTTTGCCGGCCGAGTTCGACAAGATTCATGCTTCCGCCGATCTGCGTTTACGCTGGGCACAGCATAAAACCGAGCTGATAGGCCAATTTACCGATTATCTGGCCGACAAGGTCAGGTTTTATCGGCCTTATATCAAGACCGCCCGCAACTTTTATTCCTTACCGTTGTTAAAGCCTTACAGCGAAGAATGGTACGCGCAATCTTTCCCGGCATTCCTTAAGCATTACGATTATGTGGCCGTGGAAGCGATGCCTTTCATGGAAGAAGCCGAGGATCCGAAAAAATGGCTGACCGAGCTGGTGAAGAAAACCGCCGAATATCCGCAAGGTTTGGACAAGATGGTGTTTGAGTTGCAGGCGGTCGATTGGAAAACGCAGAAGGATATTCCGATGCAAACCTTTACCGAGCAATTTCAGTTGCTGAAAAAGCAGGGCGCCAAGCATATCGGTTATTACCCGGACAATCTTTACCACGATCAGCCTAAACTTGAAGAATTGAAAAAATATTTCCCGGTTATTAAAAAAGACTAAACGATAAATGGACGAACTTATATCTAACCCTTGGATTCAGCAGGTAATCGACTGGTGGTTGATCATTCAAGAGCGCTTGGAAGAGGTGCCGTGGCAACATCTCGACGAATGGTTGTCGCGTTTTCTTTTTTATTACCCTTTATTGATGGCCTATGTGTGGATGCTGGGTGGCATCATTTACTACGTTCGCTGGGAGCGAAATCGCGGCAACGTGCTGTCCGATTTGCCGGTTTTATCGGAATATCCGCCGGTATCCATCCTGATCCCTTGCTATAACGAGGGCGAGAACGTACGGGAAACCATCGAATACCTGTTGCACCAGCAATATCCGGATTATGAAATTATAGCGATCAACGACGGCAGCAAGGACAATACCCTGGAGATACTGCACGAGCTGGCCGACCAGCATCCGAAGATACGAGTGGTCAACCTGGCCAGCAACCAGGGCAAGGCGGTGGGTTTGCGCACTGCCGCGCTGGTGGCCAACAGCGAAATCCTGATCGGCATAGACGGCGACGCGCTGTTGGCGCCGAATGCCACGGCCTGGATCGTCCGCCATTTTCTGGAGGATCCGCATGTCGGCGCGGTGACCGGCAATCCCCGGATACGCAATCGATCTACCTTGCTGGGTAAGATTCAGGTTGGGGAGTTCTCGGCCATCGTCGGTATGATAAAACGCGCCCAGCGCTCTTATGGCCATGTGTTTACCATATCCGGCGTGATAGCCGGTTTTCGCAAAACCGCGTTGCACGATGTCGGTTACTGGAGTCCGGACATGGTGACCGAGGACATCGATATTAGTTGGAAGCTGCAATTGGCGGGGTGGGCGATACGTTTCGAACCGAATGCCTTGTGTTGGGTATTGATGCCGGAAACCTTGAAAGGTTTATGGAAACAGCGCAGCCGTTGGGCGCAGGGCGGGGTGGAAGTGTTGCTTCGCTATTTCAAACCGCTGTTTCGTTGGCGTTCGCGTGGCATGTGGCCCTTGTATCTGGAATGCTGCGTCAGCTTGTGCTGGGCATTTTTGGTGCTAGCCTTGTTGTTGGCTGTGCCGCTGCAATGGCTGGCGACCGAACAACAGGCCCAGGAAGCCCTGGAAGATTTATCGCCGCATTGGACCAGCATGTTGCTTTGCGTCACTTGTTTAATCCAGTTTGCGGTGAGCCTGACCATTGATTCCAGCTACGAACGTAAAAGCGGGGGGGCTGCTCAACATTATTACTGGATGATCTGGTATCCAATCGTCTACTGGCTGATCAACGTCGGCACCACGGTTAACGGTTGCATCAGCGCCTTACGCAAGAAGCGTGGGCAGCGGGCGGTATGGGTGACTCTGGACAGGGGCTTGAGACAGAAATGAAGGACATCATTATTAACCAACCGCATTTACAAAGTTTTCAGCAAAAATGCGGATCCTGGTTTTTGTCGGTACTCAGCTGGCTGTTGTGGCTGTACTTTCTATTGCCGCTGTTTACCTTGGGGGGGTGGTTGTTGGGGGTAAAAAGCCTTTCCGACGAAATACGCTGGTTTGGGGGCTATAAGACCTTACAGGAGCTATTGCTTCTGTACGGCGAGATCATTGTCGTCATCGTGGTGTTTTGGTTATTCTGGACCTTGTATTTGTCCTGGCTGCATGCGGGTATCGCACCGAAGCCCTTGGACGAAGTGAGCGATAGTCAATTATGCGAGGTCTTCAATGTGAAAAATGATCAGTTGCGCCAAGCCAAGGCCGGCAATAAATTGACCGTCCATTTCGACGAATACGCGCGGATTATCGCCATTGATTGTGAAAAAATACCGACCTAAACGGGGCTAGATTTTGGCGGCATTGGTGTTACACTGCGACAATAATTAACGGGCTTAAACTCTTTATGCAACTTGCGATCACGGTTTTAGGTAACAAGACCAGCGACTTTCTATCTGAAGCCCTGTCGGCTGTCAGCGCTTGCCAGTGCAGTGTCTTGGAACTACGCACCTCCAATTTGACGCAAATTACCGCACTCTATCTATTGATAGACGGTAACTGGAATCATATTGCCAAGCTTGAAGGTCTGTTGGATGTGTTGGCTAAACGCCTCGCCATACAAATCGGCTTTCTGCGTCCGGAAACCGATAATCCCGTGCAGGAAGGCGTTCCCTACACGCTGGAAACCATTTCGATGGACAAGAAAGATCTGCTGTTTTCAGTCACATCGTTTCTGATCGAGAGGGGCATTGTCGTGGAAGAAATCACCGCAAGCCGCCATCACGCGGCTTTTTTCAATAACACGGTGTTTTCCACCAAATTCATCCTGCTGGTGCCGGAAAATGTCCGTATCTTGTCCTTGCGTGAGGAGTTTCTGGATTTTTGCGATAACCTCAATATCGACGCCATTCTTGAACCCGTCAAACGTTAAACTCATGACAGCTCCCACTCTCGGTCAACCCGTTCCCGACTTCCAGGCGCCGGCTACCGGCGACAAAACCGTGCGCCTCGCCGATTATCGAGGCAAAAAACTGGTGCTGTATTTTTATCCCAAGGACAATACGCCGGGCTGCACCCAGGAAGGGATTGCTTTCAGGGATAACCTTGAGCAGTTCGAGCGGTTGAACACCGTGATTTTGGGTGTCTCCAGAGACAGTGTGAAAATGCACGAAGGCTTTAAATGCAAGCAAGCCTTTCCTTTCGATTTACTGTCCGATCAGGACGAAACGCTCTGTCAATTATTCGACGTCATCAAAATGAAAAACATGTACGGCAAGCAGGTGAGAGGCATCGAGCGCAGTACCTTCTTGATCGACGAAAGCGGCGTTTTGATCAAGGAATGGCGAAAAGTACCGGTCAAAACACATATCGCCGACGTGCTGGCGTTTTTGCAAACCCTCTAAGTCCCGCCTGCCGTCGATCCGGTAGGTTTCAGCGACCTCGTCGCTGTCATTCACGATACTCTTCCGAATACGGTTAGGGTGTCGGTTTTTACGTCCTTAGGCTAGACGCTCGGGCTCCGAAAGCCCTTTCTTCCTGGCGGTCAGGATTTGCAAGATTGTTTAATCCGGG
>JAJRDU010000299.1 GCA_028748685.1 Methylococcaceae bacterium
GGCAAGGCCTTGGTCGGCGATAGCGCACAGTTTAAAGCCGAGGCGGAAGCGGCGTTTCCGCAAAATCCCCTGGATAGCGCCAAGGCCTGGAAGGAAATGAGTCACCGTTATCTGGCCGGTGGCTTGGGCGTTTTGGTTTTGATCATGATGCCTCTGGCGTGGCGCTTGAAACAGCAGCGTTCGACGGCGATGGGTCTAACTTTGAGTCTATTGGCGCTAGTCGCCTTGCAGGCGGCCTTGGGCATGTGGACGGTGCATCTCAAAGCCATGCCCATTGTGGTCACGGCGCATCTGTTGCTGGGGTTTATCACTTTCTGGACCTTAAGCTGGACTTATCTGCGGGTAAATTCCGCCTTGATCACACGACCGGTCAAATCGGGGCCTACCGCGTTTGCCCTATTCGGCATGCTGATATTGCTGATGCAAATCGTACTGGGTGCCTGGGTCAGCAGCAATTATGCGGCCCTGGCTTGCAGCGATTTTCCGCGTTGCAATGGCGCATGGCTGCCCGAGGCCGATTATGCGAATGCCCTGGATCTGTTTTACGGCTTGAGGTCTTGGGATCCGTCGCCGTTGCCTGCCGGCGCCCAACTGGCCGCGCACTGGCTGCATCGCTTGGGGGCTGTGATCAGTTTCGTAGTGTTGACGCTGGTGATGATGTCCGCGACTGATGAGCGTTATCCCAAACCGGTGCGGCGCGCCGGCGTGCTGCTCAGCATGCTGTTGTTGGTGCAGATTGCCTTAGGTATCCTGAACGTCAAGCTGTCGCTGCCGATGTGGGCGGCGGTTGCTCATAACGTCTTCGCGGCGCTACTGATGCTGCCTTTGCTGGCGATTTATTTGTCCGGCAAATTCGGATTGCCGGGCGAAGAAGCGGTCGAGCTTGAGCACGTTGAACCGGTGGCCGAGAAAATCGAAGGCGTGGTGCCGGCCGAGCCGGAATCCCTGTTTTTAAGGCTCAGAACCCAGCTCAAGAAGACCCGAGGCAGTCTGGGCGGCGCCCTGAGCAGTCTGGTCTCGGGTCAGAAGGCCAGCCGCGATTTGCTGGAGGATATAGAAGCCAATCTGTTGATGGCCGACATCGGCATAGAAACCACCACGCAGATCATCAAGCATTTGACCGACAGCTTGGAGCGCGATCAGCTCGGCGACGGCGAAGCCCTGATTCAGACTTTGAAGCAAAATTTGTTCGAGATGCTGGAACCCTGCAGCCAACCGCTGCAAATTCCTAAACAAGAGGGGCCTTTCGTGATCCTGGTGGTGGGCGTCAACGGTGCCGGTAAGACTACCTCAATTGGTAAGCTGGCCCATCGGCTGCAGGAGCAAGGCCATAGTGTGATGTTGGCCGCCGGCGATACCTTCCGGGCCGCGGCCGTCGAGCAATTGCAGACTTGGGGCGAGCGTAACAAAGTGCAGGTCGTCGCCCAGCACAGCGGCGCCGATTCTGCCTCGGTGATTTTCGATGCGCTGCAATCGGCCAAGGCCAAGGGCATCGATGTGTTGATTGCCGATACCGCCGGCCGTTTGCATACCAAGTCCAATCTGATGGACGAGCTGACGAAAATCAAACGCATCATGGCCAAGCTGGACGAGTCCGCGCCGCATGAGGTGTTGTTGGTCCTGGATGCCGGTACCGGTCAAAATGCCTTGTCCCAGGCTCGCTTGTTCAACGAGGCGGTCAACTTGACCGGCATCGCCCTGACCAAACTCGACGGTACCGCCAAGGGCGGGGTGATTTTCGCGCTGGCCAACCAGTTACGTATACCGATCCGCTTCATCGGCGTCGGCGAAGCGATAGAAGATTTGCAGGATTTCGACGCCAGAACCTTCGTCGATGCCCTATTTGTTAAAGACTAAAGCATAAATGACCATGCTTAGATTCGAACATGTCAGCAAGCGCTACCCGGATGCCGGCGAAGCCCTGTCCGATGTCAATTTTCATCTGGATAAGGGGGAAATGGCTTTTTTGACCGGCCGTTCGGGTGCCGGCAAGAGTACCTTGCTTAAGTTGATCGCGATGATGGAGCAATGCACGCGAGGTACGGTAATGCTGGACGGTCAGAATATCAGCCGGATCAGCGACAGGCGTATACCTTATCTGCGCCGCCATTTGGGGCTGATCTTTCAAGACTATAAGCTGCTAAACGACAGGACGGTGTTCGACAACGTCGCCTTGCCTCTAGTGGTTTGCGGCATCAATCACCAGGAAATTTCCCGGCGGGTGAGGGCGGCTCTGGATAAGGTCAGTCTGCTGGGCAAGGAAAGAAAATATCCCTTGGCGCTGTCGGGTGGCGAACAGCAACGGGTTGGCATCGCCAGGGCCATCGTCAACAAGCCGAAGTTGATACTGGCCGACGAACCGACCGGTAATCTTGATCCCGATCTGTCCGCCGAAGTCATGCATATGTTCGAAGAATTCAAGCAGGTAGGGGTGACGGTCTTGGTGGCCACTCACGACATCGAACTGATCCACCGTCTAGGCCACAGGGAATTGAGGCTGGATAAGGGCCATTTGGTAGCGAGCTGAGTATGAACCACAGACAGCGAAAACATTTAGGAAAAAGATTGCAGGAAAGGTTTGAAGCCTATTTGCTTAACCATGCGCACGGCCTGTTTTCCAGTCTCGGCCGCCTGAGCCGGGCGCCGTTTACATCGTCCATGACGGTTCTGGTCTTGGCTATCGCCATATCGCTGGCCGCCTGTTTTTATATCGTGGTGGCCAATATTCAGCAATTGACCGGCAACCTGCAATCCAGCAATCAGATGTCCTTGTTCTTGAAGGACCACGTCACCGACGCGGCGGGCCAGAAACTGGCCGAGCAGTTAAGGCAAAACGCCAGCGTGGAGGCGATCAAGTTCATCACCAAAGCCCAAGCAATGGCGGAATTCAAGGCTAACAGCGGTTTCGGCGATGCCTTGAACGCGCTAGACAGCAATCCCTTGCCCAGCGTGATTCAGGTGTTGCCGAAAAATACGCTGGAAAACAACGACGAGATCGATAAATTGATGGCGGAATTTAAACAGCTGCCGCAAGTGGATTTCGTGCAGGTGGATATGCAATGGGTGGAACGGGTGCAGACCATCATGCTGATTGCCAGCCGAGGCGTGATGCTGGTCGGTCTGCTGCTGGGTTTTGCGGTGACCTTTATCACCGGCAACACCATCCGCCTGGAGTTACAGAATCGTCAGGATGAAGTGTTTATCTCCAAGCTGGTCGGCGCGACGCATTCGTTCATCCAGCGGCCTTTCTTGTACACCGGATTCTGGCTGGGATTCATCGGCGGCTTTCTGGCCTGGCTGATCGTTACCATTGTCCTGTTGCTCCTGGAAAATCCGGTGGAAAAGCTATCGACGCTTTACAATGGCTCCTTCGAATTGCTGTTTCTGAGTTTTTCGGAGTTTATCATGCTATTGATGATCTCATCGTCTCTCGCCGTGTTGGGCTCCTGGGCGGTGTTGCATTACCAACTTCGCCAGCTCAAACCGCAGTAAGCGGCACCTTAAAACCATGAAATTCTGGGAAACCAAAACCCTGGCGCAGATGACCACCGAGGAGTGGGAATCGTTGTGCGACAACTGCGGCAAATGCTGTCTGCATAAACTGGAAGACGAAGACACCGGCGAGCTAGCCTTTACCAGCGTTTGCTGCGATCTGATCGACCTGGATACTTGTCGTTGCACCCGTTACAGCGAACGCTGCACGCTGGTGCCGGATTGCATCGATCTGAAACAGCATGACTTTGCCGAATATCGTTGGTTGCCTGCGACTTGCGCCTATCGCCTATTGACCGACGGAAAGCCGCTGCCGGACTGGCATCCCTTGGTTTCAGGCAATCCGGAGTCGGTCAGGGATGCCGGTGTCTCGATAAGCAGTTATGCGATCAAGGAATCTCAAGTCGACGATCTGGAGGATCATATTATTGGCTGGTTGGAGAGTTAGGTTCAAGGCGAAAGGCGGAGGTTGGGTATGGTTGGGATGCTTTCCAAATATGCTTGAATTGATTTTACCGTTGACTGGTTGAGTTCGACCCGAGTTGCGGACTATCGCTCCATCTGATTCAATGACGGCAATTGGAACTTTACCGGCCATTCTTGCTTGGTGCCGAAGATATACGGAAAGGAAAAAACAAATGCAGATCAAGACTTTATTGTGTCGAAGCAGGTTTGTCGGTAGATATACGGTTAACCATCTAATTCCTTGTTAGAGCTATCAAAACATGGAACCACATATATTATTGGCACAGTTAAGATCTCTATTAGAAAGGGCTCCCGATCTATCTCAATATCAGTCATCTTCTCGTGAGCATCAGATATGGCTTGCTCAGGCTCATGCGCTCATTTCGAGGTGGAATATCATGGAGGCAATTTCTCTTAAAACAAGCGCTGATTTTCTCTCAAATAGTCTTACGCGCGATAGTAATGTCTCTAAAATTTATGGTGTTATTCATAGAGCTATAGCCGACTTAGAACTTATAGTGCCATCTGTAGCACAGGAAAACTTCGGGGCTGGGGATGTCTATGATTTTTTTAAAGCATTGAACAAAGTCATAGGCTCTGCAGAGAAATCACTTTTCATTATTGATCCTTATTTGGATCAAAGTGTATTCGATCACTATTTAACATCGAGGCAGGATGGAGTAACGGTTAGATTACTTTCTAATAAGCAGGCAGAAGCGCTTATACCATCTGCTCAAAAATATAATGCCCAACATGGCGCAGTGCTTGAGCTTAGGAAAAGTAACTCTCTCCATGACAGAGTAATATTTATTGACAACTATGTATGCTGGTTATTGGGACAGTCGGTTAAAGATGCTGCAAAAGCAAAACCCACTTACTTAGTTCAAGCTCCACCAGATATAGTCCCAGAGAAATTAAACAACTATGAAGCTATCTGGCAGAAAGCAACCCCGCTCTAACACGGCGCTCAACGGGACGCTCCGCTTCGCTACGCGCCCATTAGCTGGGCGTTAGAGTTCACAAAGGATAAGTACATGGATCCAGGTTATGAAATGCTATTTGAAACAACTATAAGAACCTTTTTAGGCGATAAAGCATTTCATGTGGCTGGTCAGGTTCATTCTGAAAAACATAGGAAAGATTGGTACAAAAAATCCCTAAAAAAGATTATTGCTAAGGTTCAAACTATTGACTCATCAACCAAGCATCA